>CAYVHH010000362.1:0-17558 GCA_964450175.1 uncultured bacterium | reverse complement strand
ACCGACGAGCAGCAGATGGCGTTCAGCCGCAATTTCGGCGCGCTCGAGGACGCCCGCGGCGGCAACATCACCAAGCCGGAGGACAAGCGCCTGCAGACCGGGATGAACGACGTCTCCAATCTCGGTCGCGACGGGCAGCCGCTTCCGCGCGACTCCAGGGTGCGCCTGTTCAATCTCGGCAACATGCTCTGGCATTCGGACAGCTCGTTTCGGCCCATTCCGGCCAAATACTCGCTCTTGTCGGCGCGCGTCGTGAATCCGGTTGGCGGCAACACCGAGTTCGCCGACATGCGAGCCGCCTACGACACGCTCGACGCGGCCACGAAGGCCCTGGTCGAGGACCTCGTCTGCGAGCACTCCCTGATGTACTCGCGCGGCTCGCTCGGCATGCTCGAGTACTCGGAGGAGGAGCGGACGATGTTCACGCCGGTCCGCCAGCGGCTGGTGCGCACGCATCCGGTGTCGGGCCGCAAGTCGCTCTATCTCTCCTCGCACGCCGGCGCCATCATCGGCATGCCGATGCCGGAGGCGCGCATTCTCCTGCGAGACTTGAACGAGCACGCCACGCAGCCGAAGTTCGTCTACGTCCACCAGTGGCGCGTGGGCGATCTGGTCATGTGGGACAACCGCCAGATGATGCATCGCGTGCGCCGCTACGACGAGAGCCAGCCGCGCGACATGCGAAGGACCACGGTCGCCGGCACCGAGGCGACCATTCGATGAACTTCGTGATCTCCGCGATCGTCATGTGCGTACTTCTGACGGTTACCCCTGCGTCGGCCGAGTGGTTTGGCGATATCTACGCCGGCCAGAGCCTCACCCTGAACGACGACGTCACCGTGCACAGTCCGACCGGCCTCAGTATCTACCGTGACACCGAGTTCGATCACGCGTTCATCTTCGGCGGGCGCTTCGGTCGCTATCTGGACGCGGTACCCTTTCTCGGCCTCGGGGTGGATCTCTCCACGTTCATGCCGACGATCGGCCCCCAGCAGCTCCACATCGACGGGTGCGTCCCTTCGGGCGGATGCAGCGGAGGGCCCGGCGGCACCACGGGCCGGATCGACGTGGACGTGATCGCGGTCTCGCTCGACATGCTGCTGCGCCTGCCGCTCCTGAAGTCGGAGACGGCGCCGTGGGGCGCGCTCCAGCCGTACGTCACCGCCGGGGTGCCGTTCTCGCAGACCACGGTCACGCCGCGAACGACGGCGCAGTTCCGCAACCAGCAGGGCGACGCCGACTATACGGTCGGCTACAAGTTCGGAGGCGGGATCGCGTTCCAGGTCGCGCCGAGCCTCATGGTCTTCGCGGAGTATCGCTTCACGCACTCCGAGGTGTCGGTAGACCTGCGCGACTCGGCGAGCCTCAAGCAGACGCCGGTCCACTTCAATCTCGACTCGCACACCGCGGTCGTGGGGTTGTCGGCGCGCTGGTGAGCGGCCGCGCGCGGCTCTAGGCCGCGCCCGAGTCGGGGCGCGACGCGGCGTCGAGGCCGTCGAGGTGGGCGACGCAGTTCAGCAGGCGCACCCGCCACGGCGCCGGCCAGTCGACGATCGTCAGCGAGGTGTTCTCCCAGCGCTCGGGCGCCAGCTCGCCGTCGGCGAGGATCAAGTGGCGCGCCGCCAGCGATCGGCACACGAGACCGTGGGTCACGACCGCGAGGCTCCCGCCCGTCGTGGCCGCCGCCAGCTCCTGCACGCGGGCCCAGGCCTGATCGACCCGCCGGTGGAAGATCGGCCACGTCTCGCCGTTCGGGGGCGCGTAGTCCGGCTCGAACATGTCGAAGCCGAGCTCCGCGTAGGGCCGCCCGCGAAGATCCCCGAAGTTCCGCTCCCGGAGCAACGGTTCGATCACGAGCGGCGCGCCGGTCGCGTGCTGGAGATGCTCGGCCGTCGTGACGGCGCGCGCGTAGTCGCTCGCCACGATGCGCGCGATCCGCTCGGAGGCGAGGCGGCGCGCCAGCCGCTCCGCCTGCACGAGGCCGCGGGGCGAGAGCGGGACGTGCGGGTGCTGGACGATCCGGAGCGCGTTGCCCTCGGTCTCGCCGTGGCGGATCAGGAAGAGCCGGCTCATCCCGAGACCTCGCAGACGGTCGCGAGCACGGAGGGCAGGGCGGCCAGCACCTCGCGCAGGCACGCGCGCACCCGGGCGATGTTGGCCTCGGATTTCTCGGGAATCTCGCCGCGCGAGACCTGGGCGATGAACTCGTCGCGGCCCGTCGCCATCAAGAGCGACGCGTTGACCTCGAGCTGCAGGGCGTGCACGCGCCGCGTCCCGGGCTGGCCGTACGTGCTGACGATGTTACCGCCGGCGTAGCCGCTGACGTTGGCGTGTACCTCGAAGCCGTGGCGGGTGAAGATCGCGGCCACGGTCGACGCGAGCTCGCGGGCGCACGTGGTGTCGTGTCGCGTGCCGATGATCACCTGGTGGTCCTTCATCCGCCGCGGGCTCCCGGTGTGGCCGTCCAGGAGCAGCGCGTAGCCGTAGTGCTGGTGGAGCTCGCCGAGCAGGCGATCGAGCGTCGCGTAGTAGGGGTCGTACAGCGCGCTGAGCCGCTGCTCGAGGTCGGCGAGGCCGAGCGGGTGCCGGAAGATCGGCGCCTCACGCATCGTGTGGGTGCGGACCACGCCTCGCCGCGAGCGCACCTCGCCGTCATGGTGCTCGAAGTCGTCACGGCGCCGGTTGACGTCGACGAACATGCGCGAGAAGGGCGTCGCGAGCACGGTGGCCCCGTGCTCGTGCAGGTCGCCATACAGATCGCCCACGAAGGTGTCGGCGAACCCGTAGGCGAACGTCTCGAACCAGGGCTCACGATAGTGGTCGCGCGTGATGTGGGGCAGGGGCTCCGTGCCGTAGTGCGGCACGCTGACGAGCACGGGCGAGCGCGTCCCCGGCAGCGGGCGCCTGACGATCGGGAACGAGTGGTCCGCGATCAGTGTTCTCTCACGACCGGGTTGCGCAGGATGCCGATCTCCGGCACCTCGACCTCGACCAGGTCGCCGTCCTTCATGTTCTCGGTGGCGCCGTCCGTGCCCATCCACAGCACGTCGCCGGGTTGGAGCGTCAGGTACTGGCTCATCCGGCTGATGAACTGGCGCACGCCGAAGATCGCGTCCTTCACCGCGTAGGTGAACATCTCCTTGCCGTTCAGGCGGATCGTGACGCGCAGATCGTCGGGGTTGAGCCCGGTGACGATCCACGGCCCCATCGGCTTGAAGGTGTCGGTGTTCTTGCCCCGCCAGAACGTGCGGTCCCCGCGCTGCCAGGTACGCTCGCTCACGTCGTTGCCGAGGGTGTAGCCGAACACGTGGTCGAGCGCCGCGGCCTCCGACACTTTCTTGCACCGCTTGCCGATCACCACCACGAGCTCGCCTTCGTACTGGACCTGATCCGTCGCGTCCTTCGGGATCACGATCGGCTCGTCGGTCGCTACCAGCGCGTTGTTGGCGCGGTAGCCGACGTCGGCGGCCGGCGGGAACTCGGGCTTGACGCCGCGCCGCTGCGCCATCTCGGTGACGTGCTCGCGGTAGTTGACGCCGGCCGCGTAGAACGTCGGCGGAATCACCGGGACGAGCAGCTTGACCCGGCTCAGCATGCTCGTGGTCGCCGTCTTCGCGTAGCTCTCGAACGGGCTTCCGGTGACCTCGGTCACGGTCGTTCCGTCGATGATGCCGTACGCGACGGTCTTCCCGGACTGGAATCGGCACCACTTCATGGCCGATGCCCCTTCAGGAACGCCCCGACCTCGCGGTTGAAGACGTCCGGCCGCTCGAAATACGTCGAGTGCCCGGAGGCCTCGACGCGCTCGAAGCGCGAGCCCGGAACGTGCTCGTGCACTTTCTGCGAGAGCTCGGGCCAGATGAGGCCGTCCTCGTCGCTGGTCAGGAACATGGTCGGCACGCGCGAGGCGGCGTAGCGCTCGACGGGCGTCGTCAAGCCCAGGAGCTGGTCACGGAAGTCGGACGAGAGCGGCGCATTCAGCCCCGAGATCTGCGCGTAGAGAAACGAGCGCACCGGCTCTCGCTTGCGGAACGTCGGGCCGATGGCCGCATGCCAGAGCACGGCCGGCCGCGGCGGGCTCGACGCGGCGAGCCGCCGGCGCACGGCGGCGATGTCGTCGTTGGTGAGGTTCCCGACGGTATTGGCCAGGACGATCGCCCAGAATCGCTCCGGCGCCCGCACCGCCGCGCCCACTGCCGCCCAGCCGCCCATCGATTGGGCGACGAGCGCCGCGCGCGCGATGCCGAGATGATCGAGCAGCGCGAGGGCGTCGGTCGCGAGCCCGGCGGGCCCGGGCCCGCCCGGAACATCGGGCGATTGGCCGAAGCCGCGCTGGTCGACCGTGACGCACCGGTACTCCTCGGCGAACACCGGGACCTGCTGCCACCAGCTCAGGTGATTGCCGCCGGCGCCGTGCAGGAACAGGATCGCGGGCCCGTTGCCGCCGGTGTCCTCGTAGTACAGGCGAAAGCCGTCCTTGGTCATGATCGGCATGGTGTGACCTCCTCACCTCAGGGCTGCGGACCAAGGGTAGCCATCGCCGCGAGAGGCGTCAACGCTATACTCGGCCCCGAAAGGGAGACCCCATGGCCACCGACCTGCACGACCTCTCCATCGCCGAGCTGGCCGGATTGATCGCAGCCCGGAAGCTCTCGCCGGTGGAGCTGACCGAGGCGCTGATCCAGCGCGTCGAGCGGTTCGACGCGCAGACGCGCGCCTTCATCACGCCCACGTTCGACCTCGCCCGCCGCCAGGCGAGGGCGGCCGAGGCCGAGATCGCCGGCGGCACGAGCCGCGGGCCGCTGCACGGGATCCCGTTCGCGCTGAAGGACATCTACGACACGAAGGGCATTTTGACGTCCGCCCATTCGCGCGTCTTCATCGATCGAATTCCCGCCGAGGACGCGACGACGACGAGCCGGCTCTACGACGCGGGCGCCGTGCTCCTCGGCAAGCTCGCGACCCACGAGATGGCCCACGCCGGCCCGTCGTTCGACCTGCCGTGGCCGCCGGCGCGCAATCCCTGGAACCTCGCGCGCTTCACCGGCGGCTCGTCGTCGGGATCGGGCGCCGCCGTCGCGGCCGGAATGGTCCCGGTGGCGCTGGGCTCGGACACGGGCGGCTCGATCCGGGGGCCGGCATCGCTCTGCGGCGTCGTCGGGCTGATGCCGACCTTCGGGCTGGTGAGCCGCGCCGGCGTCGTCACCAACTCCTACACGTTCGATCACTGCGGGCCGCTCGCGCGGACCGTCGAGGACTGCGCGCTGACCCTGGAAGCGCTGGCCGGCTACGACCCGAAAGACGCGGGCAGCCTGAGCCGGCCGATCCCTCGGTACCGCCGCGCGCTCGGCGAGGATCTTCGCGGGCTCAGGATCGGGGTCCTGCGGCACCACTGGGAGGCGGACCTCCCGGCGTCGGAGGATGTGCGGCGGGCGATGGACGCGGCGCTGGACGTCCTGCGGCGTCTGGGCGCCGAGCTCGAGGAGTGCCGCGTACGGCCGCTCGCGAGCTACTTCGACGTCAAGCTCATCATCGCCGAGAGCGAGATCTTCAGCGTCCATCAGAAGAACCTGATCGCGCGGCCCAAGGACTTCGGCGCAGACTTCCGCTCGCGCGCACTGCCCTCGGTGCTGTTCACTGCCAACGACTACGTCCAGGCCACGCGCGAGCACCGCCGCATGATGGTGGAGATGGAGCCGCTCTATGCGCGGTTCGACGCGTTCGTGACGGCGGGCATGGGCGAGGCGCCGCTCATCGCCGACTATCGCAGCGTCTCGTTCTGGCAGAAGGCAAGTGTATTGACCGCCTGGAACGTGACGAGCCAGCCCGTGCTGATGCTGCCGAACGGCTTCGGCGGCCACGGGCTGCCGCTCGGCATGCAGATCCTCGGACGGCCGTTCGGCGAGGAGACGATTCTGCGCATCGGCCACGCCTACGAGCGCGCCACCGAATGGCACACGCGCCGGCCCAATCTCGCGCCCGGTGCCGCGGCGCCCGAGGTCACGTCGCCGCCGGTCCTATCGGAGCCGAGCGACCGCGTCGACGCCGACACGCGCGATCTCTGCGTGAAGGCGGCGCGGCGTGCCGGGCTGCAGCTCGACGACCTGATGCTGGCTCAGTTGCTGGAGGGCGCGCCGTACGCGCTCGAGATGGTCCGTCGTCTCCGCCGCGACCACGACCTCGGGCACGAGCCGGCGAACGTGTTCAGCTTCCCGCGATAGCGCGGCCGCGTGAGGATCAGGTCGTCATAGCTTCAGTCGTCATAGCTTCAGGTGAGGATCGAGCCAGTCGCGGATCGCATTGCCGATCAGGTTGATCACGAGCGTCGTGAGGAATATCGCGAGGCCGGGGAAGGTCGCGATCCACCACGAGTTGAGCATGTAGACTCGGCCTTCGCCGAGCATGTTGCCCCAGGCCGGGGTGGGCGGCTGAATGCCGAGTCCGAGGAACGAGAGGAATGACTCGAGGATGATCACCTGGGCGACCTGCAGGGTCGCGATCACGACGATCACCGAGACGAGATTGGGCATGATCTGGCGGAACACGATCCGCGCGTGGCTCATGCCGAGCGCGCGCCCGGCCAGCACGAAATCCCGTTCGACGATCGCCATGGTCTCCGCTCGAATGACGCGCGCGTAGATCGGCCACCCGGCGACGCCGAGCACGATGATCATGTTCGTGAGGCTCGGGCCGAGCACCGCGATCACCGCGAGCGCGAGCAGCACGAAGGGAAACGTCAGCATCACGTTGATCCCCGTCATGATGATCCAGTCGGTGCGGCCTCCGAAGTAGCCGGCGCCGAGCCCGAGCAGCACGCCGATGGTCGCCGAGATGAGCACTGCACCGACTCCGACGACCAGGGACACGCGGCCGCCGTAGATCATCCGCGCCAGCAGATCGCGGCCGACCTGGTCCGTGCCCAGCAGATGCTCCGAGGTGCCGCCATCCATCCATTGCGGCGGCGCCAGCCGGTGACGGATGTCCACCGCGAGCGGATCGTGCGGCGCGACCCACGGTGCGAGCGCCGACGTCGCGACGATGAGCAGCAGGATGACCGCCGCCAGGAGGCCCCAGCGCACCCGCGCGAGGCGCCGCACCGTCGCGCGCCCGAGGTCGGGCGCGCTGACACCGACCTGGGTGAGCTCCAGCTTGGTCGGCGCGCTCGCCGCTTTCATGCGGCGTGGATGCGCGGGTCGATGAATCCGACGATGACGTCCACGATCAGGTTCACGCCGACGATGAGGAGCGCCAGGAGGATCACCGCGCACTGGACCACCGGGAAGTCCTGGTTGCGGATCGATTCGACGGTCAAGGTGGCGACTCCCGGCCAGGCGAACACCGTCTCGGTGATAATGGCGCCGCCGAGGAGCTGACCGAACTGAAGCCCGAGCACCGTGATCACCGGGATACAGGCGTTCCGGAACGCGTGCTTCACGACCACGGCGGGCTCCGCCAGGCCCTTGGCGCGCGCCGTCTTGATGAACTCCAGGTTCATCACCTCGATGACCCCGGAGCGCACCAGGCGCATCGTGATCGGCGCCAACGCGGCGCCCAGGCAGAAGGCCGGCATCAGGAAGTTCTGCCAGGTGCCGTACCCCGAGGCGGGCAAGACCCTGAGCCGCACGGCAAAGACGATGATCAGCATGATTCCGAGCCAGAAAATGGGCGTGGCTTGACCCGCGACGGCCACGACGGTGCACAGACTGTCGACCCAGGAGTTGCGCTTGAGCGCCGCGATGATTCCCAGGGGCAGCGCGATCAGCAGCGCGACCAACAGCCCCGAGAAGGTGAGATAGATCGTTGGCGGCATGCGTTCGAGCACGAGCCTGAACGCCGGCGTGTCGGCATACCAGGACTTGCCGAAGTCGCCGAGGGCGGCCCGCGAGAGAAACTTCCAGTACTGCACGTAGAGCGGCCGGTCGAGGCCCAGCAGGTGACGGTACCGCTCGAATTCCTCCTTGCCAGCGTTCTGCGGCAGCAGCAGGAGCACCGGATCGCCGAGCACGTGCAGGATCAAGAACGCGAGGATCGAGATGCCGAGGATCACGACCACGAGCTGGACGAGCTGACGCAGGATATAGACGCGCATGCTGAACGAGAGGCCGGGCCCGGAGCGACCCGGGCCCGACCTCGGTGGTGTGCCCTACTTCGTCCGCGGCGTCACGGCCCACATCCGGTCGACCTCGTCCCGTGGCGCCTCGTAGTTGATCCGATTGCTGATGCCCCACACGCCGCGCAGCCCCCACTTGAAGAGATAGGCCGCGTCGTCGTGGATCAGCTTCTGGGCCTTCGCGTAGATGTCCATCCGGCGCTTGGGGTCGAGCGTGGAGCGTCCCTGGATGACCAGATCGTCCAGCGCCTTGTTGCAGTAGACGCTATACGGCTGGCCGCACGTCATCACGTCGAACAGGATCGCGTCGGCGTCGAAGATCGAATAGTAACCCCAGGACCACTCGAACATCGGCTCCGCCTTGCCGTCGCGAACCAGATTCGTGAACGGGCCCACCTCGCCGACCATCCGCGCCTTGGTGCGGATGCCAGCCTTCACGAGGTCGGCCACGATGGCGTCGGAGGTCTGGACCACCCCGGGCTCCACCGTCGGCTGGCCGCGCAGGAAACCCACCTCGAGCCCGTTCGGGTAGCCGGCCTCGGCGAGGAGCTTCTTGGCCTGGGCCAGGTCTTGCGTGTAGGGCTTCACGGCCGGATCGAAGCCGAACGCCATCGGATTGACCGTGGTGGCCGTCCGGTCACCCAGTCCGTTGAGCACGTGCTTGATGATCGAATCGATGTCGACCGCGAGGTTCGCGGCCAGACGGACGCGGCGATCCTGGAACGGGTTCGGGCCCGACCGGCCGGCTTGATCCAATTGGATGAAGGCGGTGCGCAGGATCGGTGAGGTGGCCGTGCGAGCCTGGCCCGACTTGTTGATCACGTCCATCTGGTCGGGCGGCACCGCCTTGATCAGGTCCACGCCGCCCGAGATCAGCTCGGCGATCTGGGTGGCCTGTTCGGGGATGATGCGGATGCGGACGTACTTGAAGGCGGGCTTCGGTCCCCAGTAGTCGTCGTTGCGGATGAGCAGATGCTCTTGCTTTTTGTTCCACCTCACGAGCTTGTAGGGCCCGGTGCCGACCGGGTTCTCCTGCATCCACTCCTGGCCCTTCTCTCGTATGACCTTCTCGGACTGCATCACCAGGGCGGTGAGCCGCTCGACGAAGAGCGGATAGGGCCCGTCGGTGTGGAAGCGTACGGTGAGATCGTCCACCACCTCGACGCTCTTGATCTTCGCGTGATTGCCGCGCGCGGTGAGCTTGTTCTCGGGATTCAGCACGCGGTCGAAGCTCGCCTTGACGTCCTTCGCACCGAACGGTGTGCCGTCGTGGAATTTGACGCCCTTGCGGAGCTTGACCTCCCACGTCGTGTCGTCGAGGTTCTTCCACGACACGGCGAGGCTCGGGCCGACCTTGCCGGTCTTGAGGTCGCGCGCCGCGAGATGGTCGAAGACGTTATAGCCGAGGATGATGCTCTCGCGCAGCACCGAGTTGGGTGGATCCCAGTTCTGGACGTCGCTCTGCAGGGCATAGACGAGCGTATCCTCCTTGCTCTGCCCACGGACGTCTGCGGGAGAGAGGAGGAAGAGGACCAGGAGGAACGTCAACCCAACTGTTGTGGCTTGAACCATGTCACCCCTCCACCCGGCGCGCTTCCACTTCATGGACGCCTCCTTGCGAATCGTTCGGTGACAATACAACAAGCGCGGGGAGAGTGGAAGCGCGCGGGTCGCCTGCCTGCCTTTTGGGCTAGAATCCCGCGAAGGAGGCACCATGAACATCCGGCCGAATCGCATCAAGGACAAGCTCGCCGCCGGCCAGGTCGCGACGATCGTCGCCGGCACCAACGAACCGGACCTGATCGATCAACTCGGCACCCTCGACGTCGACGGGATCTGGCTCGAGGGCGAGCACGGCGGTGTCGACTACGCCGACCTCGGCAACCTGACGCGCGCCTGCGACCTCTGGGGCAAGACGTCCGTCGTGCGCGTGATGGACAACGACTACGCCACCATCTACCGCACGCTCGATCGAGGCGCGCAGGGCATCGTGATCCCGCACGTCAACAATCGCGCCGAGGCCGAGGCGGTCGTCGCCGCCGGCAAATTCGCGCCGCTCGGCAAGCGCGGGATGTACACGAGCCGTCAGGGCTTCGGGGTCGACGCCTATCTCAAGACCGCCAACGACCAGAGCCTGTTGATCGTCCTGATCGAGGACATCGTCGCGGTGCGGAGCCTCGACGAGATCCTCAAGGTCGACCACATCGATTGTTTCTTCGTGGCGCCGAGCGATCTGGCGACCTCGATGGGCCATATCGGAAACATGACGCACCCGGACGTCCAGCAGACCATCGACGGCGCGATCAAGAAGATCGTCCAGTCCGGCCGCGTGGCCGGTACGCTCGTCAACGTCGGCAACGTCGAGCGCTACACGCGCCTCGGGGTGCGCCTGGTGATGACGAGCTTCTTCCCGTGGATCCAGGCGGGCGCCAAGGAGCTCATCGAGCGCGCGGCGGCGGGTGCTCGAGGCTGACGCTGACCCTGGCCGACGCGCTCGGCATCACCGCCGGCGACGTCGTCGCGCTGGTCGGAGGGGGCGGCAAGACCACGGCGATGTTCCGGCTGGCGCGCGAGATCGTCGAACGGGGTGAGCCGGTGGTGACGACCAGCACCACCCACATCTTCGCCGAGCAGATCAAGCTGGCGCCCGCATCCGTGCGAGCGGTCGATGCCACGCGGCCGCGCGTGCAGGCCGCGCTGGATGCTCACCGGCACGTGCTCGTCGTCGGCGACACGGACCCCGTCACCGGGCGGGCCGCCGGCGTCTCGCCGGAGCTGTTCGCTCGATTGCGGGCCTGGTATCCGCGCGTCTGTCTGCTCAACGAGGCCGACGGATCGCGCGGGCGCCCGTTCAAGGCGCCGGCCGGCCACGAGCCGGCGATTCCGCCCGAGACGACGCTGGTCGTGCCGGTCGTCGGCGCCGACGTCTTCGGAGAGCCGCTGGACGCCGGGCACGTCCACCGGCCCGAGCTGGTCCAGGCGCTGAGCGGCGGCGCCTCGGGTACGCGTGTGACCCCGGAGCTGGTGGCGCGGGTCCTCGCGCATCCCGAGGGCGGACGCAAGAACGTGCCGGCGAGGGCCCGCGTCGTGGTCCTGATCAACAAAGTCGACACGCTTGCCGACCGCGCGCCGGCGCGCGAGACCGCCGGGCGCCTGTTGGGCGAGCCCGCGATCGAGGCCGTCGTGCTCGCCGCCGCGAGCGCCGACGAGCCGGCGCTCGAAGTGTGCAGGCGATGAAGGCTAGGCCGCAGACCCTCAACATCGGGAGATCGATATGACCACCGTCCAGACCGCGCTGGGGCCGATCGCGACGACCGAGCTGGGACCCACGCTGATGCACGAGCACGTCGTCACGCGCTCCCCGGGCGTGCAGGAGAACTGGCCGCACCTGTGGGACCGCAACGGCATCCTGGACATCGCCGAGCGCAAGATGGCCGAGCTCTACAGCCGCGGCATCCGCTCGATCGTCGACCTGACCACCGTCGATCTCGGGCGCGACATCGACCTGATCCTCGGGGTCGCGCGCCGCTCGCGCGTGCACATCGTGGTCGCCACCGGCGTGTGGTGGATGCCGCAGCGCTACTTCGGCGCGCACGGCGTCGACGCGGTCGCGGATCTCTTCATCCGCGACATCACCCAGGGCATCGCCAACAGCGGCGTCAAGGCCGCCATCATCAAGTGCGCGACCGACACGGCCGGCGTGACCCCGGTGATCGACAACGTCCTGCGCGCCTCCGCGCGGGCGCAGAAGGCGACCGGCGTGCCGATCTCGACGCACACGTGGGCGGCCGGGCGGACCGGCGAGATGCAGCAGGCGATCTTCGCCCAGGAAGGCGTCGATCTGAGCCGCGTGATCATCGGCCACAGCGGCGACAGCGAGGATCTCGGCTACTTGCGGGGGCTCATGGAGCGGGGGAGCACGATCGGGATGGACCGCTTCGGCCTCGAGAACTTCCTGATCACGTCCAAGCGGGTGGAGGTGGTCGCCCGCCTGTGCGCCGAGGGCTACGCGGGCAAGATGGTCCTCTCGCACGACGCCAACTGCTGGTCGGACATGCTGTCGGAGGACGCCAAGCGCCGCACGCGCCCGCAGTGGAACTACAACCACATCCCGGACGACATCCTCCCGGCGCTCCGCAAGGCGGGCGTCAAGGAGGAGCAGATCGAGCAGATGCTCGTGAAGAATCCGCGGGCGATCTTCGAGGCGCAAAAGAACGCGTGAAGCGGGTCGCCCTCGCCGCCGCTCTGCTCGTCGTGCTCGGCGCCGCCGCCCGCGAGGCGCGCGCCGAGCCGACGGGATCCGCGCTGCCGGGTCTGGGATCCTTCGACGAGCTGATGACGGCGCTGATCAAGAAGTGGGACGTGCCCGGCGCCGGGCTCGCAGTCGCCCACCAGGGCAAGCTGGTGCTGGTGCGGGGCTACGGGCTGGCCAGCCGGGAACGGTCCGTCCCGGTGGAACCCGGGAGCCTCTTCCGCCTCGCGAGCCTGTCCAAGACCGTCACCGCGGTCGCCGTGCTTCAGCTCGTGCAGGACGGCCGGCTGAAGCTCGACGACACGGTGCTCCCGCTTCTTGGCGACATCGGCCCGCGGGCCGATCGGATCACCGATTCGCGCGTCCACGCGATGACCGTGCGCCATCTGCTCCAGCACTCCGGCGGCTTCGACCGGGAGCGCTCGGGTGACGTCGTGTTCTTGCCGCACGCGGCCGAAGCGGCTCGGCGCCAGGGCGGGCCCCTGCCGCCCGGTTGTCCGACGATCATGCGCGACACGCTCGAGCGCACGCTCGACTTCACGCCGGGCGAGCGCTTCGCCTACTCCAACATCGGCTACTGTATCCTCGGGCGGGTCATCGAGCGGGTGACGGGCGTGACGTACGGGACATACGTGCGCCAGCACATCCTGGCGCCGGTCGGTGCGACGCGGATGAAGATCGGCCGCACCCTGGAGCCCGCCGAGGGCGAGGTGACGTACTACGATTATCGCGGAGCGAAGGACGTGAAGCCGATGCCGGGCTTCGACATGAAGCTCTCGCCGCAGCCCTACGGCGCCTTCGCGATCGAGACGATGGACTCGTACGGGGGCTGGATCGGTGCGCCCGTCGACTACCTGCGCTTCATCCTGGGGATCGACGGCCGCCGCGGCGCGGCGCTCCTGAACACCGCGACCCTCGCCGAGATGAACGCGCGCACCCAGCGGGAAGCGGGGTCGGCGGATGGTGACGAGTCGAACACCACCGGCGTGTTCTACGGCCTCGGCATCCGCATCCGACCCGTCGCGCAGGGCGCCAACCTGTTCCACACGGGGTCCATCCCCGGGACGAGCACGCTGGCGGTCCGCACGGCCGACGGGTTTGCCTGGGTCGTCGCCTTCAACAGCCGGCCGCAGGATCGCAACGGCTTCAGAGGCGAAGTCGACCGCGGCCTGTGGGCCGCCAAGGGCAAGGTGAAGAGATGGCCGGACGGCGATCTGTTCGAACAGAACCCGTGAGGCGCCATGGCTGACATCCCGATCACGCTGACCTGTGCCGACTACGCGCGCATCATGCCGCTCGCCACCGGTGAGGTAAAGCCGGACGGCATCGCGCTCACGATGATCCTGGGCCGCCGCGGCTCGTGGCCGGCGCGGGCCGAGATGCTCCGTCGCGCCGTGCAGGACCCGGCGGTGCAGGGCGGTGAGTGGTCGATGGCGCAGTATCTCTACCGCATCGACAAAGGCGATCGCCGCTACGTCGGCGTTCCCGTGTTCCCGCTGCGCAACTTCACCGCGCGCGATCTCTACATCCGGCGCGGCGGGCCGATCCGGTCGGCGGCCGATCTGGCCGGCCAGCGCATCGGGATGTACAGCTACACCGCGAGCGGCTCGATCTGGTACCGGCACTTTCTCCGGTTCGTCGGGCTCGATCCGTCGGCGATCCAGTGGTGGATCGGCGACATCGACACGCCGTGGTCGGCGCCGATGGACCAGACCTTGCCGCCGGGCGTGAAGGCGCCGGCCAAGGGCCGGTCGCTGTCGGACATGCTGATCGCCGGCGAGCTCGACGCGATCTACAGCCCGCCGCGCCCGGAGGCCTATCACCCGCGAACGGGTCCGATCGTGCGCCTGTTCCCGGATTTCCGCCTGGTCGAGCAGGAGTACTTTCTCAAGACCGGGGCGTTCCCGCCGCAGCACCTGATCGTCCTGCGGCGCGAGGCCTGGGAGGCGAATCCGAGAATCGCGCGCAGTCTCACCGAGGCATTCGTCGTCGCCAACGAGTGCTTCACCGCCGCGCAGAAGGGATTCCCGTACGCGACGCCGTGGCTCGAGGCCGAGCTCGAGGACACGGCGGCGGTGATGGGAGAAGACTTCCATCCGTACGGGCTCGAGCGGAATCGCTCGCAGATCGACGCGTTCGCGGGCGAGGCGTTCCGGCTGGGCCTGACCAGTCGCCAGATCACGACCGAGGAATACTTCGCGGACTACCTCAAGGGAGGCTGAGTCAGTCATGCCGATCATCCTGGGAACGGGCGCGCATCGCTACGAGGTCGTCGACAACTGGGCGAAGCTGCCTCCCGGGCAGGAGTTCAACGCCGACGTCGCCGCGGTCGGCGTCGACCGGCAAGATCGCGTGTACGCGTTCAATCGCGGCAAGCATCCGATGGTCGTGCTCGACCGCGAGGGCAACTTCCTGCGCGCGTGGGGCGAGGGATTGTTTCCGCGCGCGCATGGCGTGCACATGGCGCCGGACGACACGATCTGGCTGACGGACGACGGCGACCACACCGTCCGCCACTGCACGCTCGACGGCAAGGTGCTGCTGACGCTCGGGATCCCGGGCAAGCCGAAGCCCTACATGAGCGGCGAGCCCTTCCATCGCTGCACGCACACGGCGCTGTCGCCCCAGGGCGATATCTATGTCTCCGACGGCTACGGCAACTCGCGTGTGCACAAGTTCGCGCCGAACGGCACCCTGCTCCGCTCGTGGGGCGAGCCGGGCACCGACCCGGGCCAGTTCAACATCGCGCACAACGTCTGCTGCGACGCCGACGGCTGGGTCTACGTCGCCGACCGGGAGAATCATCGCGTGCAGGTGTTCGACGGCGACGGCAAGTTCGAGACGCAATGGATCAACATGCACCGTCCGTCCGGGCTCTACCTGGAGCCCCGGCCCCAGGGCCGCTTCTACGTCGGCGAGATCGGCGGTGGCATGGGCGTGAACTACGACATGCCCAACATCGGGCCGCGCGTGAGCATCTACAGCCACAAGGGTGAGCTGCTGGCGCGGCTCGGCCAGCGCCCGGCCGGGCTCGAGCTCGGCCAGTTCATCTCACCGCACGGGCTCGCCGTCGACTCGCGCGGCGACATCTACGTCGGCGAGGTGTCGTTCACCAACTGGGGTAATCGCTTCAAGGGGCAGGGGCATCCGCCCGGGCTTCGAAGCTTACAGAAGCTCGTCAAGATCGCGTAACCGGTATGTCCGTCACGCGATGACCTTGAACCGCGCGGTGATCTCGATGTGCGTGGCCCAGGCCTGCGCTCAGATCGGCGCGTTCGCGGTGGCGGCGCTCCTGCCGACCCTGATCACCGCGTGGTCGCTCAGCAATACCGAGGCGGGCTGGATCAGCGGGATCTACTACGCGGCCTACACGCTCGTGGTCCCGCTGCTCTCGTCCTTGACGGATCGCGTGGACCCCAAGCGCGTCTATCTCGGCTCGGTCGCGTTGACCGCGATCGCCTTCGCCGGCTTCGCGTGGGTCGCGAGCGGCTTCTGGTCGGCGCTGGCGTTCCGGGCGCTGATGGGCGCAGGCTGGGCCGGCAGCTACATGCCGGGGCTCAAGGCGTTGAGCGACTCGGCGGAAGGTCCGCAACAGTCGAGAGCCGTCGCCGCGCACGCGGCGGCGGTCGGCGTGAGCGGCGCGCTCTCGTTCGGTGTCGCCGGAGCCGTGAACGCCTGGCTCGGCTGGCAGTGGGCGCTGGTGCCGGGCGCGCTCGGGGCCGCGCTCGCGTTCGTGCTGGTCCTCGTCGGGCTGCCGGCACGGCCGGTCGCCGCGGCCGCCGGCCCGCGGGGCGCTCTGCTCGACTTCCGGCCGATTCTCCGCAATCGATCGGCGCTCGCCTACTCGATCGCGTATTGCGTGCACACATGGGAGATGTCTGCGCTGCGCGGCTGGGTGGTCGCGTTTCTCACCTTCGTGGCCGCCCAGGCGCCCGGCGCGTGGACGCCGCTGGCGCCGGCGACGGTCGCGAGCGTGATGGGCCTGCTCGGGGTGTGGGCCAGCGTGTGGGGCAACGAGCTCGCCATTCGATTCGGGCGCCGCCGGTTCATCCTCGGCACGATGCTCGCTTCGAGCGCGCTGGCGGCCGTGATCGGCTTCAGCGCCGCACTCCCGTACGCCGGCGCGGCCGCGCTGATTCTCTTGTACGCGATGCTGATCTGGTCCGACTCGTCGTCCTTGACGGCGGGCAGCGCGGGCAGCGCCGAGCCGGGCCGGCGTGGCGCCACCCTCGCCGTGCACTCGACGCTCGGCTACGCCGGCGGCTTTCTCGGTCCGCTGGCGCTCGGCGTGACGCTCGATCTCCTCGGCGGCGCCAGCGTCGTGGGATGGGGCGTGGCATTCGGCCACGTCACCGTCGCCCTGCTGCTCGGGGCGCTCGCGTTCGTGTGGCTGCGCCCGGCGGACCTGGCCGGCGATCGTGCGGTGAGCTGGCGCAGTCGAGCCGCTGGGCAGGATGCCCGACTCCGTCAGCCCTAATGCCCTACCTGGTATCACCGGGCCACCGTGAATGCCACGATTCACCTGTCTTGCGCGATGGCGCGTTCGATGCACTCCGCCCCACCGTGGGGCACACCCAGGTCATTCGGGAGCGCGACGACCCGCGACAGGAGGGAAGGCCATGTCCGTGTACAGCTTCAGGCTGAATCTGATGGCGCCGGGTGGCTTCGAGGCAGATTTCTCGAAAGTAGGCTCGGCAAAACATCGAGATGACATTCTGGAGGACGACGCCGAATCACCCAGCCAGAACGACGTCACGTCGGTCGTCGATCAGATCGAGAAGGACAAGCAGTGTCTGATCTATTGGTATCCGGACAAGGCGCATTCGTTCGAGCCGCTCAAAGGAAAGCCGAGCAACAAGCAAGTCGTCCTCTTTCTGTTCCTGCAGATCAAAGACACGAAAGACACCGCGGACGCCAGTTTTCGTTATCGAGTCACGCTGCAAGGCTTGACCGTCGTCGATGTCACGAAAGACCCTCGGATGGGATATCAGGTGGTCAAGATCGCCTTCACATCGCTCGCCAAGGAGAGGAAATAGTCTAACGAGGCTCGAGCGAGACCTGCTCGGCGTAGGCGGCGCCAGCTGCGGAGTCGAGGTCGGCGGCCGGGGCTGGCGCGCTGCCGTCGTGGTGGCTGGCGGGCATGAAGCGGCGATCGCCGCGCTCTCGGGCTCCTTGATGAACCACGTCGTGTACGCG
>CAYVHH010000361.1:0-11731 GCA_964450175.1 uncultured bacterium | reverse complement strand
CGCTCGCGGCGTACGGTGTGTTCCTGCCCGTCTTCGCCGAGACGTTCGGCTGGAGCCGCGGCGCGATCTCCGCGGCGCTCTCGGTCAATCTGCTGCTCGGCGGCATTGCCGGCTTCGCGATCGGTGCGCTCGCCGACCGTCACGGTCCGCGGGTGATGCTGGTCGTGACCGTGATTCTGGCCGGCGGCGCCTTCGCGCTGGTCTCGACGGTCAGCGCGCTGTGGCAGCTCTACCTTCTCGTCGGCGTACTCGGCGGAATCGGCATGTCGAGCTTCTACCTGCTCTCCGCCACGACCGTCACGCGGTGGTTCGACGCGCATCGCGGCCTGGCCCTGGCGCTCGTTCTCGTCGGCTTCAACCTCGGCTATATCTCGGCGGGGCCGCTGTCGGCGTGGCTCATCGCGAGGGTCGGCTGGCGGACCGCCTATGCGCTGCTGGGGAGCACCTGCGGGGCCGTCACGGTGCTGGCGGCCTTGACGGTGCGCCTGCCGCGTCCCGGCGAAATGCCCTTGCCGCGCGCGCACGAGACCCGTGGCGCCGTGGCCGCGGGCTCGACGCTCGCCGACGCGCTGGGCGACGCGCGCCAGTGGTATCTGAACGTGTCGTGGCTCCTCCTGGGCGCCCTGACCTTGATGATCTCCGTTCACATCGTGCCGTTCGCCCACGACCAGGGGATCAGCCTCGCCGGCGCGTCGCTCGCGCTCACGGCGTACGGCGTGGGCGCCGTCACCGGGCGGGTCGCGTCCGGTGTCGTGTCCGACCGGATCGGGACCTTCACGACGATTCGCCTGAGCTATGCGCTGCAGATGACGGCCCTCCTGGCGCTCTTCGGGCTCTCGTCACGTGCGGCGCTGTTGGGATCTCTCGTCGCGCTCGGCATCGGCTTCGCCGCGGCGGACACGATGCTCGCCAAGGCAGTGCCCGACGTGTTCGGCACCCGGGCGCTGGGCGCGATCCTGGGCGTCCTCAATCTCGGCTGGCGGTGCGGGGCGGCCGTGGGTCCCGCCGCCGCCGGCTTCCTGTATGACCTGACCGGCTCGTACGCGATCCCGTTCGGGGCGGCGCCTTTCGCGGTACTGGCGAGCTGGGGGCTGTTCGCGTTAGGCTCATCGCGCCGGCACACCTGATCCCGGCGTCAACGTCAGACCAAGGAGAGGCTCGATGGATTGCTGCGCTCACGAAGGACCCGGTGGCGGAGACGCGCGGTTCGACATCAAGAAGGTCGCCGACGGCGTGTACGCGGCCGTGGCGTCGCCCGCGTACAAGGTGAATTGCAATACGGCGATCATCGAGAACGCCGACGGTGTCATGGTCGTCGACACGCACTCGAAGCCCTCGGCGGCGCGGGTGATCGTGGAGCGGTTGCGCGACATCACCACGAAGCCCGTCCGCTACGTGGTCAACACGCATTTTCACTGGGATCACTGGCACGGCAACGAGGTCTATCCGCAGGCGTATCCCGATGCCGAGATCGTGACGAACACCATCACGCGCGAAGCCATGGTGAAGAAGGGGTTGAAACGCATCCAGGACCACGTGCGCCAGGTTCCGAGCGAGATCGCCAAGCTCAAAGCGGACATCCAGGCCGCGAGTCCCGCCCAGCGCGGCAAGCTCGAGGCCGATCTCAAGCTCGCCGAGTCCTACCTGGTCGAGGTGCGCGCGCTCAAGCCAGCGCTGCCCACGATCGCCTTCGAGCAGACGATGAAGCTCTACCGCCGCGACCGAGAGATTCACCTGCTGCATCTCGGCCGCGCCCACACCGAGGGCGATGTCTTCGTCTATCTGCCGAAGGAAAAGGTCGTGATCACCGGCGACGCGATGATCGGCTGGACGCCCTACATGGGCGACGGCTATCCCGAGGACTGGGCGGGGACGCTGGACCGACTCGCCCAGCTCGACTTCACCTACATCATCATGGGCCACGGCGACGTGACAGGCCGGGAGTGGCTCAACGCGTTCCGGAGCTACGTCTACGACATGGTCGAGGCCGTCCGCCAGGAAGTCGCGACCGGCGCGACGCTCGACGAGGTCAAGCAGCGGGTCATCGCGAAGCTGGCGCCGCGCCACGAAAAGACCTTCTCGGCGTACAACGACTATCGCCCATGGCGCACCGGTGCTGCCGCCAACATCGAGCGGACGTTCACGATGGTGAGCTAGGCGAGATTCTTGCGGAGGAAGATCCGGACGTCGTCGGCCGGCCAGCCTGGGAGGGTGCCGATCACGTCGTAGCCGAGCTTCTGATAGAACGCGGGCGCCTGGTACCGGTGGGTGTCGAGGTGCATCTGATGGCAGCCGCGGCGTCGCGCCTCCGCTTCGGCAGCCCCGAGCAGGCGCGAGCCGAGGCCGCGACCGCGACGACTCTCGTGCACCCATATGGCCTGCACGAATCCGGTCCCACCCCAGGTCCAGCCGTGCAGGCCCGCCACGATCGCGCCGGAGCCATCGCGAACGAAGATCGCCAGTGAGCGGCCGTCGTCGACGCCGCTCGCGGCGGCGTTGAATTCGTAGAGCCGTTCGTCCAGGAGCTGGACGTCCTCGCGGCGCGGATGATCTTCGATCCGCAGGTCGTCGTCGCCCATCCCCGGCGCCGCCGCGTCGCTATCCCGCGTGCACCGCGTCGGCCTCGAGCTCGAGCGCTCGGATCGTGTCGGCGGTCGGCACGCCGGTCGCCGCATCCCAGCCCTGCTCGACGTAGTAGTCGGTGACGATCTTCTCCTGCTGCTCGCGGGTGAGGCCCGCGTGCTTGGGCAAGGGCTCGCTGAAGCGCGCCGGAAGGCGATCGTCGGCGCGGGTCATCCCTTCACGCAGATTGAACAGTCGCGCGAGCGTGAGCCCGCGATGGGCGGTCGTCACCATCTCTTCCGGCGTGATGTCCCAGCCGGTCACCGTCTTGAGGATCTGCAGCGACTGATCGTCCTCGTACGCGAGGAAGTGACAGAGCCCGATCTGATTGCGGAGCCCGTTGCGGTTGCTGGTCTGCCGCATGTGGTCGCCGCCGGTCGGCGCCAGGAGATACGACGCGCGCATCACCGGCATGTGACGCGGATCGTGCATCGCCATCTCCATGCCCTTGACCGTCGTCAGGAACGCCTCGGAGCCGCGGCCGAGCCGCTGCGCCGCGCGCCGCGATCCTTCCGCGAGGAGGTCGCCGATGCCGCGCCGGTAGGCGATCATCTCCACCAGCTTGATGACGCCGTCGGCGTCGTGGAACTTGATCGGCACGCCGCCCGTGTCGTCGAGCGTGAGGACGCCCTTCTCGAAGCACTCCATGGCCCACGCGAGCGTGGCGCCGAGCGACACCGTGTCCATGGCGAGGTAGTTACACATCTCGTTGGACTTGCAGATGGCGATGAGGTCGTCGAGGCCCAGGTTCACGCCGAGGGCCGCGAGCGACTCGTACTCCGGCCCGCCGTACCGCGGATCGACGCTGTAGCGGCCGAGGGGGTCGAACGCCACGTGCGCCCGGCCTTTGTAGACGTTCTCGGCGGCCGCGCGCGCCGCGTCTTCCTTCTCCTCGATGTGGACGACCTTCTTGCAACGCACGGAGCACGCGTAGCAAGCGCCCATCTTCACGCGCACCTGATCGCGCACCGCGATGGCGTCCACCTTGGCGACCGTGTCGGCGGCCCCCAGCCGGTAGTTCAGCACGGGCATCCCGCCCTCGAGGCTCTTGCCCTGCATCGCCGCACCGGTGCCGAACTCGTGAAACGCGCGGTGCTTCTCGTCCATGGTGCCGGATACCCACTTGGCGATCGCCAGCAGTCCGGGCTGATCGGCGATCTTCACGGGGGTCTTGCCGCGTACCGCGATGGCCTTGAGCCGCTTCGATCCCATCACGGCGCCCATGCCTGTACGCCCCGCGACTTCGTTCAGCTCGTTGGCGATGCAGGCGAAGCGCACGAGGTTCTCGCCGGCCGGTCCGATCTGCGCGACGCGGATGCGCGGGTCGCCGAGCTCGGTCAGGATCGCGTCCTCGACCTCGCCGGTGATCTTGCCCCAGAGGTGCGTGGCGTCGCGGAACTCCACGGCGCCCTCGTTGATCCAGAGATAGACCGGGGTGGGGGAGACCCCATGGAAGACGATCGCGTCCCAGCCGGCCCGCTTCAGCTCGGCGCCCCAGTACCCGCCCGACTCGGACTCGCCGAAGCCACCGGTGAGGGGCGACTTGGCGCCGACGCTGTGGCGTCCGGCGCCGGGCACCGGCGCGCCGGTGATCACGCCCGGCGCGATCACGAGAACGTTGTCGGGCCCGAGCGGGTCCGCGCCCTTCGGCACGTACTTCAGGAGATAGTGCCCGATGAGCCCGCGGCCGCCGGCGTATCGGCGGAAGAAGGAATCGCCCGGCTCCTCGATCCAGGTCGTCCGATCGGCGAGGTTCACGTGGAGGATCTTGTTCCAGTAGCCGTAGCGTTCCATCAAGTGGCTCCCCCTTCTATCGACGTGGTCGCCTCGCCATCGGCTGCGGCTCCCCCTTCCACTGCCGTGGTCGCCTCGCCTGCGGCTGCGGCTTCCACTGACGTGGTCGCCTCGCCTGTGGCTGCGGCTTCCACTGACGTGGTCGCCACCCCGGTGGGTGCGGCTCCCCCCTCCATCGGGCTCAAGAGCATGTAGTCGGCGCCGGCGCGGAGCGGCGTGTCGCGCGAGGCCTGCTCGCCGTCGACCGCGATGGTCAGATCGGCGTCTGGTGCGACGCCGATCACCGCGAGCAGGTCGTCGACCGTGCTGTGCTCGGGCACCGTGTAGCGCTGGGGCCCGTCGGCGCCCCTGGGCAGGAATCGCCGGAGGTCGGCGAAGAAGGTGACCATCACGGTGATGGTTGCCGCGCCCGCTCGAGTCGAGTCCCGAGGTCCGGTCATGATAATCCGGCTGGAGTATACTGCGCGGCGTCGCTTGCCACGGACCGAAGTTCGAGAGGAGACGCGTGATGGGACTTGGTTTCGCGGTGTTCGCCGGCACGTCGCCCGAAGTCATCCGCGCTTCGGCCAAAGAGGCCGAGCGGCTCGGATACACCTCGTTCTGGGTCAATCATCCCGGCCCGACCGACGGGCTCGCCGCGCTCGCGCACGCGGCGCGCGAGACGCGGCGCATCGAGCTCGGCATCGGCGTGATTCCCCTCAACACGCGCGGGCCGGAGAGCATCGTTCAGGGCGTGAAGGCGACCGGGCTGCCGCTCGATCGCTTGCTCCTCGGCATCGGCAGTCCGAATCCCGAGGCACTCAAGCGGGTGCGGGCCGGTGTCGTCGAGCTGCGCCGCCAGCTCTCGACGCGGCTCATCGTGGCGGCGCTCGGTCCCCAGATGTGCCGTCTCGCCGGCGAGGTCGCCGACGGCGTGCTGTTCAACTGGCTCACGCCGGACTACGCGCGTGAGTCGGCGGCGCGTGTCCGCGAGGGCGCCAACGCGGCCAAACGCCCGGTCCCGAGGCTCTGCGCGTATGTGCGCGTCGCACTCGGCCCCGGGGCGAGCGGACGGCTGGAAGAAGAAGGAAAGCGCTATGCCGCGATATCGGCGTATGGCGCGAATTTCGATCGTATGGGCCTGAAGCCGGTACAGACCGCCATCGCCGCCGACAGCCCGGAGGCGGTCAAGCGAGGCCTCGCCAAGTGGCAGGGCGCGGCGGACGAGGTCGTCATTCGTGCGATCACGGCGAAAGACACCGTCGAGGACCACCTCGCCCTGGTGCGCGCCGCCGCGCCTGCGTAACGTCTCGAGCGCGCCCGCTAGTCGACGCGGTAGCGCCTGACCAGACCCTCGTCGAGGACGATGCCGAAGCCGGGACCTTGCGCGACGTCCATCATCCCGTCCTTGATGGTCGGCCGGTTCGCCCACATGGTCTGCCATACCGGATCACGCTCGGGATCGGCGAAGCACTCGGCATAGGTGCCGTGCGGCACCGCCGCCAGCAGGTGCTGCGAGATCTGCGATTCTTCGTGGTGCGCCATCTGGAGCCCCGCCACCCGGCAGAGCGCGGCCGCGCGGCGCCACTCGGTGACGCCGCCGCACTCGGAGGCGTCGACATTGACCAGATCGACCGAGCCGGCGTCGATCAGCCGGCGCACGCCATGGCTCGTGATCTCCGATTGGCCGGCAGTCACCGGAATTCGGGTTGCCTGACGGACGCGCGCCATCAGCGCCGCATCGTCGTACCAGTGACACGGCTCCTCGAACCAGCGGATATCGAGCGGCTCGATGAGGTGCCCGAAGCGGATCGCCTCGTCGGCCGGCCAGCCTCGGTTCGCGTCCACGGCCAGGATGAAGTCGGCGCCGGCGGCCTTGCGCGCGGCCTCGACGCGCTTGGCATCGTCCTCGGGTGTGAGGCCGCCGACCTTGAACTTGCACCCGGCCATGCCGGCACGGCGGTAGGCCTCCATCTCGCGCCCGATGTCGGCGAGCGTCTTGCCTTCCATGTAGTAGCCCCCGATCGAGATGATCGGGAGTCGAGAACGATAGCCGCCGAGCAAGGCGCACACGCTCTTGCCGAGCGCCTTGCCGACGAGATCCCAGAGCGCGCAATCGACGCAGGCGATCGCTTCGAGCAGTACCTTCCGGTCACGGCTCAGATGACTGGTCGCGAACAGCCGCTCCCAGACGCGCTCGCCCTCGAAGATGCTCATCCCCCGCGCGAGGGGCGCGAGCGTGTCGCGAATCAGCCGCACGATCTCGCGCCCGTGCTCGCGGTTGTCGCCGTTGTACACCTCGCTGACCAGGCCGGTATCGGTCCGCATGCGGGTCACCACCGTGCACCGCGTGAGCACGGTGTAGGTGCTGCCGCCGAAGTTCTTCTTGAGCGGGATCTCGATCGGAATCGCTTCGATGCTCTCGATGCGCATGGTCGATCACCCGCCGGCTAGACGGCCGGGCGAACCTCCTTCGTCAGGCGCTCCATCGCACGCGTCATGCCGGCGACGTCGCCGCGCGGCAGATCGAACGTCATCCAGTCGCAGCCGAGCGAGCGGACCCGACGGACGTCGCCGGCCACCTCGTCGACCGAGCCTTCGAAGGCACCGCGGCCGCCGCCCTTCGCCCGGTCGGCGAGGGCCAGCATGTTTCTCGGTGCGCAGCCGACCGCGCGGCCGGTCTTGCCGGCCAGCTCGCGGATCGTCGCGATGCCCTTCTCGATGTCGGCGAGGCTCAGGGCGAGGGGATGCCACGCGTCGCCGAGCAGCGCGACGCGCCGGAGGGCCGGTGACGAGATCGCACCGGGCAGCCCGCCCACCCATATCGGCGGGTGCGGCGTCTGGGCTGGGCGCGGCGCGAAGGTCGCGCCCGAAAAGTTCATGTACCTGCCGGCGAAGGACGGCTGGTCAGCGCTCCACGCCGCCTTGATTACGCGGAGGTATTCGTCGGTCTGCGCGCCCCGCTCCCGGAAGGGGAGCCCGAGGTTACGGAACTCCTCCTCGTCCCAGCCGACCCCGACGCCGAAAATGAAGCGCCCGCCCGACGCCTGGTCGACCGTTGCGGCCGCCTTGGCCGTGACGAGCGGGTTCCGGTACGGCAGTACGATGACGCTCGCGCCGACGTGGATCCGCTGCGTCCGGCCGGCGATGAAGGCCAGGAGCGAGAACGGATCGGGCCAGTTCGGGCCGTAGTGCTGCGTCGTCGCCGGCGGCGCCAGGATGTGGTCGGGCACGAACACCCCGTCGAGGCCGAGATCCTCGGCCCTGAGCGCGAGGGTCTCGGCGTCACGCACCGACAGCTGCCAGATCGGAAGGATCACGCCATATTTCATCGCGGCCTCCATGGCCCGCTACTCTCCCACGCGGGCCGCGGGGATGGCAACCGCGCGTGGCGGGCGGCGTGTTAGGCTCTCCAGTCGTCACGCGGGAGGTGCTGTGGCGAAGACTCTCGATGCGCTGCTGGCCGAGCTCGAGCAGTTCGGGAAGGCCAACGACGGCTCCAACACCGAGCGGCCGCGGCGGATGCTGAACATCACCCGCGACACCGGCGAGCTTCTGGCGGTGCTGGTCCGGGCGACGGTGGCGCGACGCGTGCTGGAGATCGGCACGTCGAACGGCTACTCGACCCTGTGGCTCGCGAGCGCCGCTCACGCGATCGGCGGAGCGGTAACCACCGTCGAGCTCTCCGAGTACAAGGTCGGGCTCGCGACCGCCAACTTTGCCCGGTCGGGCCTCGTCCGCGACATCTCGCTTCTGCAGGAAGACGCCGGCCGCGTCCTCCGGCGTGCGGACGACGGCGCCTTCGATCTCGTTTTTCTCGACTCCGAGCGCCCGGAATATCCGGGCTGGTGGCCGGATCTCAAGCGTGTGCTGCGCCCCGGCGGGCTGCTCGTCGTCGACAACGCGATCTCGCACCACACCGAGATGGCGCCGTTCGTGGCGCTGGTCTCGGCCGACCGCGGATTCGTCACGAGCCTCGTGCCCGTAGGCAATGGCGAGTTCCTTGCCGTGAAGGCCGATCAGGGATGGAGCGATCCGACATGAACATCACGATCCTCGACGACTACCAGGACACGATTCGCACCCTGGCGTGCTTTCGAAAAGTGGATGGCCACGCGGTGACGATCTGGAACGATCACACCAAGGACGTGGACGCGCTCGCCGGCCGGCTCCGAGACACCGAGGCGCTGGCCCTGATCCGCGAGCGCACGCCGGTCCGCGCGCCCTTGCTCGAGCGCCTCGACAAGCTCAAGCTGATCAGCCAGGCGGGCGTCTTTCCTCATATCGACGTCGAGGCGTGCACGCGGCGCGGCGTGCTGGTGTGCTCGCATACCGGACCCGGCCGGCCGTCCTACGCGACGGCCGAGCTCACGTGGGGGCTCGTCATCGCGGCGTTCCGGCGGATTCCGCAAGAGATGAACGCGCTGAGAGCCGGTACGTGGCAAGCCTATCCGATCGGCATCGGTCTTCGTGGCAAGACGCTCGGGATCTATGGCTACGGCAAGATCGGCGCGGTGGTCGCGGGCTACGGCAAGGCGTTCGGCATGAACGTGCTCGCCTGGGGCCGTGAGAACTCGGTGACCCAGGCGCGCGCCGACGGCGTCGCGGTCGCCGCGAGCAAGGAGGCGCTGTTCGCCGAGTCGGACGTGCTGTCGCTCCACCTGCGGCTGATCGACGCCACCCGCGGCATCGTCACCGCCGCCGACCTGGCGCGGATGAAGCCGACCGCGCTCATCGTCAACACGAGCCGCGCCGGGCTGGTCGCGCCGGGCGCGCTCGAGGCGGCGCTCCGCGCCGGGCGTCCGGGCATGGCCGCCGTCGACGTCTACGAGGAGGAGCCGGTGCTCGGCGGCCGGCACCCGCTCCTGTCGATGGACAACGTGATCTGCGCCCCGCACCTCGGCTACGTCGAGCGCGACGGACTCGAGCACATGTTCGCCGGCATCTTCGATCAGATCCTCGGGTTCGCGAACGGCAAGCCGATCAACGTCCAGAATCCCGCGGTGCTGAAGCGCTGACCCCCGGACGGCTATTTGTCCAGCCACACCTCCTGCATCCGGGCGTAGTTGTAGATGACGTGGTGCGGGACGAGATTTTTCACGTAGGGCCACTGGACGAAGTAGCCGAAGCGCCAGCCCAGGATCGGCTTGGCGACGTCCGCCTCGAGGCGCTGCTGGATCTGGATCACGAGCGCCAGGCGCTTCTTGGGATCGATCTCGCGTGACTGGCGATCGATCAGGTCGTCGACCTCGGGGTTGCAGTACTCGCTGTAGTTCCGCGTCGACCCGCACTTGTAGTTCTCGTAGAAGAACGCGTCGGGATCGTCGAGGCCGACCGCGGTGAGGTTCGCGGCAATCGTGTAGTCGCGGCGGGTCAGCGCCGGATACCACACGCCCGAGTCCATCTGCTTGAGCGTCGCGTCGATGCCGACCTGGCGGAGCTGTTCCTGGACGAACACCGCCAGATCGACCTGGAGCGCCCACGAGCGCGTGGCCAGCTCCACGCGGAGCGGCTTGCCCGGCCCGAAGCCGGCCTCGGCGAGCAGGCGCCGGGCGTCGGCGCGGTCGCGCGCGGGATCACGGTAGCCCGGGAGCGGGGCGACTTCCTGAGGGGTGAGCCCCCAGAGCCCCTGAGGCCGCGGCGGCATCGCCGAGCTGGCGATCGCGCCGCCGTAGCGCAGGCCCTTCACGTAGGCGCGACGATCGAGCGCCTGGTTGATCGCGCGGCGCACCTGGATGTTGTCGAAGGGCGGCCGCTTGTGATTCAGCAGCACCGTGTCGCTCCCGCTGTGACTGGTCTCGGTGACCACGAGCGCGGGCGTCGTCTTCTTGAGCGTCTCGACCATCACCGTGGTGATCTCGGTCGGCAGCGAGACGTCGAGCTGCCTGGCCTGGAGCGCCGCCATGCGCGTGCTGCGCTCGCCGATGATCGGATAGCGGATGCCGTCGAGATAGGGACGATCCTTGACGAAGTAGTCGGGATTGCGCTCGAGCTGGATGACCTGGCCCGGCGTGTATTCCTTGAACCGGAACGGGCCCGTGCCGATGCACTTCGTCCGCAAGCTGGCGGGCGGAACGTGCGCCGGGTAGATCGGCGAGTATCCGGAGGCCACCATCATCAGGAGCGAGGGTTGCGGGCGCCGGAGGCGGAAGATCACGGTGTAGGGATCCGGCGTCTCGATCGCGTCGATGTTCGCGTACCATTCTTTTCGCGGATTCAGACGGAGCTTGGCCGGCGCGTCCTTCGCTTCCCGCACCATGTCGAACGTGTACTTGACGTCCCTGGACGTGAACGGCTGCCCGTCGTGCCAGCGGACGTTCTTCCGGAGAAAGAAGAGCAGGTTGCGATAGTCGTCCTGCCACGACCACTTCTCGGCGAGCTCCGGCTGAATCGTCTCGGCGCTCTCGCGCGGCTTGAAGGGATCGAACAGGACCAGATTCGAATAGCACGGCATCGAGGGCCAGAGGCCGAGGATGGTGGAGGTCTCGTGGATCGAGAAGCCCGCGGGCAGATCTTCGGCTTGCATCGCGTTGAGGACGCCACCGTGCTTCGGCGTCTGGCCGTACGCCGGGAGCAGCACCAGGAGGACGACGGCCAGGACGAGTCGCGCGATCAGCATGTCAGTTCTTCTTCAGGCGCACGTCCTCGAGCGGCGCCGACCAGGGGTAGGGGTTGATCATCATCAGCGCGGGGTTCTCGACGCGCGGCCCGATCCCGCTGGGCCAGATGTACTCGAAGATCGGCGCGATCCGCGTGCGCTCGTTCATGATCTGCTGGATCTGGTGCAGTAGCGCCTCGCGTTTCTTGCGGTCGGTCTCGCGAGCTTGCTGCTTGTAGAGCGCATCGGTGTCGGGATAACCGCCATAGGCGTAGGCCCCCTCGCTCGGAAAGATCTCGGACATCCGCGAGGCGGCGTTACCGTAGAGCGCGCTCGAGCAGACGCAGAGCCCCCGGGCCTTCTTGGACTGGAGCGCGGCGAAGTACGCCGCGCGCTCCATCGGCCGCATCTTCAGCTTGATGCCGACCGCCTGGAGGTTCCCGATGATCGCCTCGCCGAGCGAGAAGTACGGCGGAAGCTGGTAGAGCTCGCCGGCATCGAAGCCGTTGGGATAGCCGGCTTCGGTCAGGAGCTGCTTGGCCCGCGCGGGGTCGTGGGGCAGCGGCTCGATCGGCAGCGCGAACTCGAAGGCGCGCGGGATGAAGTTGCCCGCGGGCTTGGAGGCCCCGAGCGTTTCCGCCTCGGAGAGCGCCTGGCGATCGAGCGCATAGCTGGCGGCCAGGCGAACGCGCTTGTCGGCCCACGGCGACTTCGGATCCCACTGGTCGAGGAAGTCGA
>CAYVHH010000360.1:0-6212 GCA_964450175.1 uncultured bacterium | reverse complement strand
GCCGCTCGTCTTCCGCGAATGGCATCCCGGCGTGACCCTTGCCTCGGGACCGCTCGGCATTCTCTATCCGGTGGGCTCCGATCCCGTCGTTCCCACCGCCGTGCTGGTGCCGATGATCGGGTGGGATGAAGCCGGGTATCGCCTCGGCTACGGGGCCGGCTTCTTCGACCGAACCCTGGTGAGCTTCGCGAAAAAGCCCGTCGTCATCGGCGTCAGCTACGAGCTGGGCAAGATGAAAACCATCCGGCCTCAGAGCTGGGATATTCCGATGGATTGGGTGGTGACCGAGCGCGGCATCTACCGCCGCGATCCAGCAGGTCTGGTGTTTCTTGGCGAGCCCGTCGCGGGCGAGCCCAGCGCACTCGCCTCGCCCGTCTGCTATGCCGCTGAGATCGATCCCGAGCATTTCGGCGAGCGGAAGGAATAGCTCCGCTCGCTTCCCGACTGGACCTTGTTCGATTCGCCCGCTAGCGCAGCGTGATCGTCGGCACCACCGACATTCCAGGCACGAGGAGATGCCCGGCGTTCTCTCCGTGTTCGAGCACGATCTTGACGGGAATTCGCTGCACGATCTTCACATAGTTTCCGGTCGCGTTTTCCGGCGGCAACAGCGAGAAGACCGCGCCCGAACCGCCCTGAATCGAGTCGACCCGCGCCTTGAATCGCTTGTCGGGGTACGTATCGACTTCGACGGTGGCCGATTGGCCAGGCCGGACCCGTGTGAGCTCCGTCTCCTTGAAGTTGGCGATGACCCAGAGATCGTCGAGATCGACCACGGAGAGCAGCGGCTGCCCGGGCGACACCACCTGCCCGATCTCGACGGCCTTCTTCGTGACCCGGCCCGCGATGGGCGCGCGGATGACCGTGTACTCGGCATTGAGCTCCGCCTGCTGCAGATTCGCGAGCGCGACCTCGAGTCGCCCGCGCGCCGCCTCGACCTGGGCCTGACGCACCCGCACTTGCTGGCGCTGACTCTGCGCGTTGGCCATGGTCGCCCGCGACTGGACGATGCGCTCGCCCGCCTGGGCGACGGTAGCCTCTTGCGAGCGGATCGCCGCCGCCGCCTGCTCCGCGTCCTCTTGGGCCTGGGCGAGCCGCTGACGCGCCACATCCAGCATCGCCGCTGCGCTCCTGAACGAAGCGGCCGCATGATCCAGATCCTGCCGGGCCGTCAACTCTTGCTTGAAGAGCTGCTCGGCGCGGTCGAGATCGAGCTTGGCTCGGTCATGATCCGACTCGGCCGCCTGCACGGCCGCCTGGGCGGCTCTGACCGCCGCTCGCTTGGCCGAGAGATCGTTGCGCCGCTGCTCGAGGTCGTGCTGGGTGATCTGGCGGGCGTGCCCGGTCGCCGCCAGAGACGCGTTGGCCTCCTCGAGCAGGCTCCGTGTCGATTCATCGGTGAGTGGCACGCTGACGACGGCGTTCTGGAGATCGCCACGCGCCGCCTCCACGGCGGCTCGGGCCTGCGCGACGACAACCTGGTAGTCGCGCGGATCGAGGCGCACCAGGAGGTCGCCGGCCTTCACGTCCTGGTTGTCGTTCACCAGCACCTCCACCGCCGTCCCCGAGATTCGCGGGCTCACCGTGGCGATGTGGCCGGTGATGAATGCGTCATCCGTCGAGACATGGAGGGTGCTGTAGTGCCAGAGGTAGGCGCCGTAGCCGACGGCCGCGAGGAGCCCCAGGACCGCGACGCTCAGCACGAGGCGCCGCGTTGGCGAGGACCGCCGGTGCGAGGGCAGTCGCCATGCCTGCAGCTCCCGGGTCCAGCGCGATCCATTCTCGGACCCGACCTCCGGACTGGTCACGCCCGGCCGGGGCTCGTGGATGTCCGGTCCCTCTGCGCTCATCGCCCGGTGACCCCGCTCCGTCTCACACCGCGCAGGAGCACCTGCACCAGCGCATCGCCCTCGGTCAACAGATCGAGCGCCTTCTCGCGCAGCCAGCGGCGGATCAGCGCGTGGATCAGGCCGGCCAGGGCGACGGCCAGTCGCCGCGGCGGAGCGAGCGCGAAGACATCCTCGCGCATCCCGCGGCGGAAGACCGTGGCCAGCGCGCCGAGATACTGCTCGTATTTCGCGTCGATCTGTTCGCCGAACCGCTGGCGCACGGCCAGGTCGTAGCCGGTCCATCCCGACAGATAGAAGTGCAGGACGTCGGCGTTGTCCCTGGAGTACTCGAGCTGCGCGCGCACGATGCGCTGGAGCTGACCGACCGCGTCGCCGGACTCGACCATCTCTTCCCGGACGCGCTCGATCAGCACGTCGACGAAAGCCGCCAGCATGCGGTAGAGGATGGCTTCCTTCGACGCGAAGAGCTGGTAGAGCGTGCCGAGCGCCAGCTCCGAGGCGGCCGCGATCTGCACCATCGTGGTCCGCTGATAGCCGCGTCGCGCGAAGAGCTGGCGGGCCGCCGCGATGACTTCGTCCTGGCGGGTCGCGCGCTCGCGGGCTCGTCGTCCGCGCACCGGGCCGGCACTGGCCATCAGCGACCTTGTAGCCACATTCAGATATTATAATGGCGTTACAAAATCGTCCATCCCGAAGGAGTTCGCGTGGCCACCACTCCCCTGGCCGACGGCGAATGGCGGCCGCGGTTCAGCCCGTGGCTGATCGCCGTCTCGGTCATGCTCGGCACGTTCATGGAGGTGCTCGACACCTCGGTGGCGAACGTCTCCCTGCCCCACATCGGCGGCACGCTCTCGGCGACGCCGGAAGAAGCGACGTGGGTGCTGACGAGCTATCTGGTGTCCAACGCGATCATCCTGCCCACCACGGCATGGCTGAGCTCGGCGTTCGGACGGAAGCGCTTCTTACTCACGTGTATCGCGCTCTTCACCATCTCGTCGGCGGCGTGCGGCGCCGCCACCAGCCTGGGCATGCTCATCGTCGCCCGCGTCTTGCAGGGTGTGGGTGGGGGTGCCCTGCAGCCCATCGCCCAGGCCATCCTGATGGAGAGCTTCCCGCCCGCCCGGCGCGGCGTGGCCATGGCAACGTTCTCGATGGGTGTCGTCGTCGCGCCGATCCTGGGGCCGACCCTCGGCGGCTGGATCACCGATCAGTACTCCTGGCGCTGGGTCTTCTACATCAACCTGCCCATCGGCATCCTCGCGGCGCTCATGGTGTACACCTTCATCGAAGATCCGCCCTACCTCGAACGCACCCAGTTGCGACGCCTGGACTACCTCGGGTTCGGCTTCATGTCGGTGGGGCTCGGCGCGCTGCAGATCATGCTCGACAAGGGCCAGGAGGCCGACTGGTTCAGCTCATCGTGGATCCGGACGCTCGCCGTCATCGCCGGGCTCGCCCTGGTGGCCTTCGTGATTCGCGAGCTAACCGCGGACGAACCGGTCGTCAGCTTCCGGGTGCTGGCCGATCGAAATTTCGCGGTCGGCACGGTCTTGATCACCATGCTCGGCGTCGTCATCTACGGCACGACGGCGATGCTCCCGCTTTTTCTGCAAACGCTTCTGGGCTACTCCGCGCTCGACAGCGGACTGGCGGTGAGCCCGCGTGGCCTCGGGGCCATGATCTCCGCCGTGACGGTCGGCCGGCTGATCGGCGTCGTGGACAGCCGCCTGCTCATCGCCACCGGATTCGGAGCCCTGGCTTTCTCGGGCTGGATGTTCGGCCATATGACGCTGGACATCGCGATGCCCAACATCGTGTTCGCCACGGTGCTGAATGGCGCGGCCAGCGGGCTGATCTTCGTGCCGCTCTCGACCACCGTGATGGCCTACCTACCCCGGGAGCGCATGGGACAGGCGACCGGCATCTACAACCTCATGCGCAACATCGGGGCCGGCGTCGGAATCTCGCTGATGACCACATTCCTCGCCCGGAGCACCCAGGCCCACCAGGCGGTGCTCGTCACGCACCTGACGCCGTACGACCCGCGCTATCAGGAGTGGCTGCAGACGGCGCGCTCAGCGCTCGCCGCGCGCGGCAGCGGGTTCACGGCGCCGATGCAGGCATTGGCTCTTCTCTACCGCGTGGTCCTCCGCCAGGCCACGCTGCTCGCGTTCCTCGACAACTTCCGGATGATCAGCGTCGCCGCCGTGATCTGCCTGCCTCTGGTGCTGCTATTCCGCCGGAGTCGCCCTCGTGTCGCGCGCTGAGGTAGTCTGCGCGGCGGCCTCGGCGCGGCGGCGAACCGCTTCGCTGTTGGCGGGCGAGCAAAGCGGACGCGAGCTCGCCAAGGGTCTCGAGACCCTTTTCGATCCGGGGATGCCAGGCCGAGCCGCAGCTCACCCGTAAACAGTTGGCATAGCGGTGAGTCGCCGAAAACACGTCGCCCGGCACGAAGCAGACTCCCTTCTTCAACGCCGCGTCGAAGAGCTCGCGGCTCGCCAGGGGCTTCGGGAGCTGCAGCCACAGCACAAAGCCTCCATCCGGGCGGCTCACTCTGGTGCCCCTCGGGAACGCTCGGTCGATGGTGCGAATCATCCGGTCGATGTTGTCTCTGAACGTACGCCGGACCCGGCGCAGATGACTGTCGTATCCGCCGCTCGCGAGGAATTCGGCCAGCGCCGCCTGCGGCAGCGCGGGGCCGCACAGGGTGAAGGCGAGCTTGCTCTCCAGGACCTCCGGCATGTGACGCCCGGTCACGATCCATCCGATGCGATACCCCGGCGCGATCGTCTTGGAAAAGGAGCTGCAGTAGATCGTGTTGCCGTGCGGATCGAGGGCCATGAACGGCTTCGGGCGTTCGTCGCCGAAATAGATGTCGCCATAAATGTCGTCCTCGATCAGCGGGATCCGGTGCTGCGCGAGCAGCGCCAGGACGGCCCTCTTCCTCGCGTCGGACATGGTGCAGCCCAGTGGGTTGTTGAAGCTCGATGACAACAGACACGCCTTGACCGATGTCGCTTCAAGCGCTCTTCGCAGGGCCGTGAGATCGACGCCGCTATTCGCGTCGGTCGGCAATTCCAGCGCCTTGAGATCGAGGGCTTCGAGCACCTGCAGGAACCCGAAGTACGTCGGGGACTCGATGGCGATCGTGTCGCCGGGCCGGGAGACCACCTTCAGGGCCAGGACCAGAGCCTCGGTGCACCCGCACGTGATCGCGATGTCTTCCGGTGACAGTGCTTGTCCCCAGCGCAGCGCGCGGCGAGCAATCTCGCGGCGCAGCCGCGGGTCCCCCTTGGGGACGGTGTAGGTGTTGTAGTCGACACCCTTCACGCGCGCGGCCCGCGCCAGGAAGCGATCAAGCCGCCCCGCGGCGAGGAGCTCGGCGTCGGGAATCGCGCAGCCCAACGGCACGAGGTCCGGATCGGCGGCGTACTCGAGGAGCTTTGGAACGACACCGGACACGGCGACCGTCGTGGCTCTGCCCGGTGGCCTGGAGATCGTCGGCGTCTCCAGAAGGATGGGAGCGCCCTTCGCCACGTAAAAGCCCGACTGCGGTTTCGCCTGCAAGATCCCGCGATCCTCGAGCGCTCGGTACGCTTGGAGCGCGGTCGACAGACTGACGCCACGCTGCTTGGTGATCTGACGAAGCGAAGGCACGCGGGCCCCCGGAATCAGCGTGCCGCCGTCCACGAGATCCGTGATGAACCGCGCGGTCTGCTCGTACCGATATGCCGGTGTTGAGCGAGCCTGCCGTCCCGCGCCGTTCGCTCTCGAGCCCAAGGCGCCGTCATGTTCGCACGGCATCGAGCCGCTGACAATAACTGTTCTGGTCATCAATTCGTTGATCTGTAACTGTTTTCCCGGCTGGTGCCTTGCTAGATTCCGATCGGGGATCAGTCGTTCGGCGTCGTCGGAGCATCGACCGAGAAACCCGCGAAGAGGAGCTCGAGATGACCACGCTCGCCTTCCAGCAAGTGGATGTGTTCACCGCCGTGCCGTTCAAGGGCAACCCCGTCGCGGTCGTGCTCGACGGCGACGAGCTGTCGAGCGGCCAGATGCAGTCGATTGCCGCCTGGACCAACCTGTCCGAGACGACGTTCGTCTGCAGGCCGACGGACGAGCGGGCCGACTATCGCCTGCGAATCTTCACGCCCAGGCGGGAGCTCCCCTTCGCCGGTCATCCCACGATCGGATCAGCCCACGCGGTGTTACGCCATGGGCTCAAGCCCCGAATCGACAGCCGACTGGTGCAGGAGTGCGCAAAGGGGCTCGTCCACATCAAGATCGACGGCGAGCGTTTGCTCCTCGCGTTACCCGAGCCGCAGTTCCGCGAGCCCACCTCACCGCAGATCGCCGCGGTCG
>CAYVHH010000359.1:0-23105 GCA_964450175.1 uncultured bacterium | reverse complement strand
ACGTAGGTCTTCACGCGTCCGGGACGACCCCCTCGCCTACTTGTCGCTCCACACTTCCTGCATCCGAGCGAAGTTGAAGATGTTGTGGTGCGGGATCAGGTTCTTCACGTGCGGCCACACCGTGAAGTAGTCGATCCGGTGGTCCAGCAGCGGACGGGCCGCGTCGTTCTCGAGCTTCTTCTGGATCGCGATCACCAGGGCCAGCCGCTTCTTGGGATCCAGCTCCTGGGACTGCTGGTCGATCATCTTCGTGACCTGCTCGTCGCAGTAGGCGCTGTAGTTACGCGGCGAGCCGCACGCGAAGTTCTCGTACAGATTGGCATCGGGATCGTCCACGCCGAGCCCGGTGAGGTTGGCGCCGATCTGATACTCGCCGCGCGTGGCCATCGCGTGCCACTGCGCGGTCTCGATCTGCTTGAGCGTCGCCTCGATCCCCACCTGCTTGAGCTCGTTGATCACGAAGGAGGCCATGTCGACGTAGACGGCGATCGCGCGCGTGACCATCTCGACCTTGAGCGGATGCTCCTTGGTGATCCCCGCCTCGGCGAGGAGCTTGCGCGCCTTGTCCTTCATGTCGGCCGGCTTGCCGTAGCCCGGGAGCGTCAGCAGATCCTTCTCCGCCATGCCCCAGACGCCGTAGGGCCGCGGCGCCATCGCGGCGCCGGGAACGCCGGCGCCCTGGTGGACCGCCTGGATCAGGCCCTTCCGGTCGATCGCGTAGCTCACCGCGAGGCGAACCTTGACATTGTCGAAGGGCGGTTTCTTGGTATTCAGGATGATGTTGTCGGTGACCGACGCGCCGACCGGCGTGACCACGAGCTGGGGCACCGCTTTCTTGAGCTGCTCGGCGGCGGCCTTGGTCGTCTCTCCGGGAAACGCCGCGTCGAGCTGCCCGGCCTGTAGCGCCGCGGTGCGCGTGCCTCGCTCGACGATCACCACGTAGTGCAGCGCGTCGAGGTACGGGCGTCCCTTGACGAAATAGTCGGGGTTCTTCACGTAGTCGAGAAACTCGCCCTTGCGCCACTCCTTGACCTTGTAGGGCCCGGTGCCGACGCACGTGGTCCGGTAGTTCGCCGGCGGAATGTGCGCGGCGTAGATCGGCGTGTAGCCGGTGGCGAGCAGTGACAGCAGCGAGGGCTGCGGCCGCTTGAGCCGGAAGGCGACCGTGTACGGATCGGGCGCCTCGACGGCCTCCACGTTGGAGTACCAGTCCTTGCGCGGGTTGATCCGCAGCTTGGCCGGCGCGTCCGGCCCCTCGCGCAGCATGTCGAAGGTGAACTTCACGTCCTTCGAGGTGAACGGTTTGCCGTCGTGCCACTTGACGTTCTTGCGGAGGAAGAACACGAGGTTCCGGTAGTTGTCCTGCCACGACCACTTCTCGGCCAGGTCGCCGATGATGGTGTCCGTGCTCTCGGTCGGCTTGAACGGATCGAAGTACACCAGGTTGTTGAAGCAGGGACTGGCCGGGAACACGGTCGAAATGGTGGAGCTCTCGTGGATCGCGAAGCCCTGCGCGAGATCCTCGCGCAGCATGATGTTGAGGGTTCCTCCGGACTTCGGGGTCTGGCCCTGGGCCGGGGCGGCGAACGTGAGCATGGCGACGACGAGGCCGAGGACGGCCACGAACGGCAAGGCGCGTGAGCGCGTCATTGACACCTCCCTGGGATTCGGCGTGACGGAGTTTACGTGAAAACACCTGGGGCGACAAACCGGTTTCCGCCGGGCGCGACGAGTTTCAGAAGAGGCGCAACGCCAGGTGAATCGCGTAGAGCAGCCCCCCGGCCAGACCGCCGACGACGGTGCCGTTGACGCGGATGTACTGGAGATCGTCGCCGGCGTGCTCCTCGATGAGTCGCACCGCCCCCTCGGGGCCGAGCGCCAGCACGCCGTTCTCGATGAACTCGGCGATCCGCTGGTGATGCCGCTCGACGATCTCCAGGACCCGCGCCTTGGCCCAGCGGTCGAGCTGGAGGCGAAGCTCCTCGTCGGCGACCAGCGCCCGCCGGGCCCGCTCGAGCCGTTCGACGATCCAGACGCGCACCTCGGAGCGCGGCCGCTCGAGATCGGCCAGCAGTGTCCGGTGGAGCGCCGCGGCGGTGTCTTCGATGACCCGGGTCGCGATCGGGGTGGCGAGAAGATCGCGTTTGGCGGCCTCGACGCGTTCGGCCAGACGGCCGTCGGTGCGAAGGCGGCCGGGCAGCTCGCTCATCGCGTCCATCAGACGCTGGCGGACCGGATGGTCGGGCTCCTGGGCCACCTGGCGCAGCCCGGCCTGGAGCGCCGAGAGCACCCGCTCGCGATCGATCAACCCGAGCATGCTGGCGACACCGATCCAGAAGCGCGGATAGGCGCCCATCCGCTCGCGATAGCGGGCCAGGAGATCGTCCACCAGCTCGCCGACCGTCGCCCGGAACGCCGGCCGATCGAGCGCCTCCGCGAGCGAGCCGGCCAGTGCCGTCACGATCCGCTGATCCCACTCGTGGCGACGCACCATCTGGAGGGCTCCGGCGAGCACGGGCGCCAGCGGCCGGTCGAGGAGTAGATCGCGGAGGCGGGTGATGACGTCACTCGCGGCTTTCGGCGACATCTCGGCGGCGAGCCAGCGGGCGAGCTCCCGCGTGGCCACGTCGAGATCGCGCGACGTCAACCGCTCGGCAGCTCGCGCGATCAAGGAGGCGACGTCGACGCGGGCGATCTCCCGCACGACGTAGTCCTTCGTCAGCACGCGGCTGCCGACCATCGTCCCGACGCGCGCCGCCATCAATTCCCAGTTGGCCGGGATCAGCGCGGTGTGCGGGATCGGCAGACCCAGCGGGCGGCGGAAGATCGCCGTGACCGCGAACCAGTCGGCCAGCCCACCGACGATCCCCGCCTCGGCGACCGCCAGAATCCACCCGCCCCACCACGTGGCGCGCAGGGGAAAGAACGCGACGGCCAGCGCGGCCGCCACCAGCAGCACACCCAGCGCGAGTCGTCGCTGGCGCCGGGGCGCGCGTTCAGCCACGCGCGCTCACGCGAGGGCCCGCCGAGGGCGGCCGGCAGCCGATCATCGGCGGCGCCGCGACGGCAGGAGAACTCGGCTCCGCTTGACGTCCCAGACGCCGCGGGGGGAGAGGCGCACCGTGGGAAGGAAGTCGGCAGCCAGGAAGAACAGCGAGTAGAGCGGCTCGTGATGCGCGTAGCCTCGCGCGCCGAGCTGCCGGCGAAGCTCGTCTTCGGACCGCGCCGCTTCCTCGACGGTTCCGCGCGTCATGATTCCCCCGAGCGGCATCGCCAGCTCATAGACGATCCGCTCGCCCTCGACGAGCACGATGCCCCCGTGCAGATCGAGGAGCCGGTTCACGGCGCGCGCCATCGCCTCGGGTCGGCGGCCGAGGACCAGGATATTGAAGTCGGTGCTGGTCGTCGTCGCGAACCCGTCGAGCCGGTCGGCGAAACCCGCCACGACGCCCGGCGCGACCCAGCGCCCGGCGCGATCGAGGAGCGCGGCGCGGAGATCGCCGGGCTCCATCGGCCGCTCCTGCAGGCGGCTGATCACCGCGCTGACGAGCTGGATGACCGGATAGCGCGAGCGGCGAGGAAGCTCGAAGTCGTCAGGACGGGCGCGCCAGCGCACCGTGAGCCGCGCCTCGGGCGATCGGAAGACCCGCTGCCACGGCGGCTCCGCCACGCGGCCGATCAGCCGCCCGCCGGTGGCGATCACCGTACCGCGCGCGATCACGGTCGACGGCCGCGGCTCGGCCAGATCGTCGAGCACGCAGATGTCGGCGTAGCGGCCCGGCGCGATGCCGCCCAGGTCGCCGTCGAGCCCGTAGTAGGTCGCCGGATTCAGGGTCGCCATGCGATACGCGTCGATGGGCGTCACGCCACGCTCGAGCGCGACCCGGATCAGGTGGTCGACGAACCCGTGGGTCCGGAGAAACGAGGGCATCGAGCCGTCGTTCGTGAGCATGAGCCGCGACGCGAGTGCCGGCGCCGTCTTGAGGGCATCCAGGAGCCCGACGAGATCGGGGCGCAGTGACGACTCGCGCAGCATCACCGCGATGCCTTGACGCGCGCGATCGAGCACTTCCTGGGCGGTGATCGGCTCGTGATCCGAGGTGAAGCCCGCGGCCGCGATCGCCGGGATCTTCTCGCCGGACGCGCCGGCCGTGTGTCCCTCGACGCGGGCCCCGCGAGCGAGCCCGAGGCGGCGCAGGAGCTCTGGATCGCCGCGCCAGGCGTCGGGCCAGCGCGTGACCTCCCCGACCGCCAGGGTGCGCGGGTGGGCCAAGGCCTTGGCCAGCGCCGAGACGCCGAACCGTCGCCACTCGTCCGGCGCCCGACTCTGCGCGTGCGGTCGAACCATCCAGTAGAACCGGAGCGGCGACGTCATCAGCGCGTCGGCCACGATCCGGAACGCGGCGAGGCCGCCGAGCTCCCAGAACTGCAGTGTGTCCGCGACGACCGCGGTGGTGCCGAGCGGCAAGATGAATCGGGCGAGCGCGGACGGCGTCGTCAGGGTCGCCGGATGCACGTGCGGGTCGATGTAGCCGGGGACCAGCAGGTGGCCCGTCGCATCGAGGACCTGCGTACGCGGCCCCACCATCTCGTCGCGCGCGCCGACGTACGCGATCCGCTCGCCCCGCGCCGCAACGTTGGCCGGATACAGCTCCCCGGTGTAGACGTTGAGCAGAGTACCGCCGCGCACGTACAGATCGGCAGGAGCGGCGCCACGAGCGACGTCGGTCAGACGCCGACGCTCAGCCACATTCACGCAGACGATTATACGGTTCTGCGAGCCGCAGCACGTCGCGGGGCTGGGGCCCCGCCGGGCGAGGCGAGCCGTTCAAACACGCTACAATCGACCCGTGACTCGGACGATCGTCGTCAACGACACGGTACGCGTGCCCGACCGGGCGCTGCACGTCCGGGCCGTGCGCGCGTCGGGCCCGGGCGGTCAGAACGTGAACAAGGTCGCGACGAAGGTCGACCTGCGCGTCGATCTCGATGCGATCGAGGGCCTCTCGGAGCCGGCGCTCGCGAGGTTGCGCGCGCTCTGCCGCCACCGGCTCGACGCCGACGGGCGCTTGATGGTGTCGAGCCAGACCGAGCGGAATCAGGCGCGGAATCTGGCGGACGCCCTCGACCGGGTCCGCGCGCTGGTGACAGCCGCGCTGCGCGAGCCCCGATCCCGCAAGGCCTCACGGCCCTCGGTGGCGTCTCGCGAGCGCCGGATCGAGACCAAGAAGCGGCGGGGCGCGCTCAAGCGCGAGCGCGCCCGCGAGCAGGACTGAGCGAGCTCAGCGCTTGGGGGCGCGGCCCGCGCGATACGCGGCCGCGCCGGCGCGCATGCCGACACGGACGCTGCGGCTCAGCAACGCCGCCTGAGCCACCGCCTCCCGCACGCGAGGCTCGGTGCGCCGGATCATCCGCTCGACCTCGACCCGAGTGCGGCGCTCGATCCGTCGCATGCGACGCCGTGCCTCACCGGTCGCCCGGTCGGCTTCCGTCTTCAGCGTCTTGAGGTGCTTCTGAAGCGCCTTCATCTGCCGCTCGAGATTGGTCATCGCGCCACGCTCCGTGTGCCCGCCTCGGCCCGGCGGCGGGCGAGCGAGCACCAGCAAGAGGAACGATCAGAAGCCCAGCGCCCGCACTTCGTCTCGGAAGCGCTGGACGTTGCGGAGCTTGATCTCCTCGTAGCCCCGGATCACGTCCGGCAGCCCGGCCAGCTTGACCGCGCGCTCGTGGCTTTCCGGCGAGAGTCCCACGAGCGCCTTCTCGACGAGCGAGCGGTATTCGCCGGGTAGCTGCCGCTCGACCCTGCGCACCGCGGCGAAGCCGAAGGGATCGAGCGGAGTGCCGCGCAGGACCTTCATGCGGGCCAGGACGCCGAAGACCGACCCGAACCACGGGCCGAGCTTGAGCTTGTTCTTGAGACCGAGGGCCCGGAGCAGCGGCGGGTGAAGGTTGTAGGCGAGCTTGACGCCGCCCGGGAATTCCTCGGCCAGCGCGCGAGCGATGTCGGGCTTGAGCGAGAGGCGCGCCACTTCGTACTCGTCCTTGTAGGCCATCAGCTTGAAGAGATAGCGCGCGACCGCCTGGGCCAGGCGCGACTCCTCCGGCACGGCTGCGGCTTCGGCCTCGCGCACGCGCCGCACGAACTGCGCGTACGTTCGCGCATAGCCCGCGCTCTTGTAGGCGATCAGCTCGGGCACGCGGATCTCCAGGAGGCGCTCGAGCTCGCCCGCGGCGCCGACCGAGTCCACGATGTCGCGCGCCTGCGCCGAGAGCTGCAAGGCCGCCTCGATGGCGCCCAGGCGTCGCCGGACCACCGTGCGCGCCCACGCCGGATCGGCCACCAGCAGCCGGCCCACGCGGAACGCCTGGCTGTTCATCTGCACGGACACGCCGTTCAGGACGATCGCTTCCTCGATCGCCGCCTCGCTCACCGGAAGGGCGCCCGCCTGCCAGGCCGCGCCGAGCACGATCATGTTGGCCGCCATGTGGTCGTCGAAGAGCGTCTCGGCCAGTCCGAGCGCGTCCAGGAAGACGTTCTCGTCCTTGCGGGTCACCCTGTTGATCGAGGAAATCAACCCGTTGGCCTCGGGGAACTCGACCGCCGTCGACGTCACCATCGCGCCGGTCGGCACCTGGCTGGTCGACACGATCGCGATCGTCCGCTCGGGGCGCGCGTGATCGAGGTTCTGCGGTGAGGTCGCCACCAGGATGTCGAAGCCGAGGTAGCAATCGGCGGACCCGGCCGCGACCTTGGCCGAGGCCTGGGTCGCCCGGTCGAGAATCTTCAGATGCGAGACCACCGGTCCGCCCTTCTGACTGAGACCGGTCTGATCGAGGCCGCGCACGAACTTGCCGTCCAGGAGCGCGGCGGTGCCCAGGATCTGGTTCACCGTGACGACGCCCGTGCCGCCGATGCCCATCATGAAGACGTTGGCCTCGGCCGGAACCTTGGCTTCCGGCTCGGGCAGGGTCCGCTCGACCTTGAAGACCCGGCGCTCCTTCTTCCTCGGGTCGACGAGCGGCACCACCGTCAGGAACGACGGGCAGTCGCCCTTCAGGCACGAGTAGTCCTTGTTGCAGGACGACTGATGGATCTGCGTCTTGCGCCCGAACTCGGTCTCGACCGGGTGCACCGACAGGCAGTTGCTCTTCACGCCGCAGTCGCCGCACCCCTCGCAGATCGCCTCGTTGATGAAGACGCGCATCTCAGGGTCCGGAAGCCGGCCGCGCTTGCGCAGCCGCCGCTTCTCGGCGGCGCACCGCTGGTCGTAGACGAGCGCGGTGACGCCGGGAATATCGCGCAGCAGCCGCTGCGCCTCGTCGAGCCGATCGCGGTGCCACACCTCGACGCCGGGGGCCCAGGCAGTGCCCTTCGGATACTTGTCGGGCTCGTCGGTCATCACGATGATGCGCTTGACGCCCTCGGCCGCGATCGAGCGCGTCAGCTCGGGCACCGGCATCGCGCCCGCGGCGTCCTGCCCGCCCGTCATCGCCACCGCCGAGTTGTAGAGGATCTTGTAGGTGATGTTGGCGCTCGAGGCGACCGCCTGCCGGATCGCCAGGGAGCCGGAGTGGAAAAAGGTGCCGTCCCCGAGGTTCTGGAAGAGGTGCTTCGTCTCGGTGAACGGCGCGATCCCTACCCACTGCACGCCCTCGCCGCCCATGTGCGTGAGCCCCATGGTGCGGCGGTCCATCAAGAGCGCCATGCCGTGGCAGCCGATACCCGCGCTGGCCATGGATCCCTCGGGCAGCACCGTGGAACGATTGTGTGGACAGCCCGAGCAGAAGTAGGGCTGGCGGCTCAGGGTCAGCGGCGCCGGGCGCTGGCGCAGCGCCTCGAGCAGCGCCACGCGCGCGGTGATCGAGTCGAGGTGGATGCGGCGCTCGAGGCGCGTGGCCAGGATCTGCGCGATCCGGTCGGCGTCGAGCTCGCTGTCGGCCGGTACGAGCGGGCGTCCCTGCTCGTCGTGCTTGCCGACCACGCGCGGGCGCTCGGCCTGGTTATAGAGGATGTCGCGGATGAAGAGCTCGCAGAACGCGCGCTTCTCCTCGATCACCAGGAGCTCCTCGAGCCCGCGAGCGAACTCGCGGACCGTGCCCGGCTCCATCGGGAACATCATCTCGATCTGCATCAGGCGAATGCCGTACTGCCGGAGCGCGGCGTTGTCGAGCCCGAGCTCGGCGAGCGCCTCGCGCAGGTCGTAGTAGGTCTTCCCCGGCGCCGCGATCCCGAGCCACGCGTTCGGCGTGGGCAAGGTGATGCGATTGAGCTTGTTCGCCGCGGCGAAGGCCTTGGCCGCCTCGAGCCGTCCATAGTGGATCTCGCGCTCGGCCTCGAGCCCCCACGGTGGCATCAACAGCGGGTTCTGCCTCGCTTGCCAGGGCCGTCCTTCGTAGAGGAAGCCCGGATCGGCGACGACGATACGGTCGGGCGCCACCTCGGCGGTGCCGATCTCGTCAGCCACGTTGGTGACGATCTTGAAGCCCACCCAGAGCCCGGAGTAGCGCGAGAGCTCGAAACCCAGCCGGCCGAGGTCGAGAATCTCCTGCGCGCTACCCGGATAGAGCACGGGGAAGAGCGCGTCGTAGAACGCCACCTCGGAGTGGGACGGGATCGTGGACGACTTCGAGAGCGGATCGTCACCGCCGAGGGCCAGCACGCCGCCGTTGCGCCCGACGCCGGCGAAGTTCGCGTGCTTGAAGATGTCGCCGGTCCGGTCGACCCCCGGTCCCTTGCCGTACCACATACCCAGCACGCCGTCGTACTTCGGCTGCGGGAAGAGATTCGCGAGCTGGCTGCCGTAGACGGCCGTCGCGCCGAGATCTTCGTTGACACCCGAGAGGAAGACGACGTTGTGCTGCCGGAGCAGATCGGGGTTCCGCTCCAGGGTGAGATCGAGCCCGCCGAGGGGCGAGCCGCGATAGCCGGAGATGAGCGTGGCGGTGTTGAGCCCGCGGCGCTTATCGGCGCGGTGCTGATCCAAAGGCAAACGCACCAACGCCTGAATGCCCGAGAGGAAGATGAGACCTTCCTCCTGGCGGTACTTGGCGTCCAGAGTGAAATCACGCTTGATCGCCATGGGTCTCCTCTCGAAGTGACTGCTCGTATGATACGGGGCGCCACGGGTGGGGCGCAAATCGGTCGGGAGGTTACGAGCGCGATGATCGAGATCAGGCCGTGTCGTCTCGAGGAGTGTGCCGCGGTGCTGGCGCTGTCGCGATCCGGCAGGGCGCCGTCGTCGGGAGCGTCATCGGCGGATGGGACGGCTGGCGGGGCAACATCTATCGCCTGGCGGTCGCCCCGGAGGCCCGGCGGGCCGGGCTCGCGCGGCGGCTCGTTCAGGAAGCCGAGCGAGTACTGCGGGCAAAGGGCGCGCGCCGGATCTCGGCGCTCGTCGAGCGCCACGAAGCGCACGCCCTCGGCTTCTGGGACGCGCTCTCCGATCGCGGCTGGCGGCGCGACGAGCGCATGCTCCGCTACGTCAAGACCGCGGAGGCGCCGCGGCTAGGATGACCCCCACAAGCCGCGATGCGCGTCGCGCGCCTCGCGCTGGAGCTTGACGAAGAGCTTCTGATATCGCACGTTCGGCGGGACGGTCATGACCTGGGCGTAGCCCAGTCGCACCAGCTCGGCGTTGACCATGGTGTCGCCGGTCCAGACGTAGGCCAGGAGCCGCCCGTACCGATCCCGCGCGCGGACATCCAGCTCGAGGCGAACATGCCGGCCGCCGACGAGCCGCCGGTTCACCTCGGCCGCTTCGCGGCCTCCAGGCTGTTCGCCCTTGATCGGATGGTGAATCTCCGGCGAGTTGACTCCGATGTAGCGGATCTTCTCGACGCGATCGGCGAGCTGCACGGCGATCGTGTCGCCGTCGACGACGCGCACCACCGTGCCCTCGATCGAACCGGACGCCGCAGAGCCCGCCGCCAGCAGCGTGAAGAGGACGGCGAACAGGTGCGCTCGGCGCAGCGCCACGCCGACACGGTGTCACCGTGCGTCGACGGGTGTCAAGAATTGGAGACGGCGAAGCGAGGGCGTGCTACTGAACGCGGAACATGGCGTAGCCGAGGGACCTCAGCTGCGTGTCGACGAACGGCTGATGGCGGCGATCGCCGCTTCTCCGCTCGACGGCGTCCCCGGTGGCCTCGCCCAGGCGGCGGTCTTGTCCGGATCGACGATCCAGGAAGACCTCGACGTTTTCCTCGGCGGCGAACTGTCGCGTGAGGTATTCGCACAGACTCGTCTGGTCCCGCGCGACGATGAAGTAGTGTCGAGTCATGACGGCCACACGGCAATTCTCCACGAAACGCGCGCGAGGGTCAAGGTTGGCGGAGCCGTCCGAGGGCCCGTTGAGCCCTCCGCGCTTTCTTGGAAAGTCGGCGCGGGTTGCCGCGCTTCTGCCGAGGCGACTCCTCGGACGAATCGTCTTTCGCATCCGGGGTATCGGGGCCAGATGAGGTTTCCGGAACCTGCAGCGCTTCCAGAAATTGCTCGGCCGTCAGCACCGCGCTCCCGGCCCGGCGGGCCGCGTCCTGGACCTTCCGATCCGAGCTGACGACGACGGCGCCGTTGCGCAGCTGGCGCGCGAGCCGCATGAGCTCGTCGTCGGCCGTCAGGGGCGGGCGTGAAAAGACGACGCGGATGCGACCCGCCGGCGGCGTGCCGCCGGAGAGTCGCGCTCCGTCGAAGACGACGGTGAACTCGTCCCGAGGCGCGCGGTCGGCCCGCGCGATCAAGCTCAGGAGCGCCCGCCGTCCGGCCTCCAGGCTCTCGGCCTCTCGAGCGCGGAGGTCAGGCTCGCGCCGGATGACGTTGTAGCCATCGACGAGCCAGCGCATGGACCAAGTATCCTATCCTCTCCCTCGATAGAGAGCGTTCCATGGACGAGCCATCGCTCATCCTCGTCGGCGGCGATCCCTTGACGCGGGAATCCGCGCGGTCCCTCGGGCCGGGCGCCGTCGTCCGATTGATGGTCTGTCGGCCCGCGCTCCGGCCGGTCGACGTCGGTGACGTGGTCGAGATCGCCCCGGGAATGCCGGGACGTGCGGGCGACGTGGTGCTCTGTGTCCACGCCGATCGGTGCGAGCTCGGACGAGTCATCCGCGACGGGGGGCCTTCCGTCGAGATCGAGGTCGGCGCGAACGGCGTCCGCCACACGCTCGCCGCCGGCGCCGTCCTCGGGGTCGCGACGGCTCTCGAGCAGGGTGATCTGCTGCTCGACCTCCAACACGGGCGGTGGCGCGCGGCCGGTCGGCTGGCGGCGCGTGTACCGAACCGGCTCGGCGGCTTCCTGGTGGCGCTGTCCTGGCTCGAACGCCTGCGCCATCCGCTGTTTCCGCCCCTGTTCATGGGCAGCGAGGCGCACCTGCTCGCCCGCCTCACCGCGGCCTACGACGCCGAGGTGGAGGTCACCGGGCGCGAGACCGCCCTCCTCCCCGAGGAACAGGCACTGCTCGAACGCCATCTACGGCCTGGCCAGCGGCTGCTCGACGTGGGCTGCGGAGCGGGCCGCGAGGCGATCGGGTTCGCGCGCGCGGGGCTGTCCGTCGTCGCAATCGACCTGGCGCCGGCGATGATCGCCCTCGCGGCGGAACGCGCGCGGGCCGCGGAGCTCTCGATCGAGCTCGCCGTCGCCGAGCCCTTGACCCTGCCCGCGAGCGTCGGACGGTTCGACGCGGTGTATTTCAGTCCGGGAATCTACGCGCACATCCCCGGGCGAGAACGCCGCGTCCGTACGCTCGCGCGGCTGCGCGAGTGCTTGACCGCGGGCGGGCTGATCGTGGTGGGGCCCGTCATGGCCCCGCCGCCGCGAGCGTTCTCCCGGGCCCGGCTCGTCGACGCGCTACGTCGCGTGGGCCGTCAGGCCGGTTTGCACCGGCTCGCCGAGCCCGGCGACCGCTTCTATCGTGGCCATGCGCTCGAGCGCGCCGCGACGTCGTATCGCTACATCCACTACTTCAGCAGCAGCGCCGAGGCCGAGGCCGAGATGGCCGACGCCGGCCTTGCCGTGGCCGAGCGGCTCGACACGACCTGCTGGATCGTCCGCGCGCGCGCCTGATCAGCGCAGCTGGCGCGCCGCCAGCCAGCACACCCTCAATGGATGAACGGCGCGGTAGAGCGGCACCTGCCACGAGTCCAGGGTGTAGTGGTGCTTGAGCCACGTGGACGACGGAAAGAAGGTCCATGCGAGGACGCGCAGGACATCGATGGCCCGATCCATCAGGAGCGTCTGGGCCGGGTAGACGCGCGCGTCGTCGAGCGCACCCGCGAGACTGGGCGGAGCCGACGCGCCGATGCACTCGGCGACGGCGGCGCGCCGCAGTCGTCCCTGCCCCAGCCGCTCGAGGAGCCCCGGGGGGAGCGGCGTTCCGAACGAGGCGGCGACGACGCCGAGCGTCCAGCCCGCGAGGGTCCGGACACGCCAGCGGCCGGCCTCCTTCTCCAGGCGTGACCAGTCGAGCTCGGCCGCGAACCGACGAACGACCGCGTCGATGTCCGCGTACCAGAGCACGCGCGCAAAGTCCGAGCCGAGCGTGAGGTGCAGGATGAGGTGCAGCAGCAGATCCTCGGGCGAGAGCATGAGGCTGCGCCCCTCGGGAGCGACGAGCGGACGCGCGCGGCTCCAGAGCCCATCGTGGTCGATCGCGACGATCCCCTCGAAGCGCAGATAGTGCGCGGCGTGCCAGTGGAGATCGATCCGCGTCCCCGCGCGCACGAGCTCCGTGAAGCTCCGCGACGCGCCGAGGCGATCGGCGGCTTCACCGGGCGTCTGATATCCGAGCTCGCGAAGCACGGCGAGCGCGATGGCGTGATCGGCCGGGCGTACGAGCAGGTCGACGTCCGCCATCGGCCGGAGCCCGGTCTCGGGGTAGACGACGTTGGCGAGCGCCATGCCCTTGAGGGTCAGCGTCTCGACACCGGCCCCGCGGAGCGCCGCGGTCGCCTCGCCCCAATGACGCGCGAGCACGATGTTCGCGGCCCACACGCCGCGCGCGACTTCACTCAATCTTCGGCGTGCCGGCCCCGGCAAGCGATCGAGCAGATCGAGGCGGCACAAGTGGGAGTGCAGCAGCGGCGCCGTGCCCTCACGAACCGCGAGCTCGACCAGGGCGGACCAGTCGACGGCGCCGCGAGCCCGCGCGGACAGCGCGACATCGTCGGCGGCGTCTGGGCGACTGCGCGCGCCCAGCAAGAGCAGTCGCGCGTCCGGAAGGAGCTCGGCGCGCGGGGGCACAGGCGGCTACGACGTCGAGCTGGTCCGCTGTCCCTTGCCCATGCTCGTTCGCTGCGCGATGCTGCACGTCCCGTTGGTCGCGCGGCAGCACGTGGTCGTGTCGGCCCCGAAGATGCTCGTCGGCTCGAGGGTGGGCTTCTCGTAGGGCCGCTTGTCCTCGGTCGCCATCGTCAGCTCCTCCCCGCAGTGCGGATCTGATAGAGACGGCGCTGGGCGCCGGCGAGCGTCCGCGCCCGCTCGTGACAGCGCTTCCACTCGCCCTCGCCACGCTCGAGAAGATTGTCGCCGTGGCAGCGATTGCAGAACCCGACGACCTCGCACGACGAGCACTCCGGCAGGTCCGCGTAGTGCTGGACCGACAGGAGATCGCGGATCGCCGGCGGCGGCGCCGTCCAGAGCTCGCGGAACGGCGTCTGCCGCACGTTGCCCATCGGAACGCGAAACGCGATGCACGGGTACACGTTGCCGTACGGGTCGATGCAGCAGCCGTTCGTCGCGGGCCCGCAGGTGGCGCGCTGGCGGGCGACGTCCTCCGGGCGGCCTTCCTGCGGATCGAGCTGCTCGGTCCAGGTGGACTCGCGCAGGTACCGGAGCAGCTCGTCGGCGTCGAGCTGGTATTCCTGCGGCACGTGCCCGTCGCGCGGGATGGCGCCGTCGATTCGCGGGCTCACCTCGCAGCTATAGGTGTGGGTGAATACGCCGAGGTCCCGGCCGAGCCGGTCGAGCTTCGCGAGGCCGGCGATGTTGGGCTTCATCACGACGGTCTTGAGATAGACGCGCAGCCCGTGGCGCTGCAGGCGCTCGATCGAGGCCATGAGCCGCCGGAAAGAGCCGGGCACGCGGGTGATCGCGTCGTGCACCTCCGGATCGGCGGAGAAGATCGACAGCTCGACGGTCAAGGGCTCGAGCGCCGCGAGCCGCTCGACCTTCGCCTCGGTGAGGCCGATCCCGTTGGTGAAGATCCGGTACGCGAAGCCGCGACGGCGCGCGTGCTCGGCGATGTCGAAGAAGTCGGGCCGCACCATGACCTCGCCGCCCGAGAGCGTCAGATAGAGGGCGCCCATGTCGGCCAGGTCGTCGAGGAGCCGGCGGATCTCGTCGAGCGTGAGCTCGTGTCGGCGCACCTCCTGCTCGCGGCCGTGCTCGACGACGCAGTAGCAGTGGACGCACTGCTCGTTGCAGCGGTAGGTGAGCTCGAGATGGACGTTGAGGGGCGTCCGATTCCGGTCGGCCTTGGCGCTGATCAGCGCCATCAGCGAGGCGTCGCCGAGTCCGGCGTTCTGCGCGCAGCCTTCGAAGATCATCGGCTCTCTCCCTTGCGCCGGCGCTCGATGGAGACCAGCTTGGCGTCGGTCAGCCGTTCGATGAACTCGATCGCGTCGGCACGAATCGTCGGCTCGGGCGCCTCGAACTCGGCGGCGAGCACGCCGACGATCTCGTCCACGCTGCGCGCGCCGTCGCACAGATCCCAGATCCGCGCGCCGACGCTGTTGAGAGGGTAAAGCAAGCCGCCTTTGACGTCCACGACCAGGGCCTCCGTGTCGAGCGTCCGCCACGGCACGGACTTGCGCAGGGGGAACGCGTCAGTCCAATCCATCGAGATAGCTCCAGAGTGCGGGCTCCGGTTTGAACGCGAGCTCCCACGTGGGCACCCCCGCGACGAGTGCCGCGAGCGTCTCGAGGAGCCGCGCGGTCACCCGGTCGTCTCGCTTGGGCAGCATGACCTCCGGGAACGCGCGGGCGACCGCCTCGGACGCCGACAGACGCCGGTGGGCAAAGCGACCGGCCTTGCGCAGAAAGCAGAGACCCCGAATCGGGGCGCGGTCGTTCGTGCGAGCCATGGAAGGCCCGCCGGATCCATAGAACGGCGTCGCGCAGGCCTCCCAGCCTCGCGGGATGGGCCGGAGCGCGACCGTCTCGTCGTTGAGGACGGGCCGGTCACCCGCAAGGCGCGCGATGGTGGTCTTGCCGCTGCCCGACGGGCCCGAGAAGACCCACGCGCGACCTCCGTCCACCACGGCGGACGCGTGGAGCAGGACCCCTCCCTTCTGCATGAGGAGGAAGCTGCAGAGGAGCCGGAACAGCTCGGGATTCAGCACCGGTCCGGGACCGGCACGGAAGTCGACCCGGCGCCGTCCCAGATCGCCGTGCGCTCGAGATGGATGACTGGCGAGCGCGAAGCGACCCCCCTCCCACGTCGCGGACGGGCGCGGCACTCGGCCCGGTCGATAACGCTCGCTCACCCGCACGCGAATCCCGAAGGTCGGCGCCCGTCGCGACAAGAACGGCCCGTACCGCTCCTCTGCCCACGCGCACGCGGCGGCGCCGAGACCCGCGACGCCGAACACGACGCCCGCGACCTCGATCCGCGGCGTCCGCTCAGCCAACCGCGACCCGTTCGCACGTCGGGTCGATGGCGTCGAGCTCGCGACAGTGCAAGGCCGTCACGACGCGGGTCGCGAGGTCCAGCGTGCGCTCGACGGCGGGACGCCGGCGATCGGCCTGCCAGATCGCGGGGAGCAACGCGCGCAGCGCCGCTGCCGCGCTCATCGGCTCCGTCGCACCCGACACCCCGAGCGTCGTCGCACGCCAGCCATTCGCCGGCGGCGGACCGTCGCCGGCGAGAAACGGTGTCGCCCGGACGTCGACGCGGCCCGGCCTGGGCGTCACCGCAAGCCAACCACCGACCGCGGACGCCGGTATCGCTCGGCCGGGCCGTCCACAGGCGAGCGTCGCCGCCTCGGCTGGGCCGAAGCACGCGGCGGAGACGAGCAGGGTCTCGCGCTCGGCGAGCCACAGCGCTGCCAGGGTCCGCATGAGGCCGGCGACCTCGAATCCCGCGGCCATCTTGACGGTGACGCGGCCGCCCGGAACGTCGACTGCCGCGCGGTAGTAGCCGGTCGACACGCAAAGATTCCGACCGCGACAACGCACGGTAGCCGCGTCGACGACGGTGTCGCCAGTCGACCGCCAGGCATGGCCCGCGCCACGCTCCTCGTAGTCGATGCGCACCGTCACGTCGGGTCGACGGCGCGTGATGAATTCGGGATGGTTTCGAGCCCAGAACCCGGGCTTCGGGAAGCGACAGGACAGCTGGAAGACGACGCCCGCGACGTCGACGCGGTCGGTGTGACGCGTCACGCCTGCGGCCACGCGCGTCGTCGCACGGCCAGGACTCGAGAGAGGCGTCTGGGCCGGCGAGGCTCCGGCCCCGCGACGGCCTGCAGCGCGTACCGCCACGCCGCCGCACCGAGGGAGCGTGCGGCCATGAAGGTCGCCAGCGCCCGCTGGCGAAACGTGGACAGATCGACGGTGGCGCCGCGGCGCTCGCATGCCGTCACGATCCCGAGGATCTGCGGTCCGGTCACCACCTCCGGCCCGCCGCCGCGATTGTCCGCGCGCGTGAGCAGAGCGGCGCCGCGCCGGCCGATCACGCGGTGACACACGAGCGTGCCCTCGAGCTCGTACGCGAGCAGATCACCGAAGCGGGCGCGTCCGGGAGGCGTGACGAAGATCCGCGCGCCGGCCCCGAGAAGGGGTCGCATGCTCCGGCCGCGTATCGGCAGCCAGACCGACTCGCCGGCACCGAGTCGTTCGCGGAGGATCTCGGTCACGACCGGGCGCCAGACGGCGGCGGTGCTCGACATACCGCCTCATCCTACCCCGAATCATCGCCGCCCTCTGCTACCATCGCGCGCGTGACTGCCGCGACCCGATGGCCCGAAGCTCACGCGGCGCACGGGCTCGTCGCCAGCCCGCACGCGCTCGCGTCCGAGGCCGGACTCGCGGTCCTCGCGCGCGGCGGCAATGCCGTGGACGCGGCCATTGCGGCCGGCGCCGCGATCGCCGTTGTCTACCCCCACATGAACGGGGTGGGCGGGGACAGCTTCTGGCTGATCTACGACGGCCGCCATCGCCGGCTGCGCGCGCTGAACGCGGCGGGCCGATCGGCGGCGGCGGCCGATCTCGAGCACTATCGCGCGCGCTTCGGCAACACGATCCCGGTGCGCGGCGGGGTCGCGGCGCTCACCGTGCCCGGCGTCGTCTCGGGCTGGTGGGCGGCCCACGCGCTGAGCCGCGACTCGCTGGGCTCCCCGATCGCCTGGAGCACGCTGCTCGAGGCGGCGATCGCTCACGCGCGCGACGGCTTCCCACCGTCGTCCGGCCAGCGTCGTGAGACCGTCGACGCCACGGACCTCTTCGGTGACGCGGCGCCGGCCGAGGTCCGCGGCTCACTCTGGCCCGTCTTCCACCCCGAGCTCCTGAAGCGCGAGCGGTTCGTCCAGGCGGATCTGGGGTCGACCCTGGAGGAGATCGCCCGGAGCGGGGGCGACGCGTTCTATCGCGGCACGCTCGCGCGCCGACTCGCGCGGGCCGCGCGCGACGCCGGAAGCCCGCTGACGGCGGACGACCTGGCGCGCCACCAGCCCGAGTGGGTCGAGCCGCTGCGAGTTCCCTATCGCGGCGGCGAGGCGGCGAGCTTTCCGCCGCCGACCCAGGGATTCGCCGCGCTCGCAATCCTGTCGCTGCTCGAGGGGTTCGAGATCAAGTCCCTGGCCGAGGCCGACTACGTGCACGTCGTCGTCGAGGCCACCAAGCTCGCATTCGAGGACCGCGATCGCTATCTGGCCGATCCGACCGTCGTGTCCGTCCCCGTCGGGCGCTGCCTCGATCCAGCGCGCCTCGCCGAGCGCCGCCGGCTCATCTCGCGACGGGCCGCGATGCCGGCGGCCGGACCGGCCGCGAAGGGCGACACGATCGCCATCGTCACCGCAGATGCGAACGGGAACGCCGTCTCGTTGATCCAGAGCCTCTACTGGGAATTCGGCTCGGGCGTGATCGCGGGCGACACCGGCGTCCTGCTTCAGAACCGGGGCGCATTCTTCTCGCTGGACCCGGCCCACGTGAACTGCCTGGCGCCGCGCAAGCAGACGGCGCACACCTTGATCCCATCCATGTACCTCGTCGACGGACGTCCGCGCCTCGTCTACGGCACGATGGGCGGAGAGGGCCAGCCGCAGACGCAGGCGGCACTCGTCACCCGCGTCGTCGATCGCGGACTCGATCCCCAGGCCGCGGTCGAGGCGCCGCGCTGGCTCTTCGGCCGGACGTGGGGCGAGGAGACCCGCTCGCTGAGGCTCGAGGATCGATTTGGCGACGACGTCCGGGAGGCGCTTCGCGATCGGGGGCACGAGGTGGAGATCGTCGAGGGCTGGAGCGATCTCATGGGCCACGCTCAGCTCATTCGTCTCGACGCGGCCGGACTCGCCGGTGCTTCGGATCCGCGGGCCGACGGGGCGGCGCTCGGCGTCTAGCTCAGCGGCAGCTCGCGCTCGAAGACGGTGAACGGGGAGCGGCGGGCGGCGTCGAGGGCCTCGCGGATCTGCCCTTCGCCTCGGCCGGCGCCCTGCTCGAGCAAGGTCTCGAAGAAGGCCACGTAGAACGCGTCCGGTTGGACCACGACGGCCACCCGCGCCCGGAGTCCGGTCGCGTCGACCTTCATCCGATACGTGAGCGTCGTGCTCTTGCCGGGCATGAGCCGGGTGTCGAAGAGCTCGCGCGAGAGGTCGAGGGCGACCTCGCGGCCGATGATCTGCTCTCTTCGACTGCCGGCGACGACCTGGCCCGCGTCGTCGACCAGCTCGGCGCTCAGAACCACGCGCGGCGTGACGTACGTCGGAAACGCGTGGCCGATCCGCGTGCTGCTCACGTGGAGCGTGACCACCGTGAGCTCGCAGGGGCGATAGCGTGTCGCGCCCGCCTTGGCCTCGATCGTGAGCCCGGATCGCACCATGTCGAGATCGTGGATCCCGCGCCAGCGATGGCGCCGGTCGGACATGTGGCAGTCCTGGCACTGAACGCCCGCACGCGCGAAGCGGCTGGCCTTCCACTCGTCGTAGGTGGCCTGGAGCAGCTTGCCGTTGAGCGCGAACCCGTCGGGCGTGAACTGATGACACCCTCGGCAGAACTCGGCCTTGAGGAACGCGGGGGTTCGCGTCACGCCGTTGTGGGGCAAGGTCTCGCGCGGAACGGCGCTCACCAGGGACCCGTCGCGCCGGGGCGGCCCGAAGCGCTGGTGGCCCCGGACGTGACAGCCCGCGCACGGGACGCCCCGGCCCGCGAGCGAGGCGTCGTAGTCCGGGTTCTCCGGCCCCTGCTCGGCGAGCGGAGCGTGGCAGACGAGGCACGAGCGCGCCGACGATGGATCACTCTCCCGCATCTCGACGAGCTGGCCGGCGATACCAGGTCCGCTCGCGGCGGCGTGCAGGCTCTCGCGCCAGTCGGCGAGCTGCGCGGGATGGCAGGTCCCGCACGACTCCGGCTGGAGCGAGGCTTCCACCGGCGGAAATCGCGCGGGCGGCGCGCCTTGCGCCGCCAGCGGCTCGCGCCAGTGCCGCCGGATGAAGGCCTCGATCGCGTCGGCGCCGGCGGCCGCCGCGGCCCCGAGCAGCACGGTCGCCGCAGCCGCACACACGGCACGAAGGCGGAGTCGCATCGACGGGAGCATGATAGTCGTGGGCCGACTGCTGTACAGTATGGACCGCAGTCATCCTGATCGCTTCCGGAGAATGCTGGTGGATCCGTATCGTCTGCCTCGACACGTGCGCCCGATCCGGTACGATCTGCGTCTCGAACCCGATCTGGCGACCTTGACCTTCACGGGCGACGAGACGATCACGCTCGAGGTCCAGGAACCGACCGCGGAGGTGGTGCTCAACGCCGTCGACCTCGCGTTCGGCGAAGCGACGCTGGCGAACGCGCGCGGCGAGTCGCTCCGCGGCACGGCGATCGTCGACGAGGCCGCCGAGCGCTGTCGCATCACGTTTCCGTCGCCGATCGCGCCGGGCACCTGGCGGCTGCGGCTCGCCTTCACCGGCACCCTGAACGACAAGCTGCGCGGCTTCTACCGGTCGAGCTACAAGGATCCGACCGGCGAGCCTCGGCTGATGGCCGCCACCCAGTTCGAGGCGACCGATGCCCGCCGCGCGTTTCCGTGCTGGGACGAGCCGGCCTTCAAGGCGGTGTTCGCGGTGACGCTCGTGATCGATCCGAAGCTGACCGCGGTGTCGAACACGTCGATCGTGGGCGAGCGCGTGGAGCGCGGCCGGAAGATCGTGACCTTCGCCGACACGATGAAGATGTCGACCTATCTCGTGGCGTTCGTCGTCGGCGAGCTCGAGGCCACCGACGCGGTGATGGTCGGGCGGGCGCCGGTCCGCGTCTGGTGCGTGCCGGGCAAGCGTCATCTGGCCGCCTTCGGCCACGAGATCGGCGTCGCCTCGCTGCGATTCTTCGAGGATTACTACGGGCTGCCGTATCCGAGCGACAAGCTCGACCTGCTCGCGATTCCGGACTTCGCGGCCGGCGCCATGGAGAACCTGGGCGCGATCACCTTCCGCGAGACCGCGCTCTTGGTCGATGCGCGCGCCGCGTCCCACGCCGAGCTCGAGCGGGTCGCCGACGTGGTCGCGCACGAGAACGCGCACATGTGGTTCGGCGATCTGGTCACGATGACGTGGTGGAACGGCATCTGGCTCAACGAGGCCTTCGCCACGTTCATGGAGATCCTCGCGGTCGACGCGTGGAAACCCGAGTGGCAGCGCTGGACCACGTTCGGCGTCTCGCGCGCCGCGGCGCTCTCGGTCGACGGCCTGCACTCGACGCGCCCGATCGAGTTCCACGTCGAGGCGCCGCGCGACGCCGACGCGATGTTCGACGTGCTCACCTACGAGAAGGGCGCGTCGGTGCTGCGCATGCTCGAGCAGTATCTCGGCGCGACGGTGTTCCGCGAGGGCGTGCGCGAGTACCTGCGGCGCCACGCCTACGCCAACGCCGAGACCGGCGACCTCTGGGCCGCGCTCGGGCGGGCCGCCAACCAGCCGATCCCCGAGGTGATGGACGCCTGGATCTTCCAGCCCGGCTATCCGCTCGTGAGCGCGCGGCTCGACGGGAACGAGCTCGTGATGAGCCAGCAGCGCTTCACGTACTTGCCGGAGCCCCTGCCCGGCTCGACGCCCTCGTCGCGGAATCAGCAGTGGCAGGTGCCGGTGCAGGTTCGCTTCAATACGGCGGGGCGCGCGTCGACGGAGCGGCGGCTGCTCGCGGGCGGCGAAGCCCGCGTCCCGGTCCCCGAACGCCTCGAATCCGTGCTGGTCAACGACGGCGGCCACGGCTTCTACCGCGTCCGCTACAGCAGCGAGCTGCTCGAGCGGCTCCTGGGCGGGCTCGGCCGGCTCGGCGGCATCGAGCGCTTCAATCTCGTCAACGACGCGTGGGCGGTGACGGTGGCCGGCCACATGGCCCTGACCGACTATCTCGAGCTGACGACGCGCTTCCGCGGCGAGCGCGATCGCAACGTGTGGTCGGTGCTGATCGCCTCGTTCTCGATGTTGAACCGCATCGCGGAGCCGGCACAGCGGCCTCGACTCGCCGCGCTCGTCCGCGACCGCGTCGCGCCGGTCTTCACCGAGCTCGGCTGGACGCCGCGATCCGGAGAGGACGAGCTCACGCGCCAGCTCCGCGGCGACCTGGTGCGCGTGATGGGCGCACTCGGCGACGACCGGGCCGTGCAGGCGCGGGCCGCCGAGCTCTACGCCAAGACGGCGGGCGACCTCGACCCCAACGTCCTGCCCGCCATCATCGGTGTGCTCGCCCACGCCGGCGACGGCCCGCGCTACGACGAATTCTTGAAGAAGTTCCAGTCCGCGTCGACGCCGCAGGAGGAGCAGCGCTTCCTCTACGCACTGGCCGCCTTCCGCCAGCGCGAGCTCTTGACCCAGACGCTCGCCCGCGCGATCAACGGCGAGTTCCGGACCCAGGACGCGCCGTTCGTCGTGCGCTCGCTCCTGACCTCCGTCTACGCGCGCGAGCTCGCCTGGGAGTTCGTGAAGACCAACTGGGATACGATGGAGCGGCAGTACCCGAAGGCGGGGCTCCGGCGCCTGGCCGAGGGTGTCGTCGGGCTCGCGACGCCGGAGCTCGAGCGGGACGTCCACGCGTTCTTCCAGGCGCGCCGGCCCGAGTTCGGCGGCAAGACCCTGGAGCAGTACCTGGAGCAGCTTCGCATCGCCGTCCGCCTGCGCGAGCGCGAGTCGGCAGCGCTCACGACCTATCTCGCGCGATTCGTCTGACGACATTCATGCAGAGACGCGGCTGGATACGAGCTTCCACGATGATGACGGCGGTCACGGTGGCTGGACTCGTGTTGGCCGCCTCGTCGGTCTCGTGGGGCCAGCACGGGCAGGGCGGCGGTCACGAAGCGGGGCACCGGGCGGCCGAGGCGGGCGCCGCGGAGTTCGACAAGGTGGTGGACGAGGGCTTGGGCTTCGGCATGGCGTTCCCGGCGGATCAGTCCAAGACCTCGTGAACGACATGCAACAGCGGCTCGCGCGTCAGGAACGTCCGGACGGGTACAACGTCGGCGTCACCATGCGCGCGGCCGGTGGTCAGACGGTCGGCCACGCGCATATCCATTTGATTCGGCGTTATGCCGGCGACATCGGCGGTTCCTGCGGAGGAATCCGCTGGATCCTGTCCGCGAAGGCGCGATATTGGGAGAAGTGAGGATGCGCGGCATCGAGGGCGAGCAGGTGCTGCTCCGGCTGATTCTCAGCGAGTCTCGAACGCACGATGGGGCGCCGCTGTACCGGAAGATCATCGAGTTGCTCCGGGGGGACGGCTTCGCCGGTGCGACCGTACTGAAGGGCGTCGCGGGCTTCGGCCATGACGGCCGCGTGCACACGGCGGCCATCGAGGTCGTCGCCGAGGGACTGCCCGTCGTCGTCGAAGTGGTCGACACCGCAGCACGAATCGACCGCGTCCTGCCAAAGCTGGAGGCGCTGATGTCGGGCGGCGTCATCATGACGGAGC
>CAYVHH010000358.1:0-4759 GCA_964450175.1 uncultured bacterium | reverse complement strand
GAGGCGGAGAGCCCGTGGACTCCGCTCCACGTCGAGCGGGGCTTCCGGCCCGACCAGAGTACCGTCACGGTCATGGCCGCCGAGGCGCCACATCAGTTCTACAACCAGCTCTCGCCCGACGCCGAAGGCGTGCTGACCACGCTCGCCGATTCGATGAAGCATTCGGGCGGCGCCGGCCGGCAGCCGCAGTACGTCGTCACCCTGGCCGGCGAGCACATGCGCACCATCGCCGGCAGCGGCTGGGGCAAGAAAGAGATCCGCCAGTTCCTGTTCGAGAACACGAAGAACACGATCGCGCATCTCAAGCGCACCAATCGCATCCCCGGCGCGATTCAGCCCGGCGACGACACGAAGCTCCGGCCGATCGTCGCGGAGCCCGACGACCTCTTGATCGTCGCGGCCGGCGGGCGCGCCGGCTCGTTCTCGTCGTTCATCCCGGGATGGGGCGGTGCCCGTTCGTCCCTCGCCACGACCAAGGAGGTCAAGCGATGATCGAGCTTCTGGATCCCACCGTCGAGGCAGCCAAACAGCCGATCACGTACGTGGATCGGCCCGGTTCCCTGAAGGGGAAGCGGATCGGCCTGATCGAGAACACGAAGTACAACTCCGACAAGCTCTTGGTGCGGATCGGCGAGATCTTGAAGGCCGAGTACGGGGCCAGCGAGACGCGCCTGTTTCGCAAGCACAACGCGTCGGTGCCGGCGCACGAGGAGATCATCCAGGAGGTGCGCAAGACCTGCGACGTCATTGTCGCCGGGATCGGAGACTGAGGGTCCTGCTCGTCGGGCAGTGTGCTCGACGGAATCGTGCTGGAAAAGAACGCGGTGCCGGCGGCGTCGATCATCACGGATGTCTTCGAGAGAACGGCGCGCGCGATGGCTGAGCAATGGGGCGTCCCGACCTACAAGTTCCTGATGATGCCGCACCCGATCGCGAACCTCAGCGAGGCGGAGCTCGACAGCCGCGCGCGGGAGATCGCGCCCGAGGTCGCGAAGCTTCTGCTGAAGGGCCAGGAATAGCGTCCGCGTTCCGGCCGCCCTGGTGGTGCCGGAACCCGCACGTCCAGACCATCTGGGGCCCGCTCTTCCGCCGTCACCGGATCCGGTGGCGGCGGGAGCGGCTGGCCACCGCCGACGGCGACTTCGTCGATCTCGACTGGGCTGACTCGGCCCGGGCCGACGCGCCGCTGGTGCTGGTCCTGCACGGCCTCGAAGGCTCGTCGAGATCCCACTACGTCGTCGGCCTCACGCGCCAGGTCCTTGCCCGGGGCTGGCGCGCCGTCACCCTGAACTTCAGATCGTGCAGCGGCGAGCTGAATCGCCTCCGCTCGTTCTACCACTCGGGACACACGGCCGACCTCGACGAAGTCGTCCGGATGATCGTCGCCCGAGAGCCCGCCGTCCGTGTCGGCGCGGTGGGCGTGTCGCTGGGCGGTAACGTCCTGCTCAAGTGGCTCGGCGAGCGGCAGGCCGACGTGCCCGGCGCCGTCGTCGGTGCCGTCGCGATCTCGGTGCCGTTCGATCTCGCGCACTGCGCCGAAGCCCTCGACCGGGGCTTCTGCCGGCTGGTTTACACGGCGAACTTTCTCGGGACCATGCGAGACAAGGTGCGCCTCAAGGCGGCGCGCGATCCGGGACTCCACGAGATCGTCGACGTCCCGCTCGCGCTGCGCGCGCGGACCTTCGCCGAGTACGACCGGGCCGTGACGGCGCCGCTCAACGGCTTCGCGGACGAGCGCGACTACTGGGCGCGGGCCTCGAGCGCGCCGTTCCTGGGCCGCATCCGGCGGCCGACCTTGCTCGTCAGCGCGCTTGACGATCCGATCGTCCCGTCCGGCGCGCTGCCCGATCCGGCCGACCTGCCGCCGTGGGTCCGCGCAGAGTTCGTCCGGCGCGGGGGGCACGCGGCATTCCTCGAAGGCCGCTGGCCCTGGCGCGTCGAGTCGTGGGCCGAGCGCCGGGCGGTCGAGTTCCTCGATGGCCTCCTCGCCGACGAAGGCGCGGCCCCCGCCGGCTTCGTCTGCTAGCATGCGGGCCATGCGCCGCGACGCCTACGGTTTGCCGGTGAGCACCGACGCGGCCGCGACGGTCGAGGCCTACGACCACGCGGTCGACGGGCTTCTCTCCTGGGACGCGCAGGCCCTCGAGCGCTTCCGCGCCGCGATCGCGCTCGAGCCGCGGCTCGCTCTCGCTCACGCCGGCGCCGCGGTGTGTCTCTTCCTGGAGGAGCGCTTCGCCGAAGCGCAGGAGGCGGGCAAGACTGCGCGCGCGGCCGCGGCCTCACAGACCGACCGGGAGCGACGGCACGTCGAAGGCCTGGCGCTCCTGGTCGAGGGCAAGGGCCCCGCCGCGGCGAGCGCGATGCGGGAGCATCTCGCCGACTACCCCCGCGATCTCCTGGTGTTTCAGCGCCTCTACTTCGTCTGGTTCTGGCAGGGAAAGTTCCCGGAGATGCTGGCGCTCGCCGACACCCTGACCCGGTACCATCCCGGCAACTCCTTCATGCTCGGCCTGCACGCGTTCGTGCTCGAGGAGGCCGGCCGCTGCGACGAGGCCGTCCGCATGGCGCTCGTGGCGAACCAGAAGAACCCGCGCGACGCCTGGTCGGTCCACGCGCTCGCTCACGCGCTGTACGAGATGGCGGCGTTCGACACGGGCGTCACGCGGCTGCCGGTCGCCATCGAGCCGTGCACGCACCTGGGCTGGTTCAGGAACCATCTCCTGTGGCATCTCGCGCTGATGCACTTGGGCCGCGGCGAGTACGACGTCGCGTCCGACTTGGGGCGACGCGTGTTCGAGGGCGCGCCGTCGTCGATCCCCGGCAACCTGCACGACTCGATCTCGCTGCTGTGGCGCCTCGAGCTCCTCGGCCGCGAGGTCGGTGAGCGCTGGACGCCGTTCGCGCGGATCGCCGGCGAGCGGCTCGATCGTCAGGCCCTGCTCTTCCACGCGGCCCACCTGGCGATGGCGCTCGCCGCCGGCGGCGACTGGGCGACCGCGGAGCGCCAGCTCGGGATGTTGCGTGAGCGCGGCGCGCGGGATCGGACGGGGCTGGTCCGGGACGTGCTGGTGCCGCTGATCGAAGGGATTCATGGGTTCGCCGGCCGCGACTACCGCCGATCGATCGAGCGGATCGAGCCGCTGACCCCGCGGATCGTCGAGCTCGGCGGCAGCCGCGCCCAGCGCGACGTCTTCCACGACACCTTGCTCGAGGCGTGCTTCCGGGCGGGGGACACCGACCGCGCCGCGCGGTTGCTGACCGATCGCGTGGCGCGCCGGCCCGACCGCTTCTGGAAGACGAGAGCGACGACCGGCGCCGCGGCGTCATGAGGTCGCGCGCGGCCCTCGCCGCGCTCCTGGTCGTTCTCATGCTCGTCCAGGTCGGCTGCGCCGCGCGCGGCGCGCCGGCGACGGACGGTGATCTCGTCCGGCTGACGTTTCTTCAGATCAACGACGCCTACGTCCTCGGACCGGTCGATGGCGGCCGGCGCGGAGGAATGGCCCGGCTGGCCACCCTGGTGCGCGAGGTGAGGCGCGAGAGCCCCAACGCGGTCTTCGCCATCGGGGGCGACTTCCTGTCGCCGTCGGTCGAGTCGACGTTTCTGCAGGGCTCGCAGATGGTCGCCGCGCTCGACGCGGTCGGGCTGGACTTCGCGACGTTCGGGAATCACGAGTTCGACTTCGGGCCGGTTGTGCTCCTGGAGCGCATGAAGGAATCGAAGTTTCGCTGGCTCTCGGCCAACATCGTCGATCGGCGGACGGGCCGTCCGTTCGGCGGGGCCTCGCCCGACATCCTATTGACGCTCGGCGGCCTGCGCGTCGGGGTGTTCGGTCTCACGATGGCCGACGCGGCTCGCACCTCGCGTCCCGGACCCGACATCGGCTTCAATCCTCCGCTCGCCGCCGGCAAGGACGCCGCCGCCCGCCTCAGGACGCAAGGCGCGCAGGTGGTCGTGGGCGTCACGCATCAGGAGATCGCCGAGGACAAGGCGCTCGCCTCGGCGGCCGACATCGACGTGATCCTGGGCGGCCACGAGCACGATCCGACGGTCGCCGAGGACGGGAAAACCCTCATCACGAAGGGCGGCTCCGACGCGCGCTATCTCGTCCAGGTCGATCTGTGGCTCACGCGGGACGGAAAGCTGGTCGAGCGGTCCTGGCGCTTCCGCGAGGTGAGCGGCCGCGTCGCGCCCGATCCCGCCGTCGAGGAGCTCGTACGCGCCTATGGCGTTCGGCTCGATCGCGAGCTGGACACCGTCATTGGGCGAACCGACGTGCCGCTCGAGGCGCGGACCAGCCGGCTCCGGACTCAGGAAACCAACGTCGGCGATTTAGTCGCCGACCTCTTGCGCGAGCGCCTCGGCGCCGATGCGGCGTTCGTGAACGGGGGCGCGATCCGAACGAATCGCATCATGCCGCCGGGGCCGCTGACCAAGCGCGACGTCCACAGTCTGCTGCCGTTCACCGACGTGGTCCTCAAGCTCGAGCTGAGCGGGCGCGATCTTCAGGCCGCGGTGGAGCACGGTCTGGCCCAGACCGACCGTGAGGGCGGGGGGTTTCTTCAGGTCTCCGGCGTTCGGTTCGTGTGGGATGCGCGGCTCGCGGCGGGACAACGGATCGTGAGCATCGCAGTCGGCGGGAACCCTCTCGCCGCCGAAGCGGTCTACAGCGTCGCGGTCCCCAGCTATCTCGTCCGCGGGGGCGACGGGTACACCGCCTTCTCGCGCGGCAAGGTGGTCGTCAACGAATCGAGCGGCCCG
>CAYVHH010000357.1:0-3858 GCA_964450175.1 uncultured bacterium | reverse complement strand
GGGCCGGTGTCGCTGTTCGGCTACTCGCCGGGCAACATCCTCCGCTGGATGCAGATCACGGGTGGCGCGCCCTCGCCCCACGGCGCGGACCCGCTCGGCCACGAGCTCTACCTGCGCGAATGCGAGCCCGAGCTGTACGCGAAGACGGCGGTTCTGCTCGAGCCGCTCGACTACATAGGCCTGCGGCTCGCGGGCCGCGTCGCGGCCACGCCCGCGTCGATGATCCTGTCGTGGATGACCGACAACCGGCCCGGAGCCGTCGCCTCGTACGTGCCCGAGCTGGTGCGGCGCGCCGGACGCGACCCGTCGCGCCTTCCGCCGCTCGTGGCGACCGGCAGCGTGATCGGAGACATTCGCGCGGATGTCGCCGCCGAGCTCGGCCTTCCGCCGGTGCCTGTGGTCGCCGGCGTGCCCGACCTGCACACGTCATACCTCGGCTCGGGCGCGGTCGCTCCCTTCGAAGCCCACATGACCATCAGCACCACCGCGTGGATCGCGTGCGAGGTTCCGTTCAAACGTACCGACGTGTTGCACCAGATGGCGTCGGTGCCGGGCATCCGGCCGGGCACGTATCTCGTCGCCAACAACCACGAGACCGCGGGACTCTGTCTCAAGTGGCTGCGCGACGCGGTGGTTCCCGGGGGTTATGAAGAGCTGATCGAGCTCGCGGGCGCCGTGCCCGCAGGGGCCGGCGGGCTCATGTTCACTCCGTGGCTCAACGGCGAGCGCACGCCCGTCGAGGACCGCACTCTGCGTGGTGCGTTCCTCAACATCTCGCTCGACACCGGGCGCGGCCATCTAGTTCGCGCGGTGCTCGAGGGCGTTGCCTTCAACGCGCGATGGCTGCTCGACGCGGTCGAGAAGTTCGTCCGCCGCCCCATCCCGACACTCCGCATCCTCGGCGGCGGCGCGCAGTCGGATCTCTGGTGCCAGATCCACGCCGATGTGCTGAACCGGCGGATCGAGAAGGTCGCGGAGCCGATGTTCGCCAGCCTCCGGGGCGCGGGACTGTTCGCCGCGCTGTCGCTCGGCAAGCTCGAGCTCGACGACGTGCGCGCGCTTGTGGCGGTGACACGGTCCTTCGAGCCTGATGCGCACGCCCGCGAGGTCTACGAGCCGATGTACGCCGAGTTCAAGAAGTTCTACGGCGCGCTGCACGGCGCGTACGCGCGGCTCAACCGATGACCCGCTGGGCGGTGCTCGCCGCGTACGCCCTTCTCGCCGCGTGCACGCAGCTGCTGTGGCTCACGTTCGCCGCTGTCGACACGCGCAGCGCAGCGGCGATGCACGTGAGCGTCGGGCTCGTGGGCGACCTCGCCGCCGTGTTCCCGTTCGTGTACATCGTTCTAGCGCTGCCCACCGGGCGATGGCTCGACCGGCGCTTCGGCCAGGCGCTGTCCACGGGTGCGCTGCTCACGGCGGCGGGCGCGCTCATACGGCTCATCGCGCCCGAGTCGTTCGCCGTCCAGATGGCCGGCCAGGTCGTCATCTCGGCCGGGCAGCCGCTGGTCCTGAACAGCATCAACAAGGTCGCGGCCCGATGGTTCGCCCCGGGCGAACGCGCGACCGCGATCTCGGCGGGCACCGCGGCGCTGTTCGCGGGCATCCTCGCCGCCGTGCTCATGGCAGGGCCGGTCCTGGACGCGGGCGGCCTGCCGCTCCTGCTCGGTATCCAGGCCGCGGTGGCGGTTGCCGCAGCGGCGTTGATGCTGGTGGCCCTACGCGCACCGGTCACCTACCCGGACGACCCCTCCGCCGCAGTGAGCCTGCGCTGGCTCGCCGGCGATCGTTTCCTGTGGACGCTCGCCGCGCTCGTGTTCATCGGCATGGGCGTCTACAACGCGCTCGCGACCTGGCTCCAGCCGATCCTCGAACCGTTTGGACTCGGCGACTCGGCGGGCCTGCTGATCGCCGTCCTGACCTTTGCCGGGATCGCGGGTGCGGCCGTGCTGCCGACCGCCGTGGCCCGCGCCGACCGCCGCCGCACGATGCTGATCGCCGCGCTCATCGTCTCGGCGGTGGCGTTCACGGCCATCGCGCTGGTGCACAACGCCATCTGGATGGGCGCGTGGCTGTTCGCAGCCGGTTTCGTGCTGCTCGCGGCGCTTCCCGTCGTCCTCGACTGGTCCGACGTCCACGCCCCCGCCGAGCGCCAGGGCGCTGCGGTGGGCTTTCTCTTGATGTGCGGAAACCTCGGCGGCCTGGTCGTCGTGCTGGCGGTGCAGGCTGTGATCGGCAATCCGTACCTGGCGCTGGGCGCGATCGCCGTGATCACGCTCCTGGGGCTGCCGGCCGCGCTGCGGCTGCCCGCGCGGACGCGGCCGGCTTAGTAGCTCAGCTTCAGCCTTTCTCGCCGGTCGGGCCGATCATCTTCCACCCGCTCTGCCACGGCCACTTGTGCTTGACCTGGAGGAGGATGTTGAGCACCGCCATCGCCTCGAGCGCGCGAGCGATCGCCAGCGGCCCGGCGTCGATGGGCCGGAACCCGATCGACTGGGCGAAGTCTTCGACTTCTCGCTTCGCGGCCTCGTCGTCCCCCGCGATGTAAGCGTCGAGCTTCGTGCCGTCGACGTTCGGCTCCGCCATCCTGGACGCGAACGCGTAGTTGAAGGCCTTGACCACACGCGCCTTCGGCACCCGCTTCTGGATCTTCTCGGCCATCGATGTGCCGTCGAGGGTCTTGCCCGGGTCCAGCATGTCGACGCGATTGGTGACGTCGATGATCACCTTGCCATCGAGGTCCGACGCGAGCGCCGAGACGATTCCCTCGACGGTCTTCGCCGGCACCGCAAGCACGACCAGGTCCGCGTCCTTCACGGCATCGCGGTTGCTCGACGCGGCGTGGGCATGAGTTGCCTTCGCGGCGTCCTGCGCGTGTTGCGGGTCGTTGGCGGTGATGCTGACGGTGTGGCCGGCCTTGGTGGCCGACCCGGCGAGCGCTTTGCCGACGTTGCCCGCGCCGATGATCGCGACTTTCATTCGCAAACCTCCCCTGAGCCCTGTATGCGCCGGCCTATGAAACCCAGTTCCGAGGAGATGTATTCGCGCGCTTGGCGACCCGTGTCCGGAGAATATGGGGATGCATCCGGTCGAGTGGCGGTCGGCCAAGCCGCCCGAGCGAATGGTTCTCCACGGCGCGATGGTCAACCTCGAGCCGCTCGATCCCGACCGGCACGGCGAAGACCTGTACAGCGCCGCGGATGGCGCCGACGCGACGTGGACCTACCTTCCGTACGGCCCCTTCGCGAGCAAGGACGAGTTCGTGAGATGGCTCCGCGCCCACGCGGCCACGAGCGACCCGCTTGCGTTCGCGATCGTCGACCGAGCGACGGGTCGGGCGGCGGGCATCACGACCCTCATGAGCATCGTGCCCGAGCACGGCGTCATCGAGATCGGTCACATATGGCTGTCGCCGCTGCTGCAGCGCACACGCCAGGCGACGGAGGCTCTGTATCTCCAGGCGCGATACGCCTTCGATGTTCTCGGCTACCGCCGCCTCGAGTGGAAGTGCGATGCCGCCAACGCGCCTTCCCGGCGCGCGGCCGAGCGGTTCGGCTTTGTGTTCGAGGGGGTCTTTCGCCAGCACCGCGTGATCAAGAATCGAAACCGCGATACCGCGTGGTTCTCCATCACGGACGGCGAGTGGCCGCTCCGCCGCGCTGCCTTCGAAGCCTGGCTGTCGCCCGACAACTTCGACCCCCGTGGCGAACAGCTCCGCTCGCTTGCCGCGATCCGGGACGGAATAGCCGAGACACACGCCCGATAGTCGCTTGCAGTCATGGCTGCGAACCGCGATGCGATCGAGAACACGCTGGCGCGGGGGCAGACGATCGACATCACAACGACCGGCCGGCGCAC
>CAYVHH010000356.1:0-7222 GCA_964450175.1 uncultured bacterium | reverse complement strand
GGCCGCCCGCGCCCGGTCGCGATCGACATGCCGTGGGACACGATGGAAGAAGAGGTCGAGTTGACCCTGCCGGCCGTGCCCGCGCACCCGGCGCGCGCCGCCGCGCCGGCGGCCGATATCGATCGCGCGGCCGAGACGCTGTTGCGCGCGCCGCGGGTCGCCATCTACGCGGGCGGCGGCGTCCATCTCTCGGGCGCTCACGCGGCACTCGCCGCGCTCGCCGAGTACCTGCAGGCCGGCGTCGTCGAGACGGCCGAGGGCAAGGGCGCGATCAGCGACGCGAGCGATCTCTCGCTCGGCGCCGGCCTCTTCCCGAAGAGCCCCCTGCGGCGCTATCTCGACGCGGCCGACGTGGTGCTGGCCGTCGGCAGCCGGTGCGCCGCCGCGATGTTCCAGGCCGACCAGCAGGTGATCCAGATCGACGCCGATCCCGACGAGATCGGGCGGAATCACAAGAAGACGTCCGGGCTCGTGGGCGACGCGAAAGCGACGCTCGAGGCGCTGCTCGATCGGCTTCGCGCCGGCGGCAAGCCGCGCGCCTCGCAGAAGACCGAGCGCGAGAAGATTCGCGAGGAGGTCGCCGGCTTCATGACCCAGGAGCCGAACTCGTCGATCCTCCGGTCGCTGCGCCAGGGCATCCCTCAGGACGGAGTCGTCATCGCCGGCATGACGCAGATGGGCTACTTCTCGCGCCCGTTCTTCCCGGTGTACCACCCGCGCACGTACATCACGTCGTCGTACTCGGGCAATCTCGGATTCGAGTACCCGACCGCGCTCGGCGCGAAGGTGGCCACGCCGAACCGTCCGGTGGTCATGATCTCGGGCGACGGCGGCTTCCTCTACTACGCCCAGGAGATGGCGACCGCCGTCCAGCAAGGCATCAACGTCGTGGCGGTCGTCTTCAACGACAACGCCTACGGCAACGTCGCGCGCGACCTCGACGAGCACTGGGGCGGGAAGTTCGCGGCCGAGCTACACAACCCGGACTTCGTGCGACTGGCCGAAGCGTACGGCGCCGTGGGCCGGCGCGCGAAGGAGCCGGCCGAGGTGGGCAAGCTCATCGCCGACGCGGTCCAGATGGATCGGCCCGTGCTGATCGAGGTTCCGGTGGGGCGCATGGCGAGGCCCGTGTTCTTCTCGCCGCTCAAGACCTTGCCGCGGTATCAGCATTGATCCGCAGTGCGCGCTGCAGGCCGTCGGGGCTCCCCCGCCGGCCGAGGCGCGCAGAAGAACTGCGATAAGGGAGAGGACGATGGAATTCGAGTACTCGAAGAAGACCAGGATGTACATGGAGCAGCTCACGGACTTCATGACCAAGTACATCTACCCGAACGAGAAGGTCTTCCACGACCAGCTGAACTCGGGGTCGACGCGCTGGCAGATTCCGCCGATCATGGAGGAGCTCAAGGCCACCGCGCGCGAGCGCGGGCTCTGGAACCTCTTCCTGCCGGAGAGTGAGCGCGGCGCCGGGCTCACCAACCTCGAGTACGCCCCGCTCTGCGAGATCATGGGCCGCTCGCCGATCGCGCCCGAGGCGTTCAACTGCTCGGCGCCCGACACCGGCAACATGGAGACGATCGAGCGCTACGGCTCGCCCGAGCAGAAGAAGCAGTGGCTGCAGCCGCTGCTCGAGGGCAAGATCCGCTCGGCGTTCATCATGACCGAGCCGAAGGTGGCCTCGTCGGATGCCACGAACATCGAGTCGTCGATCATCCGCGACGGTGATTCCTACGTCATCAACGGCCACAAGTGGTGGAGCTCGGGCATCGGCGACCCGCGCTGCAAGATCCTCATCTTCATGGGCAAGACCGACGCGAAGAACCCCGACCGCTACAAGCAGCAGTCGATGATCCTGGTGCCGCGCGAGACGCCGGGCATCAAGGTACTGCGAATGCTGACCGTGTTCGGCTACGACGACGCGCCGCACGGCCACGGCGAGGTGCTCTTCGAGAACGTCCGCGTGCCGGCCTCGAACATCCTCTTGGGCGAGGGGCGCGGCTTCGAGATCGCCCAGGGGCGCCTCGGGCCTGGCCGCATCCACCACTGCATGCGCCAGATCGGCGTTGCCGAGCGGGCGCTCGAGCTCATGTGCAAGCGCTCGCAGAATCGCGTGGCGTTCGGCAAGCGGCTGGCCGAGAACGACATCACGCTCGAGCGCATCGCGCAGTCGCGGATCGAGATCGACCAGGCGCGGCTGCTCGTCCTGCACGCGGCCTACATGATGGACACCGTCGGCAACAAGGCCGCCAAGCAAGCGATCGCCGAGATCAAGGTGGCCGTGCCCAACATGACGCTTCAAGTCGTCGAGCGCGCCATGCAGCTCCACGGCGGCGGCGGCGTGAGCCAGGAATTTCCGCTGGCGACGATGTGGGCGCACTCGCGGACCCTGCGCTTCGCCGACGGGCCCGACGAGGTGCACCGGCGCCAGATCGGCCGGCTGGAGCTCCGCAAGCACGGTTGAGCGGCGCCGGACGGATCGTCGCCGGTCTGGAGGCCGCCGGGGTCACCCTGGCGGCCTCCGTGCCCGATACCTGGATCGGCAAGCTGATGGCGGCGGTGCGAGGATCGCGGACGATTCGCGCCGTCGACGCCGCGCGCGAGGAGGAAGCGGTGGCGGTCGCCTGCGGCGCCACCCTCGCGGGCGGCCGCGGCGCGGTGCTGATCCAGAACGCGGGCCTCTTCAACTGCGGCGGCGTGCTGGCGGGCCTCGTGACCCTGTACCGGATTCCGTGCTTCTTCATCGTGTCCTATCGCGGCGACCGGCGCGACCCGATCTACTACCACGAGCCCAAAGGCCGCGTGACGGAGCCGACCCTGTCGGCGTGGCGCCTGCCGTTCGCGATCGCGGATCACGCGGCCGACCTCGAGGCGCAAGTCCGCCGCGGCGTGGAATCGGCGGTCGCCTCCAGCGGGCCGTCCGTGCTCCTGATCAGCGGCGAGGACCTCGAGTGACTCCGCGCAAGCCGCTGCTCGAGGCCCTCGTCTCGATGCTGACGCCTGACGACGTCCTCGTCTCGAGCCTCGGCGCCAACTCGCGCTATCTGCCTCACCTGAACGTGCCGGCCCCGGTCTTCGCCCTGTGCGACTCGATGGGCGCGGCGATCCCGCTGGCACTCGGAATGGCGTTGCAGCGCCCCGATCGCCACGTGGTCGCCCTCGAGGGCGACGGCTCCTTGCTGATGTGCCCGAACGTCCTCGCCACCGTCGCCGCCGCGCGCCCCCCGAACCTGACGGCGCTCCTCTGGGTGAACGGACACTATGAATCATCGGGCGGTCAGGCGTTGCCCTCGGCGCCGGTGAGCTGGCTGGAGCTCGCGAAGGGATTCGGCATCGCGTACGTCGATCGGGTCGGCGACGTGCCGGCACTCCGCGCGGCGTTCCCGCGCGCGCGTGCCGCGAACGCGCCGGCGCTGCTGGTCGTCGACGTGGCCTTCGACCCGAGCGAGCCGATCCCGCCCTACTCCGAGCGACCCGACGAGATTCGGGCGCGGTTCCGGATCGCATGACACCCGAGGGCGTGCGCGTGGGCGTCGACGTGGGCGGGACGTTCACCGACCTCGTGGCCTGCGATGCGTCGGGCCGGACGACCTCGCTCAAGGTGCCGACCACGCCGGCCAATCCGGCCGGCGGCGTGCTCGACGGCCTGGCCGCCGTCGGCCGCGTAGCGGGCCGCTGTGAGTCGCTCGCCCACGGGACGACCCTGGTCACCAACGCGATCGTCGAGCGCCGGGTCGGCGTAGTCGGCCTCGTCACCACGCGCGGCTTCGGCGACGTCCTCGAGATCGGCCGCATGAACCGTCCGCATCTCTACCGGATCGATCTGCCCGCCAAGCCCGAGCCCCTGGTGCCTCGCCGGCTCCGGGCCGAGGTGGGCGAACGGGTCGGGCCCGACGGCTCGGTGCTGGCCCCGCTCGACCTCGGCGAGATGCCGAAGATCATCGAGCGCTTCAATCGCCAGGGCGTCGAGAGCGTCGCGATCTGTCTCCTGCACGCCTACGCGAACCCGACGCACGAGCAGGCGCTGCGCCAGGCCCTCGCCGAGCACTTTCGGTACGTGTCGGTCTCGAGCGAGATCAACGCCGAATTTCGCGAGTACGAGCGCACGTGCACGACCGTGCTCAACGCGGCCGTGATGCCGCTGGCGGCCCGCTACGTCGACGACCTGGTCGCGCGGATGGCCGCGAGCACCGGGGCGGTCCCGATCCATCTCCTGCACTCCGCCGGCGGCATGATGTCCGTCGACGCCGCGCGAGCCCGTCCGCTCACGATGGCGATGTCGGGACCGGCCGCGGGCGTGGCGGCCGCCGCCCATCTCGCGCGCACCCTCGGCCTGTCACGCGCGCTCGCCTTCGACATGGGCGGGACGACCACCGACGTATGTCTCGTGACCGACGGCGTCCCGGAAACGGCGCGCCAGCGAAAGCTCGGCGACTATCCGGTCCGCCTGCCCGCGGTCGCCGTCGAGTCGATCGGTGCTGGAGGCGGCTCGATCGCCTCGATCGACCCGATCGGCGCCCTCAAGGTGGGGCCGCGGAGCTCGGGCGCCGTGCCGGGACCGGCATGCTACGGCCTGGGCGGGGCCGAGCCGACGGTGAGCGACGCCAACCTGATCCTCGGCTATCTCAACCCGGAGCGGATCTACGGCGGATCGATCCGCCTCGATCGGGCGCGCGCGGAGCGGGCGCTCGAGCCGATCCAGCGCCGGTTCGGCCTGACCTTGCTCGACGCGGCGCACGCCGTGGTCGAGGTGGCCAACGCGAACATGCAGCGGGCGCTGCGGCTGGTCTCGGTGCAGCGCGGCTACGATCTGCGCGAGTTCACCCTGATCGCCTACGGCGGCGCCGGTCCGGTGCACGCCGGCGCGCTCGCGCGCGAGGCGGGGATCGCGCGAATCGTCGTGCCGGCCCACTCCGGTGCCTTCTCCGCGCTCGGCTGCCTGGTCTCGCCGCTGCGGTACGACGCGGTGCAGACGCACCGGATGCGTCTCGAATCGTGGGACGCCAAGGTCGTCGCCGACCGGCTGCGCGGGCTCGAGGCACAGTGCCTGACGCCCTTGCTCGACGAGGGCCACCCGGCCGAGCACGTGCTCCTGAAGCGAAGCGTCGACCTGCGTTACGCCGGCCAGAACTACGAGCTCGAGGTGGACTACGGCACCGGCACACCGCAGGCGCTGCGCACGGCGTTCGAGCACCGGCATCGTCAGCTCTACGGCTACGCGACCGGCGAGAGCGTCGAGTGCGTCAACCTGCGCGTGTCCGCCCAGCTCGTTCGCGACGACCTGACGCTCGGCTCGAGCATCCCCGGCGGGACCGCGAAACCGGTCGGCGAGCTGCGCGCGTTCTTCCGGGGCGCCGCGCCGCTCGCGATGCCGCGGTACGAGCGCGGCGCGCTGCCGCCGGGCCAGGAGGTCTCGGGCCCGGCGCTCGTCGAAGACGAGTGGTCGACGACGCTCGTCTATCCCGGTCAGCGCTGTCGGGCCGATCGCCTGGGCAATCTCCTGATCGAGGTCGCGCCGTGACCTTGCATCCGGCGACGCTCGAGGTCGTTCGCAATGCGCTCTACGCGATCGCCGAGGAGATGAGCGTGATCGTCATGCGCTCGGCGCGCTCGCCCCTGCTCAAGGAAGCGGGCGATCTCTCCTCGGCGTTGACCGACGCCGACGGGCGGCTCATCGCGCAGGGTCGCGACATCCCGATCCATCTGGGCGTCATGGGCTTCACGGTCAAAGAATTCCTCAAGCGGATTCCCAAGGATAGGCTGCGCGACGGCGACGTCTGGTTCCTGAACCTTCCCGAGGTCGGCGGCAACCACCTGCCCGACGTCAAGGCCCTCAGGCCGGTCTTCGTGGGCGGTCGGCTGGCCGCGTTCGCGATCAACCTGGCGCACTGGGCCGACATCGGCGGCGCGGTGCCCGGCAGCTACGTGCCGTGGGCCACCGAGTCCTATCAAGAAGGGCTTCGCATCGCGCCGATCCGCCTGTTCGCGGCGGAGGGCCCGGAGCGCCCGGCGATCGATTTCGTCCTCTCGAACCTGCGCGGCCGCGACGAGCGCGAGGGCGACATCTTCGCCCAGTTCGCCGCCAACGACGTCGCCGCGCGCCGGCTCCAGGAGCTCTACGCGCATCACGGCGCCGAGACCATCGACGCGTGCTTCGCACGGCTGCACGACGAATCGGAGACGCAGATGCGCGCGGCCATCCGGGCGCTGCCGGACGGCGTGTGGGAGGGCGAGGACTGGGTCGACGACGACGGCGTCGACGACACGCCGATTCGCATCCGCGTGCGAGTCGAGATCGCCGGCGACGAGGCGCGCTTCGACTTCACGGGCACCTCGCCGCAGGTGCGCGGCCCGGTGAACACGACGTACTACATCGCGTGCTCCGCCGTGTACTACGCCATGAAGGCGCTCGTCGCGCCGGAGGTGCCGCCGAACGACGGCTGCTACCGGCCGCTGCACGTCCACGTCCCGCCGCGCACGGTGCTGAATGCCGACCCGGACCGCCCCGTCGTCGGCGGCAATCACGAGACGTGCCAGCGCATCGTCGACGCCATTGTCAAGGCGCTGGCGCCCGCGCTGCCCGACCGCGTCTCCGCCGGCGGGCCGACGACGTCGGGTGTGTTGATCTTCGGCGCGCGCCAGCCCGACGGCCGCTGGTCGATCCTCTACGAGGTGCACGGCGGCGGCGAGGGCGCGACCTCCGCAAAGGACGGCGCCTCCGCGGTGCGCGTGCACATGTCGAACGTGATGAACACGCCGATCGAGGTCATCGAGGGCGAGTACCCGATCATGATCGAGGAGCAGGCGCTGCGCCTCGGCTCGGGTGGCGACGGCGCTCACCGCGGCGGCCTCGGATTTCGCCGGGCCTATCGAATCCTGGCGCCGGAGCTCACGCTCACGAGCATGCTCGACCGGCGCGTGATTCCGCCGTACGGGCTGGCCGGCGGGCGAGACGGGGCGCCCTTCCGGATCACCCTGAATCCCGGGCCTCGCGAGCGTGTGATCCGCGGCAAGGAGACCCTGCGTCTGGCCGCCAACGACCTCGTCGTCATCGAGACATGCGGCGGCGGCGGCTACGGCCCGCCGGAAGAGCGCTCGGCCGAGCTGAAAGCGCGTGACCGTGCGGAGGGAGAGGCTCCATGAAGCTCGCCGATCGGATCGCCGTCGTCACCGGCGCCGCCAAGGGGATGGGGCGCGACATCTGCCTGACGCTCGCCCGCGAGGG
>CAYVHH010000355.1:0-11931 GCA_964450175.1 uncultured bacterium | reverse complement strand
CACGACGATGCCCAGTCGATCGACGTGGTGCACCACGCGCTCGATCTGGGCGTGAATTTCCTCGATTCCTCGGACATGTACGGCTTCGGCCACAACGAGGAGCTCCTGGGACGGGCCATCCGCGGCAGGCGTCATCAGGTCGTGGTGGCCACCAAGTTCGGCCAGGTCCGGACGCCCGAAGGCCGCATGACCGTCAACGGCCGCCCCGACTACGTCATCCAGGCCTGCGACGCGAGCCTGAAGCGTCTGGGGATCGACGTGGTCGATCTCTACTATCAGCATCGCGTCGACCCGACCGTGCCGATCGAGGATACGGTCGGCGCCATGAAGCGGCTGATCGAGCAGGGCAAGGTGCGGTACATCGGCCTCTGCGAGGCGGCGCCCGCGACGGTCCGGCGCGCCCATCGGGTCCATCCGCTCAGCGCGCTGCAGAGCGAGTTCTCACTGCTCTATCGAGTCGAAGCAGAGGGGATCCTGCCGACCCTGCGCGAGCTCGGCATCTCGTTCGTGGCGTACTCACCGCTCGGACGCAGCTGGCTCACCGGCCGCGTCGAGAGCCTCGGTGACATCCCGTCGGACGATCGCCGGCGCGATCACCCGCGCTTCCTAGAGGCCAACTTCGCGAAGAACCTCGAGCTGGTCCGCCGGATCGAGCCGATCGCGAAGGAGAAGGGCTGCACGACAGGGCAGCTGGCGCTCGCGTGGCTCCTGGCTCAAGGCCCGGACATCGTTCCGATTCCGGGCACGAAGCGGAAGGAGCGGCTCGAGGAGAACGTCAAGGCCACCGCGGTCCGCCTCGACGCGCGCGACCTCCAGCGGATCGCGGAGGCCATTCCGTCCGGCGCCGCGGCCGGCACGCGCTATCCCGAGGCCATGATGAAGGGCGTCCACATCTAGGACGGTCGATCGGGATCGTCGCCGGAGGGCGCGTCGCGACCGCTCGACCGGCCGAGGTCGAGCATCTCGGGAAGGTTGCGCTGGCCTTCGGCGGGCACGAGCCGGGTGATCCGGTTCATGCGCAGGACGACCTCGCGGATGCGCTCGAGGGCCTCGAGCATCGCCGCGATCCGCATCCCCGGGCCCGGCCCGGCCTGCCGCGCGAGCAGCTGGAGCTCGCCCGAGACCACGGTGAGCGGATTGTTGATCTCGTGCGCGGCGGCCACCGCCAGGCTCGCCACCAGCCGCAGGGTCTCCGCCTCGCGGAGGGTCGCCTCCGCCTGCTTCTTCTCGGTCACGTCGCGGCCGATCGCGGAGGCGCCGATGATGCGGCCGGACGAGCTCCGGAGCGGCGACACCGTGACCGAGACCTGAACGCGCGTGCCGTCCTTCCGGATGCGCGCCGTCTCGTACGGCTGGATGTGCTCACCCCGCTTGAGCCGCGCCAGGATGCGGAGCAGCTCGTTGGGATGATCGGGCGGGATGAGGATCGAGATCGATCGGCCCATCGCCTCGGCCGCGGTGTAGCCGAAGAGTCGCTCCGCGCCCGCGTTCCAGCTCGTGATCGCGCCGTCGAGCGTCTTGCTGATGATGGCGTCGTCGGAGAACTCCACGATGGACGCCAGGTGTGCCAGCGCGGCCTCGTCCCGTTTTCGTTCCGCCACGACGGCCGCGATCATGATGCTCATCACGGCCATCGTGCCGAGAAATGCCTGCAAGAGCAGCAGCGCCTCGTTCGGCCGTCCTTCGGCGAACGGTCCGAGGCCGTGCACGGTGCCCCAGATCGCCAGGGTCGACAGGACCGCGATCGCGGCCGCCGTCTCGCGCTGGCCGAAGCGAAACGCCGCCCAGATCATGGGCGGAAGGCAGAGAAACGTCAGGGGCTGACCGACGAATCCGAAGAACACGAGCGCCCCGACGGCCATCACCGTCGCGAAGAGCGCCGCCCCCTCGAGCACGCGCCACCAGCTGCGCGGAGCGGCGAGGCGCGCGCACCAGAGCACGATGACCGGTCCGACGACCAGCGCGCCCACTGCGTCCCCGAGCCACCACGTGAGCCAGATCGCAGGATACTCGCGCCAGTTCGCGGCTCCGCCGAGTGTCAGGCTGCTGACGCCGATCGTCGCGCTCACGGCCGTGCTGACGAGCCCCCCGAGCACCACGAACTTGACGACGTCCCGCGCGCGGTTGAACACGCCGCGGCCGTTCGCGAACCGCCGCACCAGGTCTGCGCCCAGACGTCCCTCGACGGTGTTGCCGATCGCGATGCCGAGCGAGGTGGCGACCGCCCCGGTGGTCGTGACGTTCACGAGAAACGCGCCGAGGAGAATGGCGGGCCAGATGCGCGGGCCCAGCAGGAGAAACGAGGCGAAGGCGATCCCGGTCGGCGGCCATACCGGCGAGACGCTCGCGTTGACGACGGCGAGGGCGAGACCGAACTTGCCCGCGAGGAAATACGCAAGCGTCAGGAAGGCCTGCTGCCAGAGCACGACCGGTCTTCGAGATTCGGTCATCGCCCGACCTGCCTCGACTCCGCTGTCGGGCTCCTGCAGCCCGGGTCGCTCAACCGATTCCGATACGACCAGCTTAACACTCGGCGGGAGGGCCGAGTCGTGTAGGCTTACCCGGATCGCGTCGCACCACGGAGGAGGACAACGTGAACGGCTGGCTCGAGACGTATCGCGGAATCGTGTACCGCTGGGAGGTGGACCACAACGATCACCTGACGGTCGCGTTCTATTTCGCGCGGCTCGGCGACGCCACGCTCACCCTGCTCGATTCGCTCGGGCTGGGTCGCGACTACAGCCGGCGCCGTGGGCGCCTCTGCCTGACCGCCGATTGCTACGTGCGCTACGTCCGCGAGCTTCGCGTGGGTGACATCATGCACGTCGCGAGCGGCGTCATCGCCGTCGAGCGCGACGCCCTGGTGCTCGGGCACAAGCTCTTCAACTCCGAGACCGGCGAGGTCTGCACGACGGTCGAGCAGCGCGTCCGTCACGTCGATGCGCAACGACGGACCGCGCGGCCCTTGCTGGCGGCGCAGCGCCGGGCGGCCGCGCAGCGGCGGATCGAGTGGGACGTCCCGGCCCGGGAGCGCCGTCCGGTGCCGAGCGGGCTCGACGGCTTCCACGAGAGCTCACGCGATACGGTCAAGCCCGACGAGGTGGATGTCCTCGGGCAGGTCGCGCTGATGCACTATATCCATCGGTTCTCGGCGGCCAACGGCCACGCCACCGCGGTCTTCGGCATCACTCCGGGCTACATGCGAGCGGAGCGCCGCGGCTTCTCGACGTTCGAGTTCCAGCTCGAGCTCGGAGGAGCGCTCCGGCCAGGCGATCCGGTCCGCGTGCGCTCCGCGCTCGTCCACGTCGGCAACTCCTCGATGCGTCTCTACCACGTGATGACCAACGAGCGCACCGCCGAGCGCGTGGCCACCCTCGAGCAGCTGGGCGTGCACCTTGACATGGACGCGCGCCGGCCGACACCCCTGCCCGACGCGATCCGCGAACGGGCGAAGGCGATTCTGGTGTCCTGAGGTCGGTCGGCGTTACGAGCCCGCGGCCGGGCTCGCCCGACGGCGGCCGCGGCCGCCGCGGCGGGAGCGCCGACGGCCCCGCCGCTGCGCCGGAGCAGCCAGCGCCGCGGCGACCTCCACGGGTTCCTCGACCAGTAGCTCGGGCGGCGGCGGTGGTGGTGCCTCGACTCGACTCACCGCGCCCGGCACCAGCGAGATCATTCCCGTGGGACTCACCGACAGCTCCTTGATGCGGCGCAGGCGCGTGACCAGCCGCGGCGATCCAGGCGGTCGGCTGAAGCCGCGCGCCTTGAGCGCGCGCGCCACGTTGTCGATGAGCACGGCACCGTTGGGAGAACGCTCCGCGAGCTCGCGGACGAGCAGCACCAGCTCGTCGTGCGGCGCACTGTGCCCCTCGTCCGACTCGACGGGCGCCGGCGCGTGACGGACCGGCTCGAGCCGTCGCGGCTCGGTCTCCACCGCGGCGGGCCGCCCGCCGCGACGCCCGCGACCCCCGCGACGGCGGCCTCGGTCGCCTCCGGACGCGGGACGGCTCGCCTCCACCGGCGCCGCGCCGGCGAGCGTTCGAGCGGTCAACCGATGAAAGGTGATGCCGAGCGCCGCCGCGACGTCGCCCACCGCATCGAAGGCGCGATCGTCCGACACGATCTCGAGCACGTCGCCCGGGCGCGCGCCGGCGAGCCACACGCCCGCGCTGACCGCGATCCGGAGATCGCTCCAGTCGCGGACTCCGGTCGACGGAGCGCTGTGGAGGAGCTGGGCGCCGAATCGCGCGAGCACGCGTCCCGTCTCGTGTCCGATCACGCGCCAGTTGCCGACGGCGAAGAACTCGGTGTTCCGGTCGCCGTGATCGATCGCGAGACGCTCCACGACCCGCTCGATGTGCGTGGGGTTGCTCGTGTTCTCGACGTCGAAGAAGATCGCGTGGCGCGTGGCGGGACGAAGCCGCTCGGGCGCCGGCGGCAGGACGCGCGTTGCGAACACAGGCTCCGGCGCGACGACCGGCAGAGGCGGTTCTAGCGCGGCGACCGGTGGCGCGGGCGGCGCGGCGAGCTCGGGCGGGGCGGGGGCGACCTCGGCGGGAACAGCCGCCTTCGGGGCCCGACGTCGACGAGGTCGTCTGGTGGTGGTTCGTTCCATGCCCGCATCATACGGGACACGCCGGGTCTACTGGCGAAGAACACACCCACAGCGCGTCAGCCGTGATGCTGAAGAATCCTTCGTCCCGCCGCCCCGCGATGCGCACGGGGCGGCGGGACGGCGCGGATCTCAGTCCTGCTGAGAGACGGGAACCGGGGGCGTGGTCTGCAAACGCCGCGCGATGTCGGCCAGGGGCCGATGCATCTGCCCGAGCATGTCCACGACGCCGCCGAAGGCCTCGGCCACGGCCGAGCGCTCGCCCCGCAACGCATCGAGCTCGCCCTGGAGCGCGCCATGGATCCGACGGAGCTCGCCGAGCTCGCCGCCCAGCCGCTCGCACTCCTGCTCTCGCGCCTCGAGCGCACGCCGCAGGCGGTCGCGCTCCTCGACCAGCGACGGAATCACATGACTGAGCTGGTACTGGCTTTCGGCGAGCCAGCGGGTCGTCCGCTGCGCGTCATCAACCGTTTCGATCTGACTCATCTGGCGTGGTGCCTCCTCGTAGGGAGCGCGGGGTTGCGGGTTAGGCATAGGGGACTCGACGGGCACCTCGGACGCGAGCGCGACCAGCTCGTGTGAGGCGCCGGTCATGAGCGACGACCGACGGCGACGACGATCGACCGGCGGTGGGCTGTCGGACGAGTCGTACTCGATTGCGCCGCGCCGATCGAGCATCACGCGGACTTTCGGATCGCCGAGGTGACGATTGCGGAGGTGCTCGTACACCGCGGGCTCCGTCCGCGCGACAACGATCAAATAGCGCGTCATGCCGCCTCGGTTCGGTTCCTCCACCGCGGGCGCGGCTCCGGCAAGATCGGAAATCATCTCCCGGAACAGCGAACGGAGGAGCAAGAGATGCATTTCGGTCTCTTCGTGATCGAAGCGGACTCTACACTCACGCTCGTGAACATTCAAGAGTGAATCAGTTTTCACACCGCGCGCGCGGCGCGGTGACGACCGTTCTCGAGAGAAAATTTTGCACGGTCTCCGCGATCCGCCGCGCTTGACAGCGCCAGGGCGCCCGACTAGCCTCGATTCGCACCGTTATGGATTTTGAGTTCGCGACCGAGCACGAGAGCTTCCGGAAGGAATTCCGCGACTGGCTCGCCACGAACCTCCCGCCGGACCTTTGCCTGGACGACGCGTCCGACGACCGCGTGGCGTCCGATCGCGAAACCTTCGAGCGCCGGTGCGTCTGGCAAAAGACGATGCACGCGGCGGGCTGGGTCGGCATCACGTGGCCCAAGGAGTACGGCGGCCGCGATGCCGGGCTGATCGAGCGCGTGATCTGGGACGAGGAGTACGCGGCCGCGCGCGCGCCGGTGCTGCCGGGAAACATGGGGCTGAGCCTGGTGGGGCCGACCATCATCCACTGGGGCACCCCGGAGCAGAAGCGCCGCCATCTTCCGGCCATCCTCAACGCCGACGAGATCTGGTGTCAGGGCTTCTCGGAGCCGGGTGCCGGCTCCGACCTGGCGAGCCTCCGGACGCGCGCGGTCGACCAGGGCGATCACTTCGTCGTCAACGGCCAGAAGGTGTGGACGTCGGGCGCGCACTTCGCGCACTGGATCATCCTGCTCGTTCGGACGAACCCTGACGTGCCGAAGCACCAGGGGATCAGCTGTCTCCTCGTGCCGATGACGACGCCGGGCGTCAGCGTACGGCCGCTGGTCCTGATGACGGGGCACCATCACTTCAACGAGGTCTTCTTCACGGACGTCGTCGTGCCGAAGGCGAACCTGCTCGGGCCGGTGAACCAGGGATGGAAGGTCTCGACCACCACGCTCATGTACGAGCGTCACTCGGCCGGCGGGCGCAGTCACACGGCGCAGATCGCCCGGCTGATCGCGTTGGCCAAGCAGGTCCCGATCGACGGGCGGCCCGCGTGGGACCATCCGGCGATCCGCCAGCGGCTGGCTCAACTGGCCATCGAGTCCGAGGCGCTCAAGTACACCCGCCTGCGCAGTCTCACCCGCCAGCTACGCGGTGAGGCGCCGGGACCCGAGGGATCCGTCTTGAAGCTGAGCGGCTCGGAGCTCGGCGTGCGGATCGCGGACGCCGCCGGCGAGCTCCTCGGGATGCACGTGCTGGTGAACCAGGCCTCGTCGACCGTGCCGGACGCGCCGCGCTGGTTCAACCGCGTGCTCGCCGCTCGGCAATACACGATCTCGGCCGGGACGAGCGAGATCCAGCGCAACATCATCGGCGAGCGCGTCCTCGGTCTGCCGCGCGGCTGAGCCGCCCGGGCTCACGCTGGCAGCGAGTCCAGAAAGCGCAACAGGACCCGGTCGAAGGCCTCCGGCTGATCGAGGTTGGAGGCATGCCCCGCCCCGGCGATCACCTCGAGCTGCGCGCCCGGAATCTTCTTCGCCATGTACTCGCACGGCGCGAGGAACGGCGTGTCCTGGTCGCCGACGATGACCAGGGTCGGCACGCGGATCGACGCCAGACCATCGATCACGCGCGCATCCTGTTGCGCCAGCATTCCGCGCGCGGCGTGCGCGAGCCCCTGCGCGCTCTTGTGGTGGCCGACCGCGTCGCGGACCTCGCGGCTCCGGCCGCCGAGCGCCTCGAGCCCACGCGCCTCCAGGGTGCCGGCCCGCTCGTTGGCGCGCTGATTCCACGCGCTGCGAGCCTCGGCATTGCGATAGCCCGGCCCGGAGTCGCAGATGATCAGCGCGTCGACCATCTCGGGATGCGCGAGGTAGAACGCGAGCGACATGTAGCCGCCGAGGGAGAGCCCGCCCACCACGGCACGGCTCACGCCGAGTGAAACGAGGAGCGCCCGCATGTCGGCCACCGTTGCGTCGGTCGAGTACTCGGCCGGATTGCTCGGGCTCTCGGTCTGGCCGTGGCCACGCATGTCCCAGGTGATGAGCCGATAGCGGTCGCCGATCGTCTGGCGCTGGCCGTCCCACATGCGCCCGGTCGCGCCGTAGCCGTGACTCAGGATCACCGGGCGCCCGCGCCCGCTCACCGTGTAGTCGATCTCGACACCGTTCAGGACCGTTCGCGCCATGGTCAGGACCTCAGCAGTGCCGGCACGGCGGGAAGTCCCGCGAGTAGACCGGCTGCTTCAAGAATTCCTCGGGGTTGTACTTCCAGAACTGGCTCACGGCCGGATACGTATAGATGACGGTGTTCTGGAGCTTGCCGCCCACCCGCTCGACCTTGCGGATATAGATGTTCTGGGTCGGATTGCCATAGGCGTCCATTTGGACCGGGCCGCGCGGCGCGTCGGTGATCTCGACCTTGCGGAGTGCGGCCATCAAAGCGGCGCGGTCCTCGACCTTGCCGCCGATCGCCCGGACGGCCTCGTTGATGATCCGGGCACCGGTGTAGCAGTTCTCCGAATAGAAGGACGGGATGCGGTTGTAGGCCTTCTCGAAGGCGGCGCGGAAGCGCTTGTTGGCCGGCGTGTCCAGCGAGGCCGAATAGTGGTGCGCGCTGACCACGCCGATCGACTCGTCGCCGAGCTGGGGCAGGACGTGCTCGTCGGTGTACGTGCCGCCGGCGATGAGCGGAAGGCGTCCGCGAAGGCCGCTGGCCGCGTACTGCTGCGCGAACAGCAGGGTCCACCGGCCGAGCGCCACCACGAACACGGCGTCGGCGTCCTTCTTGATCTGGGAGAGATAGGGCGAGTAGTCCTGGACGTTCAGCGGGACCCAGAGCTTCTGGATCACCTGGCCGCCGTTGTCCTCGAACGATTTGTGGAATCCGCCCACCGTCTCCCAGCCGAACGCGTAGTCGAGCCCGATCGTGACGACCTTCTTGTAGCCCAGGACCTTGGCGGCGTATTCGCCGAACGGATGCATGTTGCCGCCGGCCGAGAACCCGGTGCGGATGAGCCACTTGGGCCGCTTGCGCTGCGTGAGATCGTCGGCGGAGTTGATCGGGTACATCGTCGGGATTTCCTGGGATTCGATGTACGGCACCAGCGCGTAGGCGACGTTTGAGAGGATCACGCCGGCGACCATGTGGACCCTGTCGTTCTCGACCAGCTTCCTGGCCTTGACGAGCGCGGTGGCCGGGTTGCCCTCGTTGTCTTCCAGGATGACCTCGACCTTGCGTCCCGCCATCTGCCAGCCGTTCTCTTGCCAGTAGAGCTCGCAGCCCGAGTACATGTCCTTCCCGGCCGCCGCGATCGCGCCCGTGAGCGGCGAGATGAAGCCGATCTTGATCGGCCCCTGGGCGTCCGCGGCACCCGCGACCAGGATCCAGGCCACTGCCAGCAGGAGCATCGGACTCGCCGTGCGCATGTGGTCCTCTCAGTACCGGTTGGCGACCGGAAGCTCGTCGGCCGGAAACAGCGTGATGATCTGGGCGCCGCTCGGCGTCACGATGACCTCTTCCTCGATGCGCGCCGCGGACATGCCGTCGGTCGCCGGGCAGTACGTCTCGACCGCGAACATCATCCCCGCCTGCAGCTCCATCGGGTCGTCAAAGGAATTCAGGCGGCTGATGATCGGACGCTCGTGCAGGCCGAGCCCGATGCCGTGACAGAAGTTGAGTCCGAAGGCGGCCATCTCGCTGTCGAAGCCGATCTCCTGCGCCTTCGGGAAGGCCCGCGCGATCTTGTCGGTGGCCACGCCGGGCTTGATGAGCGCGATCGCCTCGTCCATCCACTCGCGCGCCTTCTTGTAGGCGGCGATCTGCGGCTTCGTCGCGCGGCCCACGCTGAAGGTGCGGTAGTAGCAGGTCCGATAGCCGACGAACGACATGATGATGTCGAAGAACGCCTGGTCGCCGGGCCGGATGATCCGGTCGGTGAAGTTGTGCGGGTGCGGGCTGCAGCGCTCACCCGAGATCGCGTTGATCGCCTCGACGCAATCCGAGCCCATCTCGTAGAGACGCTTGGTGGCCAGCCCGACGATCTCGTTCTCGCGCGCGCCGGGCTTGAGCGCCTCGAAGATGTCCTGGTAGACGCCATCGACCATCGCCGCCGCCATGTTCAAGAGCGTCAGCTCGTCCTGGCTCTTGAGCATCCGCGCCTCGAGCAGCACCTGCTGACCGTCGCGCACCTCGACGCCGAGGTCCTGGAGCGCGAACAGGAACGGCGGCTCCACCAGGTCGATGCCGAGCGGCATCCCGGCGACGCCCTCCGCCTTCAAGATGTCCCGGATCTCGACGGCCGCCTTCTGGAAGAGCCCGGCTTTCGGCGAGACCGCACCGCGCATCCCGACCATGCCCGCCAGCGACTGGCGCGCGGGAATCTGCGGCGTGTAGAGCCGATGGTGACGCGCGGCGGAGCCGAAATCCCACACCCACGGCTCGCCGGTGCCCGTGAGCAGGCACCAGCGTGTGAGCTTGTCGCGCGCCCACTCGCCGATGACCGTACCGGACAGATAGCGGATGTTGTACTGGTCGAAGACGAGGATCGCGCCGAGGCCCGACCTGGCCAGCGCCTGGCGCGCGCGTCCCAGCCGATAGGCGTGCAGGCGCCGGAAGTCCACGCGCTCTTCGAAGTCGACCTGCGTGTGTCCGGGCGCCTGCAGGGGTCGGTCCCATCGATGGCGTGGATCCACGTCGTCGGCGGTCACGGGCCGGGGCTTCGGGGCGTCCTGCTTCCGCGCCATGGGGGGCCTCCTTCTATAGCCGCGCCGCGGCCGGCGGGGCCCCAGCCCCGCGGCGTCCTGCGGCACGCACCACGGGGCGGTACTTTACCCCAGCTTGCGCTAGAATCCTCGCCCATGGACCTCGAACGCCCGCTCCCGACTCCGATCACGCCCGAGTGCCGCCCCTACTGGGAAGGCGCGCGCGACGGCAAGCTGATGATCACCAAGTGCCGCGCGTGCGGAAAGCCGTTCATGTATCCGCGCGTGTCGTGTCCCTTCTGCGCCTCGCGCGACATCGGCTGGGTGCAGGCGTCGGGCCGCGGCCGGCTCTTCTCGTTCGAGATCGCGCACCAGATCCTGAACAAGGCGTTCAAGGTCAAGACGCCGGTGGTGCTGGCGATGGTCGAGCTCGAGGAAGGACCGCGGCTTCTCAGCAATCTGGTCGGCATCGCGCCGGATCCCAAGCAGATCCGCTGCGACATGCCGGTCGAGGTCTGCTTCGAGAAGCTCACGGACGAGATCAGTCTGCCGATGTTCCGCCCGGCGGGAGGCGCGCGATGAGCGACCTCGCGCGGCTGCGGGAGCTCAGCAACACGGTCTGCATCGTCGGCGTCGACGAGAGCGACGAGATCGGCACCCTGCCGGGGAAGAGCCAGCTCACCCTGCACGTCGAAGCGATCACCAACGCCGCGCGCGACGCCGGGATCAAGGTGTCCGACATCGACGGGATCTTCACCGCCGGCCAGCACTCCCCCGCGACCATCGGCGAGGCGATCGGCGTCGTCCCGCGCTACGTGGACGGCACCACCGTCGGCGGCTGCTCGTTCATCATCATGGTCGGGCACGCGGTGGTGGCGCTCTATCACGGGCTCTGCGACGTCGCCGTCGTGTGCCACGGCGAATCCGGGCGCTCGGGTGTCGGCGTGTCGCCACGGCGCGATACGGCGCTCCCCGGCCAGTTCGAGTTCCCCTACGGCTTCGGCGGCGCGCCCACCTACTTCGGCCTGATCACGACCCGCCACATGCACGAGTACGGCACGACGCTCGAGCAGTGGGCGCAGGTGGCGGTCTCGACGCGGAAGTGGGCCGCGCTGAACCCGAAGGCGCGCAATCGCGAGCCCCTCACGGTGAAGGATGTGCTCGATTCTCGGCCGGTCGTGTGGCCGTTCAACATCCTGAACATCTGTCTCGTCACCGACGCCGGCGGCGCCGTCATCTTGACGCGCGCCGATCGCGCGAAGGACTGCGCGAAGAAGCCGGTCTACGTGCGGGGTGCCGGCGAGGGCAGCGAGCACGTCATGCTCACGCAGATGCGCAACCTCACGTTCAGCGAGGCCACGAAGAAGTCCGGCGAGAAGGCATTCGCGATGGCGGGCGTGAAGCCGACCGACTTCGATCACATCATGCTCTACGACGCCTTCACCTCGGGTCCGCCGCTCATGCTCGAGGCGCTCGGCCTCGCCAAGCGCGGCGAGGGCGTGCACTTCTTCGCCGAGGGACGCTCGACGCCCGGCGGCAAGCTCCCGATCAACACCAACGGCGGCGGCCTCTCCTACACGCACAGCGGCATGTACGGGATCTTCCCCATCATCGAGGCCACGCGACAGCTGCGCGGCGAGTGCGGCGCGCGGCAGGTGCCGAACACCAAGCTGTCGCTGGTGAACGGGATGGGCGGTATGCTGTCCGCAGCCGGCACGCTCGTTCTCTCCAACGAGGCGGGCCGCTGAAAGGGTCCCTCTGGCCCTTTTCAGCGGCCCCGCCCCG
>CAYVHH010000354.1:0-23474 GCA_964450175.1 uncultured bacterium | reverse complement strand
GTGGCGATCACCATGACGCGCCGGTGGCTGGCGTCGCGACGGGGCAACGAGCGGCGCGTGACACTCACGGCCGGCTGCCCTCGAAGTGGTCGCGCAGGGTCTGCGCCCAGGCCATCGCCAGCACGAAGGCGGCGCCGACGAACCCGTTGCACAGCGCCTGCGGGAGCACGACATAGGTCATCAGCTCACCGAACGGAGCCGGAAAGCGGAAGATCTGCAGGAGCGCGAAGCGGGCGAGGCCTTCCGCGATCGTCAGCACCACGAGCCCGGGCACCTGGACCAGCGGCTGACTCACCCGCAGCCGTCCGCCGGCGACGCCGATCCCGAAACCGATCACCGCCTTGGTCAGGGCCTGAACGCCGATCAAGCCGCCCCCGGCCGCATCCTGGAGCAATCCGGTGACAAAGCCGGTCATGCACCCGAACTCGGGGCCGCGACGCAGCGCGAGAAGGACGACCATGATCAGCGGCACATCCGGCGTGACGCCCGCGATGCTGACGAGCGGGGTCAAGGTCGCGTGCGCGACCGAGCCGCCGGCCACCGTCAGGATCAGCAGGGCGCGCATCACCCACCCGTCGGGAAGTACGCGGTGAGATCGCGTTGGGAGTCACCCGTCACCAGCAGGACCTCGTCGACACGCGCGAAGTCCACGGCCGGCGTCAGCTCGGCATAGTGAAAGAGCGCGGCCCCGCGATTGTCGATCGAGCGAACGGTCCCGATCGGGATGCCGCGCGGGAACAGTCCGCCCTGTCCGGCGGTCACGAGCACGTCGCCGCTCTGGATCGACGCGCCGTCGCGCGCCATGAACTTGAACCGCAGCGTGCCGCGCGGATCGCCCTCGACGATGCCCGGCGTCCGCGTTCTCAGCACGTGGGCGCCCACGGTCGACGTCGGATCGGTCAGCACCTGTACGATCGACACGCCGGGCCGGACGTCGACGACGCGGCCGACGAGACCGCTGGGCGAGATCACCGCCGTCAAACGCGGGACGTTGTCCCCGCGACCGCGGTTCACGGTGAGCGACCGGATCCAGCCGCCCCACTCGCGAGCGATGATCTCTCCGGACAGGGTCGTCAGCGGCAGCTGTTCCTGCAGCGCGAGCAACCGCCGCAGGCGGCGATTCTCGTCGTCCGTTTCATTCACGCGCAGCGACTGGACCCGAAGCTCCTGGACTTCCTCGCGGAGCCGGCGGTTCTCGGCGCGGACGTTCTTCCAGTCGAGGTAGGTCGTCCAGAGACCGAACGTGGCCCGGCTCGCCTTCGCGAGACCGGTCTGGATGGGTGCGGTGGCGACGGCGAAGATGTCGCCGGCCGCCGAGCCGTATCCACGGGTCTGGAGCGTGAGCAGCACGAGGCAAGCCGCCACCAGGGAGCCGAGCAGTACCACCTTCCGAATCTTCACCTTCCGACCCCCAGCGAGACGGCTTTATGAACCCTGTTAAGCGGGGATCGCGACCTTTTTCAGGAGATCGAGCTCGTCGAGCACTCGGCCAGTCCCGAGCGCGACGCACGACAGCGGCTCGTCGCCTGGCGTCACCGGGAGATTCGTCTCCTGACGCAGGAGATGATCCAGACCCCGGAGGAGCGCACCGCCCCCCGTGATCACGATCCCCTTGTCCACGATGTCCGCCGCGAGCTCCGGCGGCGTCCGCTCCAGGCAGGTGCGCACCGTCTCGACGATTGTCATGACGGGCTCGCGCAAGGCCTCGCGGATCTCCTCGTCGGTGATCACGATGGTCTTCGGGATGCCATCGATCAGGTCACGACCCTTGACTTCCATGGTGCGGCGATCGCCGCCCATCGGGTAGGCGGACCCGAGCGTGACCTTGATCTCTTCAGCCCGCCGCTCACCGACGAGCAGGTTGTAGTGCTTACGGATGTACTGCACGATCGCCTCGTCCATCTCGTCGCCGGCGATCCGCACCGACTTCGAGTAGACAATTCCGGAAAGCGAGATGACCGCAACCTCGGTCGTCCCGCCGCCGATGTCCACGATCATGTTGCCTCCGGGCTCCTGGATCGGCAACCCAGCGCCGATCGCAGCGGCCATCGGCTCCTCGATCAGATACACCTCGCGGGCGCCCGCCTGCATGGCCGAGTCGCTGACCGCCCGCTTCTCGACCTGCGTGATCCCCGAGGGTACGCCGATGACGATGCGCGGCCGGACGAGGGTACGGCGGCGGTGGACCTTCGAGATGAAGTAATGCAACATCTTCTCGGTCACGTCGAAGTCCGCGATGACCCCGTCCTTGAGCGGCCGGATCGCGATGATATTGCCCGGTGTCCGCCCGAGCATGGCCTTGGCTTCATGACCGACGGCGAGCACCGAGTGGTCCGCCTGGTGGATGGCAACGATCGATGGCTCGTTGAGCACGATGCCTTCGCCGCGGACATAGACGAGCGTGTTCGCGGTCCCCAGGTCGACAGCGAGATCGTTGGAGAACATTCCGGCCAGCAGGTTGTAGAACATCACCGCTCCATCGTCTGACGATTGAACGCCCGCGTCGGGCTTTTTACAGTAGCACAGTCCGTGCCACCCCGAAACGAAAACTCTGTTTTTCCAAGGCTTTAGAACGCGGTCCCGGGGCCCCGGAGACCTACCTGATCCGTGCGGTCAAAACCCAATATTTTTCATAGGGTTCCACCTGAGACCCCCCGCCGCTCGCCTTCCCAATCCGCCCGGGCTTTCGCTCCTCTATAGGGGCAGCCAGGCGGCCAATTTCGGGGGGTGGCTCGGTTTGGACACCCAGGATGGCACCTTTGGTGACAGCCAGCGTCATGGATCCCGAGCCCCCAGAACAGGCTAGAGCTTACCTCAGAAGTATCGCCTCCGGTCGGTCGGGAATTGTCCGAAGGTGCTCCCGGGGGATAGCATCGCGAGCGTGACAAAGGCCGACGAATTCGAGGTCTGGTTCGAGAAAGGCGTGACCGACGGACTTCCCGTCGTGCCGCCGACCCGAGAGCGTGTCGAGCGGATGCTTGCCGGCACCGGGCGGGCGCGCGACGAGCTGCTGGGCGAGATGGCGCCGAACTACGGTCGGCTCACCGTCGAGAAGGCTGCCATCAACGCCGTCCTCGCGGGCTGTCGACCCGAGTATCTGCCGGTCGTGCTCGCCGCGGCCGAGTGCGCCTGCGACCCGGAGTTCAACCTCCACGGCATGTCGACCTCGACACACTTCTCGGCCCCTCTCATCGTGGTCAACGGGCCGATCCGCGGCCGGATCGGTCTCAACAGCGGGTTCGGTGTCTTCGGACCGGGCTACCGCGCCAACGCGACGATCGGCCGGGCCCTTCGCCTGTTGATGATCAACGTCGGCGGTGCACGTCCGGGCGAGACCTCGATGTCTACGTTCGGCCATCCCGGGCGCTACACCTATTGCATCGGCGAGAATGAGGAAGCGAGCCCGTGGCCCCCATTCCACGCGAGTCGTGGATTGCCGGCCGCTGTGTCGGCCGTCACATTGTTCGCAGGCGACGCGCCGCACGGAATCTCGGATCACGCGAGCCGAACCGCCCGCGAGCTCGGTGGATCGGTGGGCTGGTCGATGGCAGGCCTCTGGAACAGCAAGCACTTCCCGCTCTACTCCCACACGATGCTGGTCGTGGGCCCGGAGCACGCCCGGACGTTCGCCGACGGCGGGTGGTCGAGGGACGACCTCAAACGGCACCTCTACGAGACTGTGCGGCGACCGTACCGCACGCTCCTGCCCGACGCGGACCACGGCGAGGGCACGAACCTGCGCTTCGCCAAGAGCGAGACCCCGCGCGATCCGGACGCCATGATTTCCAAGTTCCCGTCGACAGAGGAGATCCACGTCGTCGTTGCCGGCGGGACCGCGGGACGTTTCTCGGTCGCGATCCCCGGTTGGCTGGGCACCCGGAACGGCTCGCGTCCGGTCACGCGTGTGCTGCAATAAATTCGATTGACTTCCGTTCAGGTGCATGTCATTCTTCTCGCCGGTTCTGGCACAAACGGAGTCAGGTAACGATTGTGATAGATCGAGACACACGCCGCGCGAGCCCAGTTCGCGCGGCGTTTTTGTTTGCCTTCCAATCCCGGAGGGCAACCCCGCCACGATGGCGGGAGCACAGGGGCTTGAAGACCCCCTAAAGAGAGGTCCGAGGTATGGCTCAAGGACAAGTTAAGTGGTTCAACGATGCAAAGGGGTATGGGTTTATCACGCAGGAGGGCGGCGAGGACGTGTTCGTCCATTACAGCGCCATTCAAGCCCAGGGCTTCAAGAGTCTTGCGGAAGGTGATCGGGTCGAGTTCGAGGTGACTCGCGGTCCGAAGGGTCTTCAGGCAGCCAACGTCAGGAAGGTCTAGTAACCCACCCTGTTTACTCCCGCCCGGGCTCGGCGACGGGCCCGGGTGCCCAACACAGAGGCAACCTCAGAAAGGTGTTCCAACTTCATGTTCTGTTCGTTTACTGATAATGATTCTGTGCTCACGCCGGCCATGTGCGACGCGATTGCCCGCGCCGGCTATTCCACGCCAACCCCGATTCAGGCCAAGACGATCGAGCCGATTCTCGAGGGCCGCGACCTGATCGGCTGCGCTCAGACCGGTACCGGAAAGACGGCCGCATTCGCGATCCCCATGATCGAGCGCCTCACGCGGGCGGATTCCCCGCTCGCGCAGCGCACCGGCACCGGCACCGGCCCGCGCGCGCTCGTGCTCGCTCCGACGCGAGAGCTCGCCCTACAGATCGCGGAGACGTTCGTCATGCTCGGCGGCGCCCAGGGCGTCCGCACGCTCGTCCTCATCGGCGGCGACTCGATGGGGCCGCAGCTCGCAGGGCTCCAGAAGAAACCGGACGTCATCGTGGCGACTCCCGGCCGGCTCGCCGATCATCTCGAGCGCCGGTCGCTCGGGCTCGGCGCCGTGCGCATCGTCGTCCTCGACGAAGCCGACCGCATGCTCGACATGGGCTTCGCGCCGCAGGTCGAGCGGATCCTGCGGGTGACTCCCCTCGACCGGCAGACGCTCTGCTTCTCCGCGACGATGCCGCCCGCGGTCGAGACATTGGTCCGCCGCCATCTCGTCCGTCCCGTGAGGATCGAGGTGGGCACGATCGCGAAGCCCGTCGCGAAGGTCACGCAGCGTCTCTACAAGGCGCCGACCCAGGACAAGACGCCGCTCCTCCTGAAGCTTCTCGGCGAGGAGCTCGGCCGGACGCTCGTGTTCACGCGCACCAAGCATCGCGCCGACCGGGTGGCACGGGCCGTGGGCGCGGCGGGCCATCGCGTGACGCGCCTGCACGCGGATCGCTCGATGTCGCAACGACGCGAGGCGCTCGACGGATTCCGGAGCGGCCGCTATCGCATCTTGGTCGCCACCGACATCGCGGCGCGCGGGATCGACGTACCCGAGATCGCGCACGTCGTGAACTTCGATCTGCCGCACACGGCCGAGGACTACATTCACCGCATCGGCCGAACCGCGCGCGCCGAGGCGAGTGGGCGCGCCACAAGCTTCGCGGCGCCCGAGGAGCACGAGCAGCTGCGCGTGATCGAGCGGCACCTGGGACATCCGATTTTGAGTCGCGCCTCGGCCGACGGGGATCAGGCCCCGGGACGGCGTGCCGCGCGCATCACCCCGGCGGTGCAAGCCGGGACCACCGGAGCCTGAGGCTCCAACAACAGAGAAAGAGGGAACGTCATGGCACAGGGAACAGTGAAGTGGTTCAACGACGCGAAGGGCTTCGGGTTCATCACGCAGGAGGGCGGCGAGGACGTCTTCGTGCACTTCAGCGCCATCCAGGCTCAAGGTTTCAAGAGCCTCACCGAGGGTGACCGGGTCGAGTTCGAGGTGACCCGCGGCCCGAAAGGCCTCCAGGCCGCCAACGTCCGGAAAGCCTAACGAGCTTCGCTGCGAGTGCCGGGGACTTCCCCCCGGCACTCGCAGCGAGCGCCGAGGAGCGCAACGAAACCCGGCGGAGCACGACTAAACCCAGGCCCGCGCTACGAGAGCCCGGGGAAGCGTCACGAGAGCCGTAAAGCGCTACAAGAGCCGGGGGCGCATGAGGGGGGCCTCCCCCCTCATAAAAACAAAGCCCCGACGGAGGCTGCGGCGCGTACTGCTTTCACTCGCGCGTCGCGCCGCCCCGCTGGTGAAAGCGGGACCGTCGGGGCCGGTGGCGCCTGGACTCCCAGGCGTTCCACCCGAGCTAGCGTGGACCCTGCCTAGGAGGCAACCACCTCACAGATCACCGTAGGGTTACACATCGGCTGGATCACCTCCTATTCTCGGCAAGGCCGCCACGCGGGCCCAGTTCCCACCCACCCAGAACCGGATGCCGACTCCCGGCCCGGGGCTCGACCACGTCAGCCGCCGGCGTAATTGTCGGCGGGGACGCTGCTGGGACGCTGTGACATCCCGGTCGATTTCGTCCAATCCTACACCCGGGTCGGTCGTGATCCAAAGTACAAAGTACCGAACCGCGCTACTTGATCACGATCCGCGTGCGATTCCGCTCCCACAGTCCGTTGCCGACGCCTTCGACCTTCCGGAGCTCTTCCGGCTTCTTGAACGGCCCGTGCGTATCACGGTACTCGACGATCTTCTCGGCCACACGGCGGCCGACGCCTTCGAGCTTCATCAACTCCTTGACGTCCGCAGTGTTGATGTTGACCGGCGCCGCGTCGGGCGCGGACGTCGTCGTCGCTCCGGTGTGTGACGGCGGCGCAGCGCTCGCCGGCCACGACGCCGACGATCCGAGCGCGACGAGCAGCGCGATGATCGAGACACGAACACCATTCATGAGCGTTCCTCCATTCGTTCGGGGTGCACGGCATTTCGCTCGAGCGCTCGCGAGCGAAACCATTGAACCCGCCGTCGGCGGAACGCGTCAACGTCCAATCATTCGGACACGCGCGGAGGATACGGGTCAGTCGGTCGAGGAGTCGTGCAGCCGATCGAGATACGCCTGCCACTCGAGCGGAACCAGCGCCTTCTTGTTCGTGTTGCACTCCTTGCAGGAGGGGACGACATTGCCGCGCGTCGATCGTCCGCCGCGCCCGAGCGGAACTCGATGGTCCATCGTCAGCGCGCGATGCCCGACGCGCCGCCGGCAGTAGTAACACACGCCGTCGGCGATGCGCCGCTTCCACCACTGGCTCTCTCGTAGCTCGCGCGCCTTCGCACGCTCGCGACGCAAGATCTCGGGATCTATCGGCTCGTACAACTCACTCATGCGCGGCAAGCGCCGTCGACAGCTGCTCCCACTCGCGCATGAGCCACGTGACCTGCTCCTCGGCGGTCTTACGCTCCGCGGACACCGCGCGCACGCGGTCGCCGTCCGCATAGAACGCCGGGTCGCCGAGCCGCTCGCCGATCTCCGCGAGCCGCGCCTCGAGCGCGTGGATCTGCCGCTCCACGTCCTCCAGGCGCCGCCGCAGCTCGCGCACGTCCTTCGCGACCTTGCCGGTGCGCTTGGACGATTCCGGGCGCGGCGCGCGCGCGGGCGGCTCCGATCGCGGCGGGGCCGATGGAGCCGGTCGAGGGCGAGGCGCGGGCGCGACGACAGGCGCGGACGCGGCGCGCGCCTTGGCGTCGAGGTAGTCGTCGTAGCTGCCGAGATAGGTGACGAGCGTGCCGCGCGTCACCTCGACGACCTGCGTCGCGATGCGATTGATGAAGTAGCGATCGTGGGAGATGAAGACGATCGTGCCCGGGAACGAGGCGAGCGCCGCCTCGAGCACCTCGCGCGACGCGAGGTCGAGGTGGTTCGTCGGCTCGTCCAGACAGAGGAGCGCGGCCGGCCGCACGAGCATCTTGGCCAGCGCGACGCGCGCCTTCTCGCCGCCCGACAGCACCGAGATCTTCTTCTCCACCGCGTCGCCCGAGAACAGGAACGTGCCCAGGATGGTCCGCAGTCGTGTCTGCCCGAGCTCGGGCGCCGCCCGCTCCAGCTCTTCGAGAATCGTCAAGGTCGGCGTCAGCGCCTCGAGCTGGTGCTGCGCGTAGTAGTGGACCGCGACGTGCGCGCCGAGCGTGCGCTCCCCGCGGTCGAAGGCCAGGGCGCCGGCCATCATCCTGAGCAGGGTCGACTTGCCGGCACCGTTCGGACCGACCAGCGCGACCTTGGCGCCGCGCTCCACCTCGAAATCGATCCCCGCGTACACCACGTTGTCGCCGTACGCCTTGTAAATCCCCTTGAGGGTGGCCACCCGCCGCCCGGTCCGCGGCGGCTGTGGGAACGAGAAGCGGATCACACGCGCCTCGTCCTCGATCGCCACGCGCTCGATGCGATCGAGCATCTTGACGCGACTCTGAACCTGCCGCGCCTTGCTTGCCTGATAGCGAAAGCGCTCGATGAACCGCTCGATCTCGGCGATGCGCTTGGCCTGATTGCGCGCCTGCGCTTCGAGCAGCTCGCGCCTCGCTTGCCGCTGGACCAAATAGTCGTCGTAGTCGCCGGAATAGACCGTAAGTCCCGACGGCGCCAGCTCAGCGATGGAGGTGACCATCCGGTTCAGGAAGTACCGGTCGTGCGACACGATGACGACCGTGCCTTCGTAGTCGGCCAGGAACGACTCGAGCCACTCGAGCGACTCGATGTCGAGATGGTTGGTCGGCTCGTCGAGCAGCAGCAGCGTCGGCCGCTGGAGCAAGAGGCGCGCGAGCATGGCGCGCATCCGCCAGCCGCCGGAGAACTCGCTGAGCGGTCGCGGGAAATCCGCCGGCCGGAAGCCGAGCCCGCTCAGGATCGCGCTTGCCTCCGTCTCGAGCCGATAGCCGCCGAGCGCCTCGAAGCGGTGCTGGAGATCACCGTAGCGCGCCGTCAGCGCGGCGCTCTCGGCGCCAGCCGCCCCGGCGAGGCGCGCGGCGACGTCTTCCATCTCACGTTCGACCTGCCACACGTCCGCGAAGCCGGCGAGCACCTCGGCGAGCACCGATCCCTCGGGATGACCCGCCGCCTCCTGCGGGAGATAGCCGACCGTCGTCTCGCGCGGCCGGACGATGCGCCCCTCGTCCGGCTCCTCGACGCCGGCCAACAACCGGCAGAGCGTCGTCTTCCCGGCACCGTTCGGCCCGACCAGGCCGATCCGCTCGCGATCGGGAATCCGCCACGACAGGTCGCGAAGGATCGGCTGCCCCGCGTAGCCCTTCGCGATCTCCTCGACCTGGATCATCCGCGCGCTCGCCCCCGAGACTCGCCCAGGCTCATCCCATGCTCTGGATCTTCTCGGGCAGGACCTTGACCGTGATGCGGACTTCACCGGGACGCCGGGGGCCGTAGCGATCCTGACCCGTGTACTTCTTGGCGAGCGCGTCGATGTGCTCGTCGGCCCCCTTCTCGGTCACCTCGACGACTCGCCCGCGGATCTGGAGATATCGATACGGGTTGTCGGGATCCTGGATCGAGAGCGCGATCTTCGGATTGCGCTGGAGGTTCTTGTCCTTCACCCGTCCCCGCGCCGTGTTGAACCGGACGTGGGTGCCGTCGTAGTCGATCCACACCGGCGTCACCTGCGGCGCGCCGTCGCGGCCGATGGTCGCGACGTGGGCGAACGACTTCTTGCTCAGCAGATCACGGTAGCCTTCGGGCACCATCGCCATCGTCGTCTCTCCCTGCTCTCGACCGGGTCGAGAGTTACTCGGTCAACCGATCGTCGTCGTCAGCTCGGCGGCGCGGGCGTCGGCCATCGTACGCAGCGCCAGCAGCATCCGGATCACGCACTGCTGCACCAGGAGCGCGTCCTGCGTGAACGGGTCGGCAAGCCACTCGCGCGCCCACTCGGGCTTTTCGGCGGCAAAGCCCAGGGTCGGCGAGAGCGCCCCGAGCTTCAGCAGCAGGTCGTCGGCCGGCGAGCCCGATGCACGCAGGCGCGCCACCACGGCGGCGCGGACCGCGGCATTCCAGATCCCGGTCAGCCCCTCGATGAGCGCCGCGTAGCACGTCAGGTCCTGCGTGTCGGCGAGCTGCTTGAGAACCGCCGGCACGAGCGGATTCACCCCGACATCGCCGTCCTCGTCGACGCCGAACAGGGGTCCGATCACGGGATCGGTCTGTGGCTTCGCTAGCCGCTCCAGGAAGTTCAACGCCTCCGCTGCCGGCACCGCCGGCAGCTTCGCCAAACGCTCGAGAAGCGGCGCGTCACCCGCCATGATTCATCCTCCCACACGCGTCGGCTCGCCGCGCATTTCGCTCCGCGCCAGGTCCTGGGCGCGCCCGGCCGGCACCATGAACGCGGACGCCAGCGCGGCGACGCAGACCGCGGAGCCCACCACGAAGACGCCGTGCAGCGCGTCGACCATCGGCAGGCCGGCGTGGAGCCGCTGCGACATCACGGCACCCATGAGCGAGAGTCCCAGGGCGCCGCCGATCGACATGAAGAACTGTGTCAGCGACGTCGCGGTGCCGAGATCGCTTCGCGCGACCACGCTCTGGACGGCGATCAGCATCGGCACGACGACCATCCCCATGCCGATACCGGCCAGGAGGACGTCGATCATCGCGCTCCCCGACGAAAGTGTGACCGACCAGCGCCGGAACAACAGGAACGCGACGGTGAGGCTGGCCATCCCGATCACGACGACGCTTCGGTAGCCGACCCGCAGCACCAGGCGCGCGCTCACCACCGACATCACGACCCAGCCCAGCACGAACGGCGTGAGGACGAGGCCCGCCCGCGTGGCCGAAGCGCCGGTGACCGACTGCAGGAACAGCGGCACGAACGAGAGGGCGCCGAACATCGCCATGCCGGCCAGGAACCGGGTGACGACGGCGGCCAGGATCATCCGGCTCTTGAACAGGCGCAACGGCACGATGGGCTCGGCGGCGCGCTGCTCGACCGCCACGAACGCGCCGAGCACGATCACACCGAGGACCAGCAACGTGACGACCTCGATCTGCGACCAGGATCCCACCCGTCCGGCCTCGACGATCCCGAGCAGGAGCGCGGACACGCCCGCGGCGAACAGCGCCACGCCCCCCCAGTCCACGACCGGCCGGCGCGCCGATCGCGACACCGCGGTCAACGCGAAGCCGATCAACGCCATCGCCACGGCGCCGAACGGCAGGTTGATATAGAAGACCCAGCGCCAGGACACGTGGTCGGTGAGCAGACCGCCGGCCCACGGCCCCATGAGCGAGGCGAGACCCCACACGCTCGAGATATAGCCCTGCATGCGCGCCCGGCGCTCGAGCCCGAACAGCTCGCCGATGATGGTGTAGCCGAGCGTCATGAGGGCGCCGGCGCCGAGGCCTTGCACCATCCGGAACAGGATCAGCTGCACCATGTTCTGGGACGCGCCCGACAGCGCCGAGCCGACGAGGAAGGTCGCGAGCCCAGCCAGGTAGACCGGCCGCCGGCCGTAGAGATCGGAGAAGCGGCCCCAGAGCGGCATCGTCACGGTCTGCGTGAGCAGAAAGCCCGAGAAGACCCAGGAGTAGATGCGAATACCGCCGAGGCTCGCCACCACCGTCGGCATCGCGGTCGCGACCACCGTCGACTCGATCGCCGCCAGGAAGATCGACAGCATGATGCCGATGAAGACCCAGCGCTTGCGCGCTTCGTCGTTCATCAGTGACCGCCGGTGCAGCCGGCGCAGCGACACAGCCCCCGCAGCTCGAGATAGGGGTACAGACTCGCGTGCTGGTCGACCCATGTCACGCGCAGGCCCTCGCTGGTTCGCTTGATCTCCGCCGGCCACGTCATCTCCGAGGTCAGCCGCTCTTCGAGCCCGGCGCACTGACCGCAGGCGCAATCGAGTCGGAGACGCTCGAAGGGATAGATCGATCCATGGCCGTCGGCCCAATCGATGCCGAGGGCGTATCGTCCGACGAGGTGGACGTCTTTCGGGACACCGGGATCGGGCTGACCGAAGATCTTGAGGCCGCCGGTCTTCTTCACGTCCCGCCGCCGACCGCCGGACGCTGCAGGCGCATGCCGGCAAGGATGTAGTGCACGGCGAGATTCTGGTGCTCGCCCCAGGCGCGCGCGCGTCGGCGAATCGTCTCCTCCTTCAGCGCCCGGCCGCGTCCGTAGTAGTGGACGAACGCCTTGCGCACCGCGAGATCGCCGGCCGGGCAGACGTCCCCTCGGCCCAGGCAACGGGCGAGAAACCAGTCCGCGGTCCAGCGTCCGAGCCCGCGGAGCGCCGTGAGCTGCTCGATCACGATCGCCGACTCCGCCGCCGACACCGCTGCGAGATCGAGCGTGCCGGCGACCACGGCGCGCGCGAGATCGCGGATGTACTCCGCCTTGCGCGTGGAGTACTTGAGCGCGCGCAGCTCGCGCACCGACGCCTGCGCGAGCCGCGCGGCTTCGGGAAACGCCCACACGGTTTCTCGCCCCACCTTCACGGGCGTGCCAAACCGCCGCACGAGCCTCGCGCGGCACGCGAACGCGAACGAGAGGTTGACCTGCTGAGCCGTGATCGATCCGACCAGCATCTCGAACGGCGTCGGCGCGAGCGTCGGACGCAACCCGTAGAGCGGCTCGATCAACGTGGCCAGCACGGGGTCGGCTTTGGCCATCCGGTAGAAGCCCTCGACATCGAGGTCGAGACCGAGGAGCCGGCGAACTTCGGCGACGATGCCGGCCCCGATCGCGGCATCGCTCCCCGGGGCCCGGATCGTGATGCGGACGTCGTCCACGGGGCCGCTCCACCGCACCTCGTACGGGACGAGACGCCCACCATGCCGGAACACGCGACGGAAGACGTCGCCGGCGATCCGGTTCGTCGGATCCTCTCCCCAGAGCTGGTAGCGCGCGAGCGTCCCGCCTGTGTCGAGCGGGCCGTCGGGAGCGAGAACGATCTTCATCGAGTGATCACGCGGCTTTCGAGTGTACCAGAGAGTGGCTCGACCCCTCGCAGGTCGACGAGCCGAGGCGTCGAGACCGTGGCGCGCTCAGTGGCGCAGGTGGTAGGGCACGTCGGTCACGATGACGTTCTTGCGAAACAGCATCGCGCCCTTGATCAGGAACGCCGTCTGATTGTGCAGGCCGAGCTGCCACCAGCGGGCCGGAATGAACTCGGGCAGAACGATCGTGACGACGTGATTCTCGCCCTGGTTCTGCAGATGATCGACGTACTTGGTCAGCGGCCCGAGCAGCGATCGGTAGGGTGAGGTCAGCACGATGAGCGGCGCGCCCATCCCGTACCGGCCCCACTTCTCCTCCAGTCGGCGGGTCCGCTCGGGGTCGGTTTCCACGAACACCGCCTTTGCATTGGGCGAGAGCGTCTGGGCGTACTGGATCGCCTTAATGACGCCGCGATGGATGTCGCCGACCAGCACCAGGACGGTGTTGGTCATCGGCGGCGGCGGCGAGAAGGCATCGAGCGACAGTTGCACCGCGACTTCCTCGTAGTGGCGGTGCACCATCACGAACACCGCCACCAGCGTCGGAATCAGCAAGACGACGATCCACGCACCGTGCGTGAACTTCGTCGCGGCGATCGTGACCATCACCAGGCCCGTCACGACCGCGCCGATCGCGTTGAGCCACCAGCGCCACCACCAGCCTTCTTCCTTCAGCCGCAGCCAGCGCCGGACCATGCTCGCCTGCGAGAGCGTGAACGACAGGAAAACCCCGACCGCGTAGAGCGGGATCAGTGCGTGGGTATCGCCGCGGAAGATCACCAGCAAGAGCGCGGCGAGCCCGCTCAGGATCAAGATGCCGTTCGAGAACACGAGGCGGTCGCCTTGCGTCGCGAACTGGCGCGGGATGAAACGGTCGCGGGCGAGGAAGAAGGACAGCCGCGGGAAATCGGCGAACGACGTGTTGGCGGCGAGCAGCAAGATCAACATCGTGACGGCCTGGATCTCGAAATAGATCGCGCCGCCGCCGAAGACGTGGCGCGCGAGCTGCGAGATCACCGTCTCCTCGTGGCGCGGCCCGATGCCGAAGTCGTACGCCAGGAAGGTGATGCCCAGGAAGAGCACGATCAGGATCACGCCGAGCACCGTCAGCACGACGCGCGCGTTGTGCGCTTCCGGCGGCTTGAACGCGGGCACCCCGTCCGAGACGGCCTCGACCCCGGTGAGCGCGGTACAGCCCGACGCGAACGCCCGCAAGAAGAGAAACAGCCCGACGCCCTCGAGCCCCGGCGGATGCCGCAGGTAGGGCGCCTCCGGGAGGAAATCGAAGATCGCGCCCAACCCGCCGTAGATGATCAGGACGCCGAGACTGCCGATGAAGAGATAGGTCGGCGCGGCGAAGATCTTGCCCGACTCGCGGATGCCGCGGAGATTCGCGACCGCGATGCCGACCACCGCGGCGACGCAGAGCCACGGCCGGTACGGGAACAGCGCCGGGACGGCTGACGTCAGCGCGGCGATCCCGGCAGCGACGCTCACCGCCACCGTGAGCACGTAGTCGATCAGGAGCGCGGCCCCGGCCACCAGACCGGCGGGAGCGCCCAGGTTGTCCTTGCTCACGATGTAGGCGCCGCCGCCCTGCGGGTAGGCGCGGATCGTCTGGCGATACGACGAGACGACGATCGCGATCAGGATGGCGATCGCGATGCTGATCGGGAGCGAGTAGCTCAGCGCGGCGCTGCCGGCCAGGACCAGCACCAGGAGGATTTCCTCGGTGGCGTACGCGACGGAGGAGAGCGCGTCCGAGGCGAAGACCGCGAGCGCCGTCGACTTCGCGAGCCGTTCGTGGCGGGATTGCGCCGTCGGGAGCGGGCTCCCGAGAAATGCACGCTTCAGCCGGCTCAGGCGCACGGGCCTCATCATACGACGAGCCGCGCGGAAGGTCTAAAAGGGCTGCGGCTGCCGGTGCTGCTCGGCGACGTTCTCGAAACGCGCGTACTGCGGCAGGAAGACGACCTTCACGGTGCCGACCGGACCGTTGCGCTGCTTGCCGATGATGACCTCGGCGATGTTCTTCTCGTCCGGCGGCAAGTCTTCCTTGTACTGCGACGAACGATACAGGAACAGGATGACGTCGGCGTCCTGCTCGAGCGCTCCGCTCTCGCGAAGGTCCGAGAGCTGCGGCTTGAAGTCGCGCGCCTGGCGCGCTTCGACCGCGCGTGACAGCTGCGAGAGTGCCACCACCGGTATGTTCAGCTCCTTCGCGAGCGCCTTGAGCGAGCGCGAGATCTCCGAGATCTCCTGCTGGCGGCTCTCCATGGCGGCGCGACCGCGCATGAGCTGGAGGTAGTCGATGACGAGCAGATCGAGTCCGTGCTCGGCCTTCATGCGCCGCGCCTTGGCGCGCGCCTCGAGCACCGTGAGCCCGGGGCTGTCGTCGATGAAGATCGACGCTTCGGAGAGCCGCCCGGCCGCCGCCGTCAGTCGATGCCAGTCCGACGAGGTGAGATAGCCGGTGCGCACCGCCTGCGAGTCGACCTTCGCCTCGGAGCAGAGCATGCGCTGGACGATCTGCTGCGACGACATCTCGAGGCTCAGCACCAGCACGCGTCCCCGCAGCGCGATGCCGACGTGCTGCGCGATGTTCAGCGCGAACGCGGTGTTGTGTGTGACCACGTAGTCGTCGGTCAGGTACAGACGCGACGGGTGCGTGACCGCGATACATTGCGTCTCGGCCGCTCCGACCGGCTCGATCGCGGTAAACACCGGTCGCCACCGCCGACGCGGCGCGTGCTGCGCGCGGTCCTCCTTCGCCGAGAGGTGGAACATTCCCTTCGGATCGGAGTGGTGAACGTTACACACGAACGCGGTACGACCGACCTTCTTGACCCCGCGGACGCGGTAGGTCGTGCGTCGGCTTCGAACGGAGCACCAGCCTCCGAGGGAGCGAACGAGATCGGCCACCTGGTGGGCCAGTCGCTCGCTGGTCGAGCAGAAGCGCATCCTGCCCCGCCGCTCGACCCAGCCGTCGCTATCCATGAGGCCGCGCAGGAGCTCGACACGGTCAGCGCGTGACGCGTCCAGATAAACGTCAGGGATGAACTTCGACTCGGCGCGCTTCCCCCAGAGTCCGAGTCCTCGCAGCGCCTCCATGAGCCCGTTCGGGCTTGCGCCGGCGACGCCCGAGCGGTGCGCACCGGCGGTCTGCACGATCCGCCAGTCGTAGCCGCCCGCGGCTCGCAGCGCGAACGCGGGTGTAGCGCGCTCGAGGATTCGATCGAGCATCTCGTTCTCGGCGGTCGAGAATCTCCGGCTACTGCCCAACAGCGATCCGTCTCCCAGCAGCGCGCCCAGAACAAACGGATCGACCGGCAATACCTGCGAGTGGCCGAAGTCCCCGGAGGGTGCGTCGATCCAGAGTCGATGCCGATAACGCTTCTTCCGGAGCAGCTCCGCGACCTGTGACGTCTCCAGCACTCGTGCGTCGGGCCAGCCGCGATAGTGAACGCGCCAGAGATGCTCGCCGGTGCAGGTGGTCGAGCGCCCGTCCGAGAACGTGACGCGGAACACCGGCTTCACACCCTGAGGGAAGATCCCGCTCACGAGCGAGCGACGGCCGTCCACGGACGCGAGCTCGTCGCCCAGCCGCAACTCGCCCATTCCCTTCCAGCCTGTCATCGTCTTGATCTTCGCGTCGAGCGGCTGGGCTTTGCCCATACTTGGTCTTCCGGCAATGATAATGAAGTCCGACGGCTGGAAGCCCGAGGTCTCCAGATCGAGCTTCTCGAAGCCGGTTGCGACGCCGGTGACGTGTTCCTTCCGCTCGTAGAGGCGCTCGATGTATTCGAAGGTGTTGCGGAGGATCTTGCCGATCGGCAAGGCGCTGCCTTCGAGCCGGCGCTCGGCGAGGCCGAAGATCCTTCGCTCGGCATCATCGACGAGCGTCTGCACGTCTTCCTTGGCTTCGAAGGCCTGCGCGATGATCTGGCTCGAGGTCTGGATCAGCTCGCGCAGCACCGCCATGTCGCGGACGATCGACGCGTACGAGTTGAGGTAGGCGGAGATCGATCCCTGCTCGACGAGCAGGGCCAGCGCGGCGGGGCCACCCACGATCTCGAGCTGGTCGCTGCGGCGCAGCTCCTCGGTCAGGGTCAGCACGTCGACGGGCTCGCTTCGGTTGAACAGCGCGAGCATGCCCTGGTAGGTCAGACGATGCGCCTCGGTGTAGAAGTCCGAGGCCTTGAGCAGCTCGATCACCCGCGGCAAGGTCTCGCGACCTTCGAGGAGGATCGCGCCGAGCACCGCGCGCTCCGCGTCCAGGTTGTGTGGTGGGATCCGCATCGGCACGCTCATGGGCGGACGCCACCACAGCTCACGTGCGCATCCTCAAACGCATCGGGCCCGCGCGTCAAACAAATTCCGATCATCGACGCATTCGGTGCATGTCCGGGGGACATCCAGTGGATATCCGCCGAAACCTGGTGGATGAAGATGTGGATAGACGATCGATCCCCGAGGATCTCTCGGGGATCGATCAGACCGAACGACTACTCGCGGACGACGTTGACGCGCAGCTGGGCCGTCACGTCCGGGTGCAGCCGCATGGAGACCAGATGCTCTCCGAGCGCCTTGATCGGCTCGTCGAGCGTGATTCGCTTGCGGTCCATCGGGACACCGCGCGTGCCGAGGAAATCGGCGACGTCCTGCGACGTGACCGAGCCGAAGAGCTTGCCCTCCTCGGACGCCTGCCGCCGCTCCTCGTACACGAGAGCCTCGATCTTTGCGCGGAGCGTTTCCGCGTCGGCCTTGATGCGATCAGCCTTGGCGTCCTGCTGCCGCTTGATGTGCTCGAGGTTCTTTAGATTGCCGGCAGTGGCCGACAGCGCGAGCTTCTTGGGGATCAGGAAGTTGCGCGCGTAGCCGTCGGAGACGTCGCGCACCTCGCCCCGGCGTCCGACCTTCGTGACGTCGTCCAGCAGAATGACTTTCATGATCTGCCCTAGTCCGCCGCCAGGTACGGCAGCAGGGCCACCGTGCGCGCCCGCTTGATCGCGTGCGTCAGCTGCCGCTGGTGACGCGCGCAGCTGCCGGAGATGCGACGGGGAATGATCTTGCCGCGCTCGCTCACGAAGCTCCGGAGGCGGCGCACATCCTTGTAGTCGACCAGATCGACCTTGTCCGCGCAGAACTTACAAATCTTCCGCCGGCCGAACCGGCGGCGCTTGACGGGCTTCTGGGATGTCGGGGGAATGGCTCGCTCCTTTTCTTGGCCCTAGAACGGGACGTCGTCGTTGCCGGAGCCGGCTTCTTCGGCGAACGGCTCCGCCGACGCCGCGACGGTCGCCGGGGCAGTGGCGCGACCTCGTCCCATGAACTGGACACGCTCGGCCACGACCTCGATGACAGTTCGCTTGCCGCCGTCCTTGGCTTCCCACTCACGCGTCTGCAAACGCCCTTCGACGAGGATCGGACTGCCCTTGTCGAGGTACTCACCGCAACTCTCGGCCTGCTTGCCCCACACGACAACCGTGAGGAAACAGGTGTCTTCGCGCTTCTCTCCGCCCTGCGTCGTGTAGTTGCGATTGACCGCCAACCGCAAGTCGGCGACGGCGGTTCCGCTGGGCGTGTAACGCAACTCCGGGGGCTTGGTCAGGTTACCGATCAGGAACACTTTGTTCAGGCTCGCCATCAACTGACCTCCTCGACTACCTCCTGAGTTTTAGCTGGCCGAGCCTTCTTGCGGATCGGAACCCGCGTGCTGACGAAACGCAGCACGTTCTCGTTGAGGCCCACCTGTCGCTCGAATTCCTTCACCATGGAGGGCTCGGCGGACACATCGAACACCGCGTACGTCCCTTCCCGCTGCTTGCGGATGTCGTACGCGAGCCGGCGCTTTCCCCAGTTGTCGACTTTAGTGACCTCGCCTCCGAGCGTCTTGAGTTGCTCGCCGAGCTGCTCGAGCAGCGCAGCAACCTCTTCATCGGTCGGGCGCGGATCAACGATTACGAGGACTTCGTACGGTCGCAGTTCTCCCTCACCTCCCGCAGACTCCAGTTGAGCGCCTAAACGTATCAAACATCCGGAAACGGTGCAAGGTCAACGCTGACAAACAGATACGGCCCGGACCTTTCCCGGCCCGGGCCGCCGCCCACGCATCGCGCGAGCCCCAACACATGTCTTCCCGTTTCGAGCCCCAGCGCGAGGTCGACCTCGTTCGAGCGGCGGCTTTGCCGCCGTAACCCGTTCTGGGGGAGGCGTCGGAGGGGGCCGTCAAGGCCCCCTCCGAAACCGAAGGGGGGCAGAGCCCCCCTCCGAGTTAGCTAGTACATATCCCCGTGAGGCATCGCCGGCGCGGCCGCCGGCTTGTCCTCCGGGATATCGGTGACCAGCGCCTCGGTCGTCAGCAGCAGGGACGCGATCGACGCCGCGTTCTGCAGCGCCACCCGCTCGACCTTGGTCGGGTCGATGATCCCCGCCTGCACCATGTCGACGTACTCCATGCTGTCCGCGTCGTAGCCGCGGTTCGGCACGGTCTCGCTCTTGACCTTCTCGACGATCACGCTACCCTCGAGGCCCGCGTTCTCGACGATCTGGCGAATGGGCTCCTCGAGCGCCCGCTTCACGATCATGGCGCCGACCTTCTCGTCGCCGTCGGCCTTCACACGATCGATGGCCTTCGACGCGCGCAGCAGCGCCACGCCGCCGCCCGGCACGATGCCTTCCTCGACCGCCGCGCGGGTCGCGTTCAGCGCGTCCTCGACCCGGGCCTTCTTTTCCTTCATCGCGGTCTCGGTGGCCGCCCCGACCTTGATCACCGCCACGCCGCCAGCCAGCTTCGCCAGCCGCTCCTGCAGCTTCTCGCGGTCGTAGTCGGAGGTCGTCTCCTCGATCTGGGCGCGGATCTGCTTGATGCGGCCCTCGATCTCTTTCGTCTTGCCGGCACCCTCGACGAGGGTCGTGTTGTCCTTGTCGACGACCACCTTCTTGGCACGGCCCAGGTCCTCGAGCTTGATGTTCTCGAGCTTGATGCCGAGATCCTCGGTGATCGCCTTGCCACCGGTGAGGGTCGCGATGTCTTCGAGCATCGCCTTGCGGCGGTCGCCGAAGCCCGGCGCCTTCACGGCGCAGGTGTGCAGCGTCCCGCGCAGCTTGTTGACCACGAGCGTGGCGAGGGCCTCACCCTCGATGTCCTCGGCGATGATCAGGAACGGCTTGCCGGAGCGCGCGACCTGCTCGAGCAGCGGTAGCATGTCCTTCATCACGCTGATCTTCTTCTCGTGGATCAAGACGAGCGCGTCCTCGAGCACGACTTCCATGCGCTCGGCGTCCGTCGCGAAGTAGGGCGAGAGATACCCGCGGTCGAACTGCATGCCCTCGACCACGTCCAGGACGGTCTCGGCCGACTTCGACTCCTCGACCGTGATAACCCCGTCCTTGCCGACCTTCTCCATCGCCTCGGCGATCAGGTTGCCGATCGTCTTGTCGTTGTTCGACGCGATCGTCGCCACCTGGGCGATCTCTTTCTTGTCCTTGGTCGACTTGGAGAGCTTCTTCAGCTCGTCGGTCACCGCCTCGACGGCCGCTTCGATACCGCGCTTGAGCCCCATCGGGTTGGCGCCGGCGGTCACGTTCTTCAGGCCCTCGCGGAAGATCGCCTGAGCCAGGACCGTCGCCGTGGTCGTACCGTCACCGGCGATGTCGGAGGTCTTGGACGCCACTTCCTTCAGCATCTGGGCGCCCATGTTCTCGTAGGGATCCTTCAGCTCGATCTCCTTGGCGACGCTCACGCCGTCCTTGGTGATCGTCGGGCTGCCGAACTTCTTGTCGATGACGACGTTGCGGCCCTTGGGACCCAGGGTCGCCTTCACCGCCTCGGCCATGATGTTGACGCCCCTGAGCAGAGCACTCCGGGCCTCTTCGTCGAACTTGAGCTGCTTCGGCATGGATCGCGATCCTCCTTACTCGAGAATGGCGAGGACGTCTTCCTCGCGCAGGATGAGATATTCCTTGTCGTCGATCTTGACCTCGGAGCCCGAATACTTCCCGAACAGGATCTTGTCCCCGGCCTTCACGTCGAGGGGGATCTTCTTGCCGTCGTCGCCGACCTTCCCGGCTCCGGCGGCAATCACCTTGCCCTCTTGCGGCTTTTCCTTCGCCGTGTCCGGGATGATGATCCCGCCCCGGCGAACCTCCTGCTCCTCGAGCCGCTCGACGAGGATGCGGTCATGCAGCGGACGAATCTTCATGGTGTCTCTGCCTCCTTGGTGCTTTGTTGATGTTGCGCTAGCCTTCTGCGGGCGATGGCTTGACCGTCCTCCAGCTGCCAATGCCTGTTAGCACTCAGAAATGACGAGTGCTAACTATACGGGCGCGGTCGAGCCGCCGCAAGGGGAATTCAATGCCGGGGGGAGATCTTTGGCCAAAAACATATTAATTTCAAGTGTTTTGCCGGCGGAATCTCTCAGGATAATCCCCAAGGACGTCAGCGTCGACTACAACGGCACGCAAACGGCACTGTCCAAGGCCGACCTGATCAGCCGACTCCGGGGCAAGGACGGTCTGATCTGCCACATCATCAGCGCGATCGACGATGAGGTGCTGGCCGCCGCCGCGCCGACGCTGAAGGTCGTCGCGAACGTCGCCGTAGGCTACAACAATATCGATGTGGCGGCGGCTCACCGCCGGGGCGTGGTCGTCACCAACACGCCCGACGTCCTCACCGAAACGACGGCGGATTTCGCGTGGACCCTCTTGATGGCGGCGGCCCGACGCGTCGTCGAGGCCGACCACTTCGCCCGCTCGGGCCAGTGGCAGCGCTGGGAGTGGGATCTTCTCTGGGGCGCGGACATCCATGGAAAGACGCTGGGCGTCGTCGGGTTCGGGCGCATCGGGCGGGCAGTCGCGCGGCGCGCGCAGGGATTCAACATGCGCGTTCTCTACCAGGACGCCTTCCGGGCCGACGCCGCGGTCGAACGCGAGCTACATGCGACCCGGACGGAGCTCGAGCCGCTGTTGGCCGAGGCCGACTTCGTCAGCCTTCACACCCCGCTCTTGCTCGAGACCCGCCATCTGATGAACGAGCGCAGGTTGAAGCTGATGAAGAAATCCGCGGTGCTCGTGAATGCTGCCCGGGGTCCGGTCGTCGACGAGGCCGCGCTGGTCCGTGCCCTCAAGGAGGGATGGATCGCCGGCGCCGGGCTCGACGTCTTCGAGGAGGAGCCGAAGATCCACCCGGGACTCCTCCCGCTCAAGAACGTGGTGCTGGCGCCGCATATCGCGAGCGCGTCGTTCGATACGCGGGTCGCGATGGCGACCTTGGCCGTTCGCAACTGCCTGGCCGTCCTCGACGGAAAACCGCCGCTCACCCCCGTCCCCTGACGGGGGCTGCACCGCGCGGGAAAAGAGAGGCGACGTCAGCCGCGCGTCAGGAGCCGACGGTCGAGGCGGGCTCGCCGGTAGGCGAACGCCTCACGGACACGCGGCGAAACCCCGGCATCCTCCGCGAGCCCCAGCGCGTCGTCGACGACGGCGCGGGCGGCGACGAAATCGCGGCGACGGTGCTCGTGGAATTTGGCCAGCTCCTCCCAGGGGCGCGGGTCGAATCCGGCGTCGCGCGCCGCCGCTTCCCATAACGAGCACGCGACGTCCCATCGGGCGAATCGTTTCTCCCACCTCGCCAGATGCAGGCGCACCGCCTGTGCCGGGGCGCCGGAGAGCCCAGCGGCGAGCGCGTCGCGATAGCACTCGAGGGCTCGTTCGACGTCCACCGGCTCCCAGAGCCGCCCGAGCCCGCCGAGCTCGCCGGCCGACAGATCTTCGCGCGACGTCAGCGCTTTGCCGAACCAGCCGAGCAGCGCCACCAGGGTCAGGATGTCGTCACGGTTGTGGGCGAGCACCCGGCCGAGCGGCGCGGCCCGGCGCGACCGAAGGAAGTCGAAGTAGAGCGCTGGGATCAGGCCGCCGGCGATATCGTCCTCACGCGCGAGGCCCACGACCTCGCGCTCGAGCGTCGCCAACCGGCAGTCGACCAGATACGACGCCCACATGCGCCGCGCTGGTCGCAGCAGGTCGAGGTGCGGCAAGGTCGGCCAGCGACGACGCGTCATGAGAAAGCGTGTCTCGAGCAGCGGCAGGTCGAAGGTCGCCCCGTTGAAGGTGACGAGGCCGCTGGCTCGTTCCAGCAGCGGCCGCAGCGCCGCCAGCAGCGCCGGCTCCTCGTCGAAATCGCGCATGAAGTGCTGCGTGAGCACGAGGCGGTCGTCCTCGAGCCAGGCGGCTCCGACCAGGAACGCATACGTGCCGGTGCCACCGGCGAGCCCGGTCGTCTCGGCGTCGAGGAAAAGGAGCCGCCGCGCGTCCTCGACCGGGCGCTCGGCGCGCGCGACTGCGCTCAGGAGATCGAGGGGCGCCTCGAGCACGGCGCCGAGCGTCCGACGCCCGTGCTGGTGTGAGAGGGGAAACTCGCGGCGCACCACCAGGAGCGTTCCCTCACCGGTATCGACCAGCTCACCGCCGAGCACCTCTTCGACCGGCTGAGGGGCGGAACGCTTCGGGCGCCGGGTCTCGATGCGGCGGATGACACGACGGAGATCGTCGAGCGAGTGGCCGGCCACGAGGCCTCAGTCGGTCAGCGCGCGCAGGAGCGCCTGCGCCGTTCTCTTGGCCTTGCGGCCGACTTCGTTGACCGGTCCGACGCACGAAG
>CAYVHH010000353.1:0-4416 GCA_964450175.1 uncultured bacterium | reverse complement strand
CGGCCGCTCCTGGCGGTGAACAACATCGAGGTCATCTACGACCACGTGATCCTCGTGTTGAAAGGCGTGTCGCTCGCGGTCGCCGAGGGGGGCGTCGTCGCGCTCCTCGGCGCCAACGGTGCGGGCAAGTCCACCACGCTGAAGGCCATCTCCGGTCTCTTGCGCACGGAGCGCGGCGAGGTGACGAAGGGCACGATCGAGCTGCAGGGCCAGATGATCCACCGGCACGACCCGTCCGAGGTCGTGAAGCGCGGTGTCGTGCAGGTCATGGAGGGACGGCACGTCTTCGAGCACCTGACGGTCGAGGACAATCTCCTCACCGGCGCTTACACGCGCCGCAACGGCCAGTCCACGCGCAGCGATCTCGAGCGCGTCTACCATTATTTCCCACGGCTGATCGAGCGGCGCGCGTTCAAGGCCGGCTACATCTCGGGCGGCGAGCAGCAGATGGTGGCGATCGGCCGCGCGCTGATGGCGCGACCGACCTTGATGCTCCTGGACGAGCCGTCCATGGGCCTGGCGCCGAAGCTCGTGACCGAAATCTATGAGATTGTTGCGCGGCTCAACCGCGAGGAGCGGGTCGCGGTGCTGTTGGCCGAGCAGAACGCGACCATGGCATTACAGGTTGCTCAACATGGCTATGTTATGGAGAATGGCCGGATCGTACTGGATGGGGATGCCCGGACGATCAGCCAGAACGAGGACATCAAGGAGTTCTATCTGGGTTTGACGGGTGTAGGCCAGAGGAAGAGCTATCGGGACGTGAAGCACTACCGACGACGAAAGCGGTGGCTCTCATGAGCGCGCTCCTGGAAATCCGCGAGGCGTCCAAGGCATTCGGCGGGGTCCAGGCCGTCACCCGCGTCTCCCTCGAAGCCCAGAAGGGCGAGATCCTCTCGGTCATCGGGCCCAACGGCGCCGGCAAGACCACGGTTCTCAACATGATCAGCGGCTTTTACCATCCCGACACCGGCCGCATCGTCCTCGAGGACCGGGACGTGACCGACCTGGCCCCGAGCAAGATCGCCGAGCTCGGCATCGCCCGAACCTTCCAGAATATCGCGCTGTTCCGCGGTATGACCGTCCTCGACAACCTGCTCCTCGGCCGCCACGTCCACATGAAGACCGGGGTGCTGGGCGCCTTCGCCTACTGGGGGTTCGCGCAGAAGGAAGAGGTCGCCCACCGGCGGCGCGTCGAGGACATCATCGACTTCCTGAGAATCCAGGACCTTCGCCGCCGGCCGACCGGCTCGCTCGCCTACGGTCTCCAAAAGCGCGTCGAGCTCGGCCGCGCCCTCGCGCTCGACCCGAAGATCCTGTTGCTCGACGAGCCGATGGGCGGATGCAATCACGAGGAGAAGGAGGACATGGCGCGCTTCATCCTCGATGTGAACGAGGAGTGGGGCGTCACCGTGATCCTGATCGAGCACGACATGGGCGTGGTCATGGACATCTCCGACCGCGTCGCGGTGCTGGACATGGGCCAGAAGATCGCCGACGGCACGCCCGACGAGGTTCGGGCCAACCCGCGCGTGATCAAAGCGTACCTCGGAGAGACCAAGACCGACGCCCCGGGAGGTTCCGGTGGTTGAAACGACGCTCGCCCGACTGCTGCAGCGTAACGCGCGTGACCTCCACGACAAGCCGGCGATCCGCGAGAAGGACCGTGGGATCTGGCAGACCTGGACGTGGCGCCAGTATCACGACGAGGTCCGCGACTTCGCGCTCGGCCTGGCCGCGCTCGGCTTCAAGCGCGGTGAGCGGCTCTCGGTCATCGGCGACAACCGACCGCGGCTCTACTGGGCTCAGGTGGCCGCGCAGGCGCTCGGCGGCGTGCCGGTGCCCGTCTATCAGGACTCGATCGCGAAGGAGCTCGCGTTCGTCTGGAACCACGCCGGGTGCTCGGTGATCGTGGCCGAGGACCAGGAGCTGGTGGTCAAGGTGATGGGGCTGCGGGCCGAGCTCCCGGCGCTGCGTCTCGTCGTGTACGACGACTCGCGCGGCATGCTCCACTACAAGCACGACTGGCTCCGCTCCTATCAATCGGTCCAGGAGCTCGGGCGCGAGTTCGCCGCCAGAAACCCCGGCTATTTCGAAGCCGAGGTGGAGAAAGGCAAGCCCGAGGACGTCGCCATCATCTGCTACACGTCTGGCACTACCGGCAACCCGAAGGGCGTCATGCTGACGCACGCGAACGCCATCGCCATCGCGGACGCGTTCCGCAAGGCCGACGACGTCCGCCCCGAGGACGATGCGCTCGCGTACCTGCCGATGGCGTGGGCGGGCGACGCGGCCTACACGCTCTTCCTCAGCCTCGTGGTGGGTTTCTGCTCCAACTGCCCGGAGAGCCCGGAGACGGTCCAGCGTGACCTGCGCGAGCTGGGGCCGACGACCGTGCTGGCGCCGCCCCGCATCTGGGAAAACATGTTGACGAGCATCCAGGTGAAGGCCGCCGACGCGCCAGCCCTCAAACGGTGGGTCTTCGAGACCTTCCGGGCGGCCGCCGAGCGGGCGGAGATCCTTCGGGCCGACGGCAAGCCGATTCCTCTCGCACTGCGCCTGGCATGCATGCTCGGCAACGTGCTCGTCTACACGCCGATTCGCGATCAACTCGGCTTGCGCCGCGCCAAGTGGGCGCTGACGGGCGGCGCACCGCTCGGCCCGGACACGTTCCGCTTCTTCCGTTCGATCGGCGTCAACCTCAAGCAGGTCTACGGCTCGACGGAGACGACGGGCCTGGTGTCGCTGCAGCCGAGCAACGAGGCCAACCCGACGACCGCCGGCCGGCCCTGCCCGGGCATCGAGGTCAAGATCGCCGATCGCGGCGAGGTGCTGGTCCGCGGGCCCGTCATCTTCAAGGGCTACCTGAAGAACGACGAGGCCACGCGCGAGGTCATCGATCCCGACGGCTGGTTCCGGACGGGTGACGCGGGGTTCGTGGATCCGCGCGGCCACCTGGTGATCATCGATCGGGCCAAGGACGTCGGCGCCCTCCACGACGGCACGCCGTTCGCGCCGCAGTTCATCGAGAACAAGCTGAAGTTCAGCCCGTTCATCCGCGAGGCGGTGGCCTTCGGCCACGACCGCGCGTTCGTCACCGCGATGATCGCGATCGATCTGAACACGGTCGGGAACTGGGCCGAGCGCCGGGGGATTGCCTATACGAGCTATGCGGACCTCAGCCAGAAGCCCGAGGTCTGCGATCTCATCCGCGAGGAGATCCGCAAGGGCAACGAGACCCTGCCGGAGTCCTCGCGAATCCGGCGCTTCCTGTTGCTGACGAAAGATCTGGAGGCGGACGACGCCGAGATGACGCGGACCCGCAAGGTGCGGCGGCGCTTCGTGGCCGAGAAGTACGCCCCGGTGATCGAGGCGTTCTACTCGGGCGGCCGCGCCGTCGAGCTCGAGACCACCATCACGTACGAAGACGGCCGCCAGGCCGTCATGAAGTCTCGCGTCCGCGTCGAGGACGTCGACGCCGCGGCGGCGGCCCATGTCTGACGACGTCGGCTTCTTCTTCCTGCTGATCTCCAACGGGCTCCTGACCGGCCTGATGTACTCGCTGATCGCGCTCGGCTTCGTGCTGGTCTACAAGGCCACCGACGCCATCAACTTCGCGCAGGGCGAGTTCGTCATGATCGCCGGCTTCGTCGCGGCCGGCGCCCTCATGGTCTGGGGCGCGCCCCTGTGGCTCGCGGTCCTGCTGGCGATCGCCAGTCTGGTCCTGTTCGGCTTCGTGCTCGAGCGCGTCATGCTGCGCAAGCTCATCGGTCGGCCCGTGATCGCCGTCGTCATGGCCACGATCGGGCTGGCGTCGATCTTGCGCGGCGTCGGACCGTTCACGATCTTCTCCGGGACCAAGCCGCTCCCGCTGCCGATCCGCGACGAGCCCTTCATGCTGGGCCCGCTGTTCATTCCGCCGATCCAGCTGCTGGGCGCCGGCGTGAGCCTGGCCTTCCTGGCGGGCTTCGGCTGGTTCTTTTTGAAGTCGCGCAAGGGCATCGCGATGCGGGCGGTCGCCGACAACCAGCAGGTCGCGATGGCCATGGGCATCGACGTCGAGCGCTACTTCGGCGTGGCGTGGGCGATGACCGGCGTCGTCTCGGCCCTGGGCGGGATCCTCTGGGGGAACCTGCTCGGCGTCGACATCAACCTGGCGCTGGTCGGCTTCAAGGTATTTCCGGTGGTGATTCTCGGCGGCCTCGACTCGATTCCCGGCGCGATCCTCGGCGGCCTGATCGTCGGCGTCGTCGAGAACATCGCCGCGGGGTACGTCGACCCCGTCGTCGGCGGCGGCACCAAGGATTTTGCGCCGTATGTGCTCATGATCGTCGCCCTCATGGTTCGGCCGTACGGGATGTTCGGCAAACGGATCATCGAGCGGGTCTGAGCGTGAACATCTGGCTTACGGCGGCG
>CAYVHH010000352.1:0-8070 GCA_964450175.1 uncultured bacterium | reverse complement strand
GTCGCCGGCGGACGCCTCGGTCACCGGCGGGCATCTCTGTATCAAGGGTCGCTTCGGCTTCACCTTCGTCGAGCCTTCTTCCAGCGACGACGCGCCCGGCAACGCGTGAGGCGGGCGGGGCCAGACGAGGTCATTGATGTGTCTTGGACACGATTGGTTCATCGGTCCGCCATTCTGGCGAAGGCGGGAATCCGACGCCGCACTGTACGATCACCCCAGCGCTGGTGGCGAGAGATTCCTGAAGATTTTCACCACGGACGGTCAGGGGCGGGTGCTGCCTTGGGTTGCCGGGCGGAGTCCTAGCGTCACGCGAGTGCGGGTCATGGCTCGGCCCATCGCCACGCGGAAGCGTTCCATGTAGAGGTAGATGACGGGCGTCGTGTAGAGCGTGAGGAGCTGGCTCAGCAGCAAGCCGCCGACGACCGTGATCCCGAGCGGGCGGCGGAGCTCCGAGCCCGTCCCCATGCCGAGGGCCAGCGGAAGCGCGCCCAGGAGCGCGGCCATCGTGGTCATCAAGATGGGCCGGAAGCGCTGCAGGCACGCCTGGTGAACGGCCTCCTGGGCGCCCAGACCATGATTGCGCTCGAGGTCGAGCGCGACGTCGATGACCATGATGGCGTTCTTCTTCACGATCCCGATCAACAAGATGATGCCGATCATCGCGATGACGGACAGGTCCATCCCGCAGATGAGCAGCGCGAGGAGCGCGCCGACGCCGGCCGAGGGCAGGGTGGAGAGAATCGTGAACGGGTGGATCAGGCTCTCGTAGAGGACGCCGAGCACGATGTAGACCGCGATCAGCGCCGCGAGGATGAGCAGCGGCTGATTGGCGAGCGCCGCCTGGAACGCCTGCGCCGTCCCGGTGAACCGCCCGTTGATGTTGGTCGGGAAGCTCATCTTCCGCTCGGCGGCGTCGATAGCCTTGACCGCGTCGCCGAGCGCGACGTTCGGCGCCAGGTTGAAGAACACGGTGACCGAGGGGAACAGGCCCTGGTGATTCACCTGGATGGGGCCGGTGCCCGTCTGGAACTGCGTGACGGCCGTCAGCGGCACGGGCTGGCCGGTGGTCGACCGCACGTAAATGTTCGAGAGTGCGTCGGGGCGCTCCCAGTACTGCGGCTCGAGCTCCATCACCACGTGATACTGGTTCAGCGACGTGTAGATCGTCGACACCTGGCGCTGGCCGAAGGCGTCGTAGAGCGTCTCGTCGATCATGCGCGTGCTGACGCCGAGCCGCGCGGCCGTCGCGCGGTCGATGACCACCGGGACCTCGAGACCGCGATTCTGCTGGTCGCTGCTGACGTCCCGGAGCTCGCGCATCTCGCGCATGGCCCGGACGAGGCGCGGCGCCCAGGTGTTGAGCTCTTCCAGGTCGTCGCTCTGCAGGGTGAACTGGTATTGCGCATTGCTGATGCGCCCGCCCAGGCGAACGTCCTGCACGGCCTGGAGGTAGAGCGTGGCCCCCGGAACCTGCGCGAGCTTGGGCCTGAGCCGGGTGATGACGTCGTCGGCCGAGATCTTGCGTTCCTCGCGGGGCTTCAGCGAGATGAACCCCCGTCCGGTATTCGCGGTGGTGCCGCGCCCACCGCCACCGCCCGTGAACAGGGTGACCGTATCGATCGCGGGATCGGCCTTGAGGATTTCCGCGTACCGGACCATCTTCGCGTGGACGGCCGCGAACGAAACGTCCTGCTGGGCCACGATGTTGGCGGCGAGGCGTCCGTTGTCCTGTTGCGGGAAGAAGCCCTTCGGCACGATGTTGAACAGATGGATGTTCACCGCGAACGTCGAGAGGAAGATGATCATCGTGATCGCGGGGTGTCGGAGCGCGACGGTGAGCGTCCGGTCGTAGGCGCGCGTGATCGCGTCGAAGATGCGCTCGCCCAGGACGGCGAGCCGCGGCCGGTGGACCGGGTCGTGCGGCCGTAAGAGCAGCGCGCACATCATCGGCGTCGTCGTGAGCGAGATCGCCAGCGACACGAGGACCGCGACCGAGAGCACCACCGCGAACTCGCGGAAGAGGCGCCCGACGATCCCGCCCATCAGGAGGATCGGGATGAACACCGCGACGAGCGAGATGCTCATCGACAGCACCGTGAACCCGATCTCTTTGGCGCCCGTGAGCGTCGCCTCGAGCACCGCGGCGCCGCGCTCGATGTGGCGCATGACGTTCTCGACGACGACGATGGCGTCGTCGACGACGAAGCCGGTGGCGACGGTCAGCGCCATCAGTGAGAGGTTGTCGATGCTGTAGCCGATCAGGTACATGATGGCGAAGGTCCCGATCAGCGAGACCGGCACCACCACGCCGGGGATGAGCGTTGCGCGGATATTGCGCAGGAAGAGGAAGACCACGAGCACCACGAGGCTGATCGAGATCAGGAGCGCTTCTTCCACGCTCTTGACCGACGCGCGAATCGTGACGGTCTGGTCGAGCACCGGCCTGAGCGTGACCTCGGCCGGCACCAGCGCGCGCAGGTACGGCAGCTCCCCGCGGATGCGGTCGACCGTGTCGATGATGTTGACGCCCGGCTGTCGGAAAATGACGAGAACCACCGCGGTCTCGCCGTTGGACACGGCGCCGGCGCGAAGATCCTCGACGGCAGCGTGCACCCGCGCCACGTCGATCAGGCGGACGGGTGCGCCGTTGCGCCACGCGACGATCAGCGGCTCGTAGCTCGCCGCCTCGCGAAGCTGGTCCGAGGCGTTGATCTCCCAGGTGAACCGGCCGTCGTCGAGCTGGCCTTTGGGACGGTTGACGTTGGCGGCGGCGAGCGCCTGCCGTACCTCGTCGAGGCCGATGCCGTACCGCGCCAGCGCCATCGGGTTCAGATCGACACGGACGGCGGGCAGGGAGCTCCCGCCGACGAAGATCTGCCCGACCCCGTCGAGCCGGGCGATCTTCTGCTGCAGGACGGTCGACGCGATGTCGTACATCCGCCCCTTGTCCACCGTGTTCGAGGTGAGCGCCATGATCATGATCGGCGCGTCGGCCGGGTTCGCCTTCCGGTATGTGGGCAGGCTCGGCAGATTCGGTGGCAGCTGGCCGGCCGCGGCCGCGATCGCCGACTGGACGTCGCGCGCGGCGCCGTTGATGTCACGGGCCAGATCGAACTGGAGTGCGATCGTGGTGGCGCCCAGGAAGCTGACGGACGTCATCTCCGTGATGTTCGCGATGCGTCCGAATTGCCGCTCGAGCGGCGTTGCGACGGCCGAGGCCATCGTCGCCGGGCTCGCGCCCGGCAGCCCGGCGACGACCGAGATCGTCGGGAAGTCGACTTGCGGCAGCGGCGCGACCGGCAGCAGCCGGAACGAGATCGCCCCGGCGATGACGAGGGCGATCGTCAGCAGTGTCGTGCCGACCGGCCGGCGGACGAAGGGACTGGAGAGGCTCATGGCGCGGTCGCGGGCTGCGCCGCGTGCCGGCGCTCGGGGGCGCGCCGCCGTCGGCCGAGACGCTCGGCGAGACCATCGAACGCCAGATAGATGACCGGCGTGGTGTAGAGCGTGAGCACCTGGCTCACGATGAGGCCGCCCACGATCGCGACGCCGAGCGGCTCGCGGAGCTCGGAGCCCACGCCGTGGCCGAACGCCAGCGGCACGCCGCCGAGCAACGCCGCCATCGTCGTCATGATGATCGGGCGGAACCGGAGGAGCGAAGCCTGCTCGATCGCCTCGCGCGCCGGGCGTCCCTGCGAGCGCTGCGCGTCGAGCGCGAAGTCGATCATCATGATCGCGTTCTTCATGACGATCCCGATCAGGAGGATGATTCCAATGAGCGCGATCACGGACAGGTCGAGGCGCACCAGGAGGAGTGCCAGCAACGCGCCGAGGCCCGCCGACGGCAGAGTCGAGAGGATCGTGATCGGGTGGATCCAGCTCTCGTACAGCACGCCGAGGACGATATAGACGGTGACGATCGCCGCCAGGATCAGGAACGGCTGGTTGGCCAGCGAGGCCTGGAAGGCGCGCGCGGCGCCCTGGAATCCAGTCTGGATGCTCGGCGGCATGCCCAGCTCGCGCGTGATCCGGTCGATCGACTTCACCGCTGCGCCCAGCGAGACGCCCGGCGCCAGGTTGAAGGACACCGTGACCGCCGGGAACTGGCCCTGATGGCTCACCGCGAGCGCGGTCGCGCGCTGCTCGATCCTGGCCAGGGTCGAGAGCGGCACCTGGCCGCCGGTGGAGGAGCGCAAGTAAACACGGTCCAGGACGGACGGGTCCGACCGGAACTCGGGGAGCACCTCGAGCACCACGCGGTACTGGTTCAGCTGCGTGAAGACGGTCGAGATCTGGCGCTGGCCGAACGCGTTGTAGAGCGCGTCGACGATCATCTGGGGCGTGATGCCCAGGCGCGAGGCGGTGGCGCGGTCGATCTGCACCCGCGCTTGCAAGCCCTGATCCAGCTGGTCGGTCGCGACGTCGTGCAGCTCGGGCAGCTCGCGCAGTCGCGCCACGAACTTCGGCGCCCAGACGCGCAGCTCCTCCTCGTCGGGATCCTCCAGGCTGTACTGGAACTGCGTGCGGCTCACGCGGTTCTCGACGGTCAGGTCCTGCACCGGCTGGAGATAGAGCGTGATCCCGTCGACCTTGGCGAGCGCCGGCCGCAGCCGGCTGATCACGTCGCCGACGCTCTCGCCGCGCTCGGCCAGCGGCTTCAGGGTGATCTGGATGCGGCCGCTGTTGAGCGTCGTGTTCGTGCCGTCGATGCCGATGAACGACGAGATGCTGGCGACGGCCGCGTCTTGCAAGATCACGCGGCCGAGTGCCTGCTGGCGCTCGGCCATCGCGTCGAACGAGATGTTCTGCGGCGCCTCGGAGATGCCGAGGATGACGCCCGTGTCCTGGATCGGAAACAACCCCTTGGGCACGGCGACGTAGAGCATGAGCGTCAGGGCCACGGTGCCGATGGCGACGACCAGGGTGGCGGTCTGATGTCGGAGTACCCAGCGCAAGGTGCGGCCGTAGAAGGCGACCAGGTGGTCGAACTGCCGTTCGGCGGCGCGCGCGAAGGCGCCGGGCCGCCGGTCGGCCACCGGCTTGAGGAGCTTGGCGCACAGCATCGGCGTCAACGTCAGCGAGACGACCGCCGACACGAGGATCGCGGCCGCGAGCGTCAGCGCGAACTCGCGGAACAGCCGGCCCACGATGTCGCCCATGAAGAGGAGCGGGATCAGCACGGCGATCAGCGAGACGGTCAAGGACAGGATCGTGAAGCCGATCTGGGCCGAGCCGACGAAGGCGGCCTGCAGCGGCGGCTCGCCCTCCTCGATATAGCGGCTGATGTTCTCGATCATCACGACCGCGTCGTCCACGACGAAGCCGGTGGAGATGGTCAGCGCCATCAGCGAGAGGTTGTTCAAGCTGAAGCCGAGCCCGTACATGACCGCGAACGTCCCCACGATCGACACCGGCACCGTGATGCCCGGGATGAACGTCGCCGCGGCCGATCTCAAGAATACGAAGATGACGAGGACGACCAGGACGACGGCCAGCATCAGCTCGAACTGGACGTCGTGGACCGAGGCGCGGATCGTCGTCGTGCGGTCGGTCAGCACCGTGACCTGCACCGCCGAGGGAAGCGCGCTCTGGAGCTGTGGCAGGAGCCGCTTGACCCGATCGACGACCTCGATCAGGTTGGCGCCCGGCTGGCGCTGGATGTTGACGATGATCGCCGGCCGGTCGCCCATCCACGCGGCCTGGCGGATGTTCTCGGCACCGTCGATCACGTCGGCCACGTCCGAGAGCAGGAGCGGCGCGTTGTTGCGGTAGGCGATCACGAGCGCCTGATATTGCTTGCTCTGTAGGATCTGATCGTTGGCAGCGATCGTGAACGACTGGAACGGGCCGTCGAGGCTTCCCTTCGCCTGGTTGACGTTGGCGGCGGCGACGGCTGCGCGCACGTCCTCCATCGTGAGGCCGTTGGCGGCGAGCCGGGCCGGGTTCACCTGGATGCGCACCGCCGGCTTCTGGCCTCCGGACAGGGTGACGAGGCCCACGCCCGGGAGCTGGGCGATCTTCTGCACGAGCCGGGTGTCGGCGAGGTCCTCGACGGCCGTGAGCGGCAGGGAGCTCGATGTGACCGCGAGCGTCAGGACCGGCGCGTCGGCCGGGTTCACCTTGCTGTAGACGGGCGGATTCGGCAGGTCGCGGGGCAGGAAGGTCGCGGCCGCGTTGATGGCCGCCTGCACCTGCTGCTCGGCGACGTCGATCGACAGCGCCAGATCGAACTGCAACGTCACGATCGACGACCCGCTCGAGCTGATCGACGTCATCTGCTTGAGGCCCGGGAGCTGGCCGAACTGCCGCTCGAGCGGCGCGGTGACGCCCGACGCCATGACGTCGGGGCTCGCGCCGGGATAGAACGTCACGATCTGGATCGTCGGGTAGTCGACCTGCGGCAGCGCGGCGACGGGCAGCTGCCGGTACGCTACCAAGCCCGCCAGCACGATCGCCGCCGTCAGAAGCGACGTCGCGACCGGCCGGACGATGAACTGGCGGGAGAGGTTCACGCTCCCGGCCGGAGCGGGCGCGCCGCCGGATTCGGCGTTCTGGCGCCCGGCGCGGCCGCGGCCGGCGCGCCGGTGGGAGCCGCCTTGCGCACCGTCGCCTCGACCCGCGCGCCGTCCTGGACTTTCTCGGCGCCGTCCACGACGAGCGCCTCCTTGTCCGTGACACCGTCGCGGACCGCGACGGTCGAGCCCTCGCTCGGCCCGAGCTGCACGCGGCGCATCTGGACGACCTTGTCAGGCTTGACCACGTAGACGTACGCGCCCTGCGGCCCGCGCTGGATCGCCTCCGCGGGCGCTAGCACCGCGTCGTGCAGCACGTCGATCAGCACCCGGGCGTTCACGAACTGGTTCGGGTACAGCACGTCGTCGGTGTTCGCGAACGCCGCCTTCAGCCGCACGGTACCGGTCGTCGGATCGATCTGGTTGTCGATCGCCACCAGAGTGCCCGTCGCGATCTTCGTGCGGCCCTCGCGGTCGAACGCGTCGACGGGAACCTTGCTGCCCGCGCGGAAGCGCCGCAGGATCGGTTGCAGGCTGTCCTCGGGCACGCTGAACACGAGCGCGATCGGCTCGAGCTGCGTGATGACGACGAGGCCGCCGGTGTCCGCCGCCTTCACGACGTTGCCCGGGTCGACCAGCCGCAGGCCGACCCGGCCGGTGATCGGCGCCGTGATCCGGCAGTACGTGAGCTGGAGCTTGATCGCGTCGATCAGCCCTGCGTTCACCTTGATCGACGCTTCGGCCTGGTTGACGACCATCTGCTGCGTGTCGAGCTGCTGGCGCGCGATCATTTCCTGCTGCGCCAGCCGCTGATAGCGCTCGAGGTCGAGCCGCGCGTTCGCGAGGTTGGCCTGATCGCGCGCGAGCTGCCCCTCGGCCTGGACGAGCTGGGCCTGGAAGGGGCGGGGGTCGATCTCGGCCAGCAGGTCACCGGCGTGCACGACCTGACCTTCCGTGAAGTAGGTCTTCATCAGCTGGCCGTCGACCCGGCTCTTCAATGTGACGGTGTTGAGCGGGGTGACCGAGCCGAGGGCCGTGAGGTAGACGTTCAGATCGCCGGTGCGGACTGGCGAGACGACGACAGGAACCACGCGCGCAGGCGGCGCGGCGGCGGTCCCACCGGTTGCCTTCGCCTGTTGCTGCGTCTTGGCCTGGCGGCCGTAGGCGATCCAGGAGCCGGCGGCGATGAGGCAGGCGAGACCGAAAACGATGACGACCAGGCGACGACTTCCACCACTACGGCGCGCGCTAGCTTCCGGAATTGCTTCGCTTTCTCCCTGCACTCGGGCCCCCTCATGACGCCCACCGTTCCGGGTTCGCCGCCAGCATACCGCGGAATCCGATAGTGGTGCGTATCGTCGAGGACGGTCGTCGTCTAGCGCGCGTCGCCAGAGGGACGGGCGCGTTCCTTGACGGGCGCCTCGTGTATGCTTCGTGGCCATGCGGCGTCTCTCTGGACTCTTTGCGCTCGCCGTCCTGGCGTTGACGGCCGGACCGGCTTGCGCCGACCATCCCCGCTCGGCTGACGAGGTCGTGGCCGAGGTTCGTCGTGCCACCG
>CAYVHH010000351.1:0-6084 GCA_964450175.1 uncultured bacterium | reverse complement strand
TTCGGATCCCACTGGTCGAGGAAGTCGAGGAAGAAGATGGCGATCCCGCCGGAGAACGCCAGCTTGATGTTGGGATCGCGCTTGAGCTCCTGCGCCTGCGGGACCTCGAGGAGATAGGCGATGTCCACCTCGCCGCGCTTGAGCATCGCCACGCGCGTCGTGGATTCCGGGACCACCTTGTAGACCAGACGCTTCACGGACGGCATCTTGCGCCAGTAGCCCTCGAAGGCGTCCATGACGAGCTCGATCCCGGGGTTGTGGCTCACGAACTTGTACGGCCCGAGCCCGACCGGGTTCTTCTTGAACCCATCGTCGCCGACTCTCTCGACGTAGCGCTTCGGCACGATCCAGCCCGCGCCGGTCGCCATGGTTCCGTAGAAGGCCATGAAATCCGGGAAGGGCTCATGGAGCTGGAAGCGGACGCGATACGGGCTCACGATCACGACCTCCTTGACGCGGTCGTGAAGGATCTTCGACCCCTTGGCGCGCAGAAAGCTGAACTTCACGTCCTCGGCGGTGAACGGATCGCCGTTGTGGAACTTCAACCCTTCGCGCAGCTTGAACTCGTACGCGCGCTGATCGGCGCTGACGGTCCAGGATTCGGCCAGGCTTGGCGTCAGCTGATTGCCCGGCATCGGTTTCACGAGGGCATCGTGCATCGCATACAGCACCCAGAAGGGCGTGATCTGGCCGACGACCTCGCCCGGATCGAACCACACGGGCGAGAGCGTCACGTAGAGCGCCCATCGCATCTCCCCTTCGGGCTTGTTCTGCGCAGCGGACCGGTCGAGGAGACCGCCCGCGAGGAGCGCGACCACCAACGCGACAGAGCCGAGCACGAGACGTCGCTTGTCGTTCATGGGCTTTTTGTATCACATCGCCTCGCGTATACTGCCGCACCATCATGAGCAATCCGGTCACCGTCGAGAAATTCGCCATCGGACAGTCGGTACGCCGCGTCGAGGACCCGCGTCTGCTGCAGGGATTCGGCCGCTACTCGGACGACGTGAACCTGCCGCATCAAGCCTATGCCGTCGTCGTGCGCTCGCCTCATGCGCACGCGGCCATTCGATCGATCGACACGACGGCGGCGCGGAACGCCGCCGGGGTCCTCGCCGTGCTCACCGGCGCCGATCTCGCGGCTGACGGGCTCGGCGATCTCCCGACCGACAAGTCTCGCAAGCGACGCGACGGATCCCCGGCGTTCACGACCCCGCGGCCGGCGCTGATCCGCGATCGGGTGCGACACGTCGGGGACCCGGTCGCGCTCGTCGTCGCGCAGACGATGGAGCAAGCCGTCGACGCGGCGGAGCTCGTGGCCGTGGGCTACGACGCGCTGCCGGCGGTCGCCGCGACGGCCGATGCGATGCGCCCCGGGGCGCCGGCGGTCTGGGCCGAGGTGCCGGACAACGTCGCCTTCGTCTGGGAAGCCGGCAACAAGGACGGCGCCGCGCGCGGCCTGGCCGGCGCGGCCCACGTCGTGCGTCTCGACTTCGTGGTGTCGCGCGTGGCCGCCGCGCCGATGGAGCCGCGCGGCGCCGTCGGCGAGTGGGACCGGCGCACCGGCCGCTACACGCTGCACACGGGCATCCAGGCGCCGCACGGGCTCCGCACCCTGCTCGCCGACCAGGTGCTCAAGGTGCCGCACAGCCATCTGCGCGTGATCACCGGCGAAGTCGGCGGAAGCTTCGGGATGAAGAGCGGCGTGTATCCCGAGGTCGTCCTGGTGCTGTGGGCCGCGAAGCGGCTGGGACGGCCGGTCAAGTGGACGTCCGATCGGCGCGAGGGCTTCGTCACCGACGAGCACGGACGCGATAATGTTTCCACGGCCGAGCTCGGACTCGACGCCAACGGAAAGTTCCTGGCGCTTCGGGTGGCCATCAACCTGAACATCGGCGCCTATCTCACGCCGCGCAGCGCCGGGCCGGGCACGAACAACGTGGGCGGCGTGGCCGGCGTGTACACGACGCCCGCGATCCATGTGCAGACGACCGGCCTGTTCTCGAACACGACGCCGACCGGGCCCTACCGCGGGGCCGGCCGGCCGGAGGCGACGTACGCGATCGAACGCGTGATCGACGTGGCGGCGCGCGAGCTCAAGATCGATCCGATCGAGTTGCGACGCCGCAACCTGATTCCGTCCTCGGCGATGCCGTTCAAGACGGGACTCGTCTTCACCTATGACTGCGGCGAGTTCGGGCGCGGCATGGATCTGGCGCTCGGTCTGGCCGATCGGGCCGGGTTCGAGAAGCGGCGCGCCGAGGCCCGGCAGCGCGGCCGGCTGCGCGGCCTGGGCATCGCGAACCCGATCGAGGTGGCCGGCGGGCCGTATACCGCGATGAATCCGGACACCGCCGAGCTGCGCGTCAACGCCGACGGCTCGGTCTCGCTGTTCGCGGGCTCGACGTCGATGGGCCAGGGGAACGAGACGGCATTTGCACAGATCGTGAGCGACAAGCTCGGCGTGCCCCCCGAGCGCATCCAGGTGTTCTGGGGCGACAGCGACGCGATCGGCGCCGGGCGCGGCAACGGCGGCTCGGGCGCCCTCACGGTGGGCGGCTCGGCGGTGACGCGCGCGACCGAGAAGGTCATCGAGCGCGGACGCCGCATCGCGGCGCGGCTGCTCGAGGCCGCGCCGGAAGATGTGATCCACCAGGAGGGAAAGTTCACGGTGAAAGGCACGGACAAGGGCGTGACGTTCGCGAACGTCGCCCGCGCCGCATACGTGCCGCGCCAGCTGCCCCAGGGGATGGAGCCGGGCTTCAGCGAGGAGGCGTCGTTCACGCCGGCGGCCGTGACGTTCCCGAACGGCTCGCAGGTCTGCGAGGTCGAGATCGACGAGGAGACCGGCGCGGTGCGCGTGGTGCGCCACACCGTCGTCGACGACGTGGGGCGCATGGTGAACCCGATGCTCGTGAAAGGGCAGATCCACGGCGGCGTGGTCCAGGGGCTCGGACAGGGGCTCTACGAGGAGCTGACCTATGATGCGACGACGGGTCAGCTCCTCGCCGGCTCGTTCATGGACTACGCGATGCCACGAGCCGACGACATGCCCCACTTCGACGTCGACTCGCACGAGGTGCCGACCGCGGTGAATCCGCTCGGCGCCAAGGGCGTCGGCGAGGCCGGGACGGTCGGCGCGCTCCCGGCACTCCTGAACGCGGTCAACGACGCGCTGTCGCCCCTCGGCGTGCGCCACCTCGACATGCCCGTGACGTCCGAGCGCGTCTGGCGCGCGATCCAGGACGCGAAGGCGCGTCGCTGACGGAGGGCACGGTGGCCACGATCATCCGCGGCGGCCGCGTCCTCGACGCGCGAGCCCGTCGGGCCGAAGCCGCCGACGTCCTGGTCACTGGCGACACCATCGCGGAGATCGGCGCGCCGGGCATGGCGGCGCCGTCGGATGCGACCGCCTTCGACGCGCGCGGCAAGCTCCTGCATCCCGGCCTGATCAACGCCCACACCCACGCCCACGGCAACCTCGCCAAGGGCATGGGGGATCGCTGGACCCTCGAGCTGCTGCTCACCGCCGGACCGTGGATCAGCGGCGGCCGGACCCTCGAGGACAAGCATCTCAGCGCGAAGATCGGCGCGGTCGAGATGGTGATGAAGGGCTGCACGGCCAGCTACGATCTGCCGCTCGAGTGGCCGGCCCCGAGCGTCGAGGGGCTGCAAGCCGTCGGCAGCGCCTACGCGGCCGTCGGCCTGCGCGCCGTCGTCGCCCCGATGGTCGCCGACCGGACGTTCTTCGAGGCGGTGCCCGGCCTCATGGACGTCCTGACGCCCACGATGCAGCAGGACGTGGAAAGGCTGCGGCTGGCGCCGTGGAAGACGAGCGTCGACAACATGCGGCGCGCGCTCCGCGAATGGAAGCTCGAGCGGGACCAGGTCCGGCTGGCCGTCGCGCCGACGATCCCCCACCATTGCTCGGACGAGCTGATCCGCGCCTGCGTGGCGCTGTCCGCGGAGCACGGCGTCGGCCTGCACACGCACGTCGCGGAGTCGAAGGTGCAGGCGATCGTCGGGCTCCAGCGCTACGGCAAGACGCTCACCGCCCATCTCGACGATCTCGGCGTCCTCGGCCCACACTTCACGGTGGCCCATGGCGTGTGGCTCGACGACGACGATATGCGCCGGCTCGGCGATCGCGGCGCCTCCGTCGCGCACAATCCCGGCAGCAACATGCGCCTCGGCAACGGCTTCGCCGACATGCGTGCGATGCTCGATCGCCGGGTGAACGTCGGCCTTGGCACCGACGGCGCCAACTGCTCGGACAACCTGAACATGTTCGAATCGATGCGGCTGGCCTCGCTCGTCTCGAAGGCGCAGCGTCCGGATCTCGAGCGCTGGGTGACGACGGACGAGGTCGTGCTGGCCGCGACCGAGGGCAGTGCGCGGGCGCTCGGCTTCGACGGCGCGATCGGTCGCCTGGCGCCGGGCTACAAGGCCGACATCGTGTTTCTCGACCTCGGCCACCCGAACTGGATCCCGCTGAACGATCCGACCAACCAGCTCGTCCACACCGAGGACGGCGGCGCCGTGACGCACGTGATGATCGGCGGCCGGATGGTCGTGCAGGATCGACGGCTCACGACGGTGGACGTCGCCGCGCTCGCCCGGGAAGCCGAGGCGGCGCGCGAGCGGCTGGCTCGGCTCAACGCGCCGGGCCAGGCGCTCTACGAGCGGCTGGCGACGGTGGTCGGCCGATTCTGTCCCGGGCTCGCCCATGTCCCGTACCACGTCGCCCGCTACGTCGGCGGCGCCTGATTCCGCGGGCGAATCACGGCGCCGGCGAACCGCTCGAGCGAGCCGCAGACCTGCGCGTGCGAGAGCCCGCCGAAGCTGCAGACCAGTAGGAGCGTGTCGACCCCGATCGCCTCCAGCCCCGCGACTTTCGTCGCGACGTCGTCGGGAGAGCCGATCAGCATGCCGCCAACCGCGGCGAGCTCGTCATAGGTCTTTCCGCCCCAGACACGGCCCGTCAGCTCCTTGAGCCGCGTGTCCGAGTATTCGCTCGGCAGCGGTGGCTCGGCGAGGGACGAGAGATACCAGAAGCCCTGGAGCGCCAGGGCCCCCTCCGCTCGCGCGAGCGCCGCCGTCTCGGCCACGTAGGTCTCGCGACAGAGCAGGAGCCGTGGTCGATACGGCCCCTCGCCCGCGGCCTCCGTACGTGCGGCGACGGCCGCACGATACTCCGCCACGCAGCGCGCCACCACGTCGGTCGGCGTGAAGTGCATCGCGACCGGCCAGCCGCGCGCGCCGACACGCGCGGCCGACGCGGGCCGGCTCGCCACCATGTGCAAAGGCGGGTGGGGGCGCTGGAACGCGCGAGGCCGCAGGCTCAGCTCCGGGAAGCGCCAGAAGCGTCCCTCGTGTGACGCGGCGTCCTCGCGCCAGAGCTTCAGGAGGATCTCGATCGCCTCCTCCGTCATCTCGGGCGCATCGTCGAAGTGGAGGCCGAGCTTGGTGAACTCGCCCGGACGCACGCCCTTGCCGATGCCGAAGTCGAAACGCCCGCGCGCGAGATTGTCGAGGGTCGCCGCCTCGGCGGCCAGGCGCAGCGGATGATGGAAGGGCAGGACGTTGACGTAGTTGCCGAAGCGCATCCGCGTGGTCCGCTGGAGCGCGGCGGCAATCAGCAGATTGGGGCTCGGCAGGAGCGAGTAATCCGTGAAGTGATGCTCGGCGAACCAGCACTCGCCGAATCCGAGCGTCTCGGCAAGCGCAATCTGATCGAGCATCTCGGTGTAGGCCTGGTCGTGCGGGACGCCGCGTCCCTGGCAGTAGTAGAAGAGGCCGAAGTCCATCGCCCGGATCGCTCGACGCGTCATCGCCGGCTTGCCTCCTGAATCAGGAGCGCGTCTCGGCCAGCGGGGCCCCAGCCCCGCGCCGGCCTGCTGCGCGCACCGCGCGCGCTCCCTGGAGCACCGACTTCTCGTCCTTGAACGCGGCGCGGATCCAGTCGATCAGGAGCCGCACGCGCGGGACGGTCTTGAGGTCGGGATGGACGAGCAGCCAGTAGTCGTCGCTGAGCTCGGCCAGGGGCGCCGTGAGCCGTACGAGCGCCGGATCCGAGTCGCCGAC
>CAYVHH010000350.1:0-6137 GCA_964450175.1 uncultured bacterium | reverse complement strand
CGCGGAGGCGCGATTCCTTTGAGGCCCTCTGGCCACGGGGCGGGGTTGACCGCCGGCAATAGATTGCCCGTGTAATCCATCTCGTTGTAGAGCTCGACGACGTGGCCCGATGGCGCGGTGAAGCGAAGAGCGCGGCCGCGCCGGAAATCGTCGGGGATGACGTCGTACTCGACAGCGAATTGCCGCAGACGCTTCTCGTAGTAGTCGAGGTCCTCGGGATCGACGGTCCGAAAGGCCAGTCGAACCATTCCCGCTCGGTCAGCCTCGGTCAAGATCAGCGAGTACGCGTGGCGTTCGTCCCAGCCCTTGAGGTACGCGGTTCTCCCTTCGCGCGCGGTCAGCTGTAGCCCCAGGACATTCACGTAGTAGTCGAGATCACGGTCGAGATCCAGGCTGCGAATTTCCACGGTACCGAGCCGAGAGATTCTGTACGGCATCGTTCCCTCCTGACCACGCGAGGACGCGGGCTCTGGTCAAACGGCCGCGCACGTGAGGACCGCGCGATTATCCATCCAGGCATTGAGCCCGCGCAACTACGGCTGCGATTGCGGGAATTCCTTGGGGCTCGCCGAACGCATCTGATACGGTTTTCGTCGTGAAGCGCAGCGAACCGATTCGCGGCCACGTCTCTCCGGTCAAGGAGGACCAATGGGCATCGAGAGCCTGATCACGCGGCGAACATTCGTCGGCGCAGTGGGGGCGGTCGCGGGAACCGCGGCATTCGCGCCCGTCGTCGTGAGGGCGCAGGCGCCCCCGGCTGGTAAACCAGCCGAGCCGGCCAGCACGATCACGACACCGCCGCGCGATTGGTCGCCGGAGGCAAACCCGACCACGTACGTCGATCCCGACGTGATCACGATCGATCCGCTGTTCAACCGTTACCGGCAGGGCAACACGCCGGTCAAGCGGCTGTGGACGGGTGCGCTCTGGTCGGAGGGCCCGGCATGGTGCGGGCAGGGCCGCTATCTCGTCTGGAGCGATATCCCGAACAATCGGCAGCTGCGCTGGCTCGAAGACGACGGCAGCGTGAAGGTGTTCCGCATGCCGTCGAACAACAGCAACGGCAATACGTTCGATTTCCAGGGCCGACAGCTCTCCTGCGAGCACTTGACGAGGCGCGTCGTTCGGTACGAGCACGACGGCGCCATCACCATCATTGCCGACTCGTATCAGGGCAAGCGACTCAACTCGCCGAACGACATCGTGCCGCATCCCGACGGGAGCTACTGGTTCACCGATCCGCCGTACGGTGGCCAGTTGTACGAAGGCACCCCCGACGCGCCGGGCGGCCCCAGCAATCCGATGGGCCGTTTCAAGCATCGGCTCGGACAGCCGCCCGAGGTCGCGAACCTCAAGCGCGAGCTGCCGACGGCGGTGTATCGCGTCGATCCGAGCGGACGCCTCGACCTCGTCGTCAGCGAAGACCAGCTACCCAACCCGAACGGCCTCGTCTTCTCGCCCGACTACAAAAAGCTCTACGTGATCAGCACCGGCGCCGGCCCGGGAGACAAGGGCCCGGGAGGCAAGCGTGACATGCACGTGTTCGACGTCGGCGCGGACCACAAACCGTCGAACCAGAAGCTCTTCAGCGAGTTCATGGTCGACGGCATCAAGTGCGGCCCCGACGGCGCACGCTGCGACATCGACGGCAACGTCTGGGTGTCGAGCAACGGCAATCCGGGCGGCCGCGGTCTCGGCTACAGCGGGGTGACCGTGTGGACCCCGGAAGGCAAGCTCATCGGACGCATTCGGCTGCCCGAGGTGTGCGCGAACATCGCGTTCGGCGGTCCCAAGCGTAACCGGCTCTTCATGTGCGGGAGCCAGTCGCTCTACGCCCTCTACGTCAACACCCAGGGCGCTGCGCCGAGCTGAAAGACCCCCGGCAACACTGCTCCGGCCACGTCGTGGTGAGATGCCGACAACGCCGGCGACAGCGATCGCCACGCCGTCATTCTGCGTGATCGTCACTCCGCCGATGACGCGCTACGAGAGCCGCGACGGGCGGCTGCGCCTGTTCCGTGGGGATAGCCACGACCTCCATACGATCCCGTCCGGGAGCGTCGGGATTATCCTGACCTCGCCGCCGTACTGGGTGAGAGGGCGGGGTCGTCCGTCGGCCGAGCGTTACGCGCACGACCTGGCCGTGGGCTTCGGGCGTGAGTGGAAGCGCGTCCTCGCGCCCGACGGCGACCTCTGGTTGGTGATCGGCGATCGTCACGACGGCGCCGAGTGGGTGGGGATGGACGCGCTCGTCATCGGCTGGCTGCGGCGTACCGGCTGGCGCCTGCAGTCGCGAGGCTTCTGGATCCAGACAGACTCCCGGGAGCGCTGGGACAATCGCGTCAACTATCTCCTGCGCTTCAGGAAGGTGGGGCAGGTCGTGCGGCCGCGCGGAACCACGCTGTGCTGGATGCTGCCGCTGCCGCGGTCCCATCCGGACAGCCTTTGGGACGCCATCCCGGAACCCGTGGTCCGGACGGTGCTCGAAGGCGGTACGAAGCGCGGATCCATCCTCGATCCCTTCGCCGGCGCGGGAACGGTGGGCCGGGTCGCCGCGTCTCTCGGACGCGAGTGGGTCGGCGTGGAGCGCGACCCGCGCATGGCCCGGGTGACGGCGCGACGGCTCCGACTCCGACGGGTCCGGGCTTCTCACTCCGACCGTCGTCACGCCGCTCGGTGATGGGGACACGGGCCGCGTGGGTGGCAGCAGCAGTCCGTCCCGCGTGATTGCGCCGATCATGAACAGGGGTTAGTCTTCGGCCCGAGCCCCGACGAAGCTCGTTGCGAGGCGGCAGCCGCACCCTTCGCGGCGCGTGGGAGTGCCCCGCGCCGTTGTGTTCGCGGGCGGGTGTCGGTATCCTACGGTGGCGGGACCAACCAAACGATTGGTCAGCGGCGATGGATCGCGCTGAGCACCGAGACCCTCGAGGGGAGTTCACCATGGCGAAACCGATCATCTCCGCCGACTCGCACATCACCGAGCCGCCCAACACGTACGTCGACCGGATCGACGCGAAATTCCGCGATCGGGCGCCGCACGTCGTGCACGATCCCAAGCGTGGCGATCTCTTCGTCATCGAGGGTCTCTCGAAGCCGATTCCGATGGGGCTGGTCGCCGCGGCCGGGAAGCGTGCCGAGGAGCTGACCGTGTTCGGCATCCGGTTCGAGGAGCTCCATCGCGGCGGCTGGGATCCGCACGCACGGCTGGCCGATCAGGATCGCGACGGCGTCGCCGCGGAGATCCTGTACCCGACCGTCGGCATGATGCTGTGCAACCACCCGGACTTCGACTTCAAGCACGCGTGCTTCGCCGCGTACAACGAGTGGATCGGCGAGTACGCGTCGGCGCACCCGGACCGCCTGCTCGGCATCGGCCAGACCGCGATGCGCACGGTCGACGACGGGATCCGCGATCTCGAGCGCATCAAGGCGCTCGGACTGCGCGGCGTGATGATGCCGGGGAACCCCGCGCTGGCCGACTACGACGATCCGATGTACGACCCCTTCTGGGAGGCCGCCGTCGACCTGAAGCTGCCGCTGTCGTTCCACATCCTCACGAGCTCCAGCGACACGTTCCAGACGCGCGGGCCCAAGCTCAACGCGTTCATGTCGATCATCCGCGGCTGCCAGGACATCATCGGCCTGTTCATCTTCGGCGGCGTGTTCGAGCGCCACCCGAAGCTCAAGCTCGTCTGCGTCGAGGCCGACGCCGGCTGGGTGCCCCACTTCATGTATCGCATGGACCACGCGTACGAGCGGCACCGCTACTGGCTCACCGGCAGCCGGATCACGCGGATGCCGAGCGAGTACTTCCGCGAGCACGTCTACACCACGTTCCAGGACGACTGGGTGGCCTTCCAGGTGAAGGACCTCTGCAATGTCCGCCGGCTCATGTGGGCGAACGACTTCCCGCACAGCGATTCCACGTGGCCGAACTCGCAGGAGGTGCTGGCGAAGCAGGCGGCGCACCTCACCGAGGAAGAGCGCGACCTCGTGCTCCACGATAACGTGGCCGAGCTCTACGGCCTCGGCGCCGCGTAGGCCGGCCGCGTAGACGAGAGGAGGCGGATCATGAAAGTCGGCGTCGCCCTCAACATGCTCCAGAAGCCGGGGCTCTCGGACGCGGCGGTGTTCGCCGAGCACATGGCGCTCGGCGACCTGGCCGAGCCGCTGGGCTTCGACTCGCTCTTCGCCCTCGAGCACCACTTCACCGGCTACGCCATGTCGCCCTCGCCGACGCAGCTGCTCAGCTATTACGCCGGGCGCACGAAGCGCATCACGCTCGGCACCGCCGTCATCGTGCTCCCGTGGCACGATCCGATCCGCGTCGCCGAGCAGATCGCGCTGCTCGACGTGATGTCGGGCGGCCGCTGCCTGTTCGGCTTCGGGCGCGGCGCCGCGAGCGTCGAATACGCCGGCTTCCGCATCCCGATGGAGGAGGCGCGGCCGCGGTTCGTGGAGGCCGCGAAGATCATCGTCACCGCGCTCACCAACGAGTCGTTCGAGTGGGAGGGCGAATTCTTCCAGATCCCGCGCACGTCGATCCGGCCGCGCCCGATCTCGCACCCCGAGCGCCGTTTCTACGCGTCGTCCGTGAGCCCGGAGTCGGCGGAGATCATGGCCAAGCTCGGCTTCGGCGTGCTCGTCATCATGCAGAACGAGTGGCCGAAGGCCGCGCAGGACATCCAGCGCTACCAGGAGCTCTCGCTGAGCGTCGGCCACGCGCCGCGTCCGCCGATCATCCTCACCAACGTGTCGGTGGCGCCGAGTCGCGCGGAGGCGCAGGAGCGCGCCGAGTGCTACCTGGCGCGCAAGTGGGACTCGATCGACACGCACTACCACTTCTCGGACGGTCACCTCGCGAACGTGAAGGGCTACGAGTTCTACGGCGGGATGGCCAAGACGTATTCGAAGATGAAGGACGAGAGCTTCCGCAAGAAGGCGACGGAATTCTACGTGAAGATCCAGGTGACCGGCACGCCCGACGACTGCGTCCAGCAGGTCGCCGAGCTGCGGCGGCTCACCGGCCTCGATCATCTCGTCACCGAGTTCGGGTTCGGCGGCATGCCGCACGAGGAGGCCGAGCTCAACATGCGCCTCTTCGCGGACCGCGTGGTGCCCGTGCTGCAGCGCGACCCCGCGTTCACGCGCGCGGAGAGCCCTGTCGCCCCCGGCGCGCCGTCGGCGACGCCCGGCATCTTCGCGCCCGCGTAGCCGGAGGAGAGCACAGACCATGACGTACGATCTCGTGATCCGCGGCGGCACCGTGGTCGATGGCTCCGGGCTCCCGCGCTACCGCGCCGACGTCGGCATCCGCGGCGATCGCATCGCGCGCATCGGCACCATCCACGCGCGCGGGCGCGAGGAGGTCGACGCGCGCCATCGCGTCGTCGCGCCCGGGTTCATCGACGGCCACACCCACATGGACGCGCAGGTGGCGTGGGATCCGCTCGGCACGTGCTCGTGCTGGCACGGCGTGACCAGTGTCGTCATGGGCAACTGCGGCTTCACCCTGGCGCCCTGCCGGTCCGGCGAGAAGCACCTGGTCGTGCGCAACCTCGAGCGCGCCGAGGACATCCCTGCCGAGGCGATGCAGGCGGGCATCGAGTGGACGTGGGAGACCTACGCCCAGTACCTCGACGCCGTCGCCCGGTGGCCGAAGGGGATCAACTACGCCGGCTACGTCGGCCACTCGGCGCTGCGCACCTACGCCATGGGCGAGCGTGCGTTCTCCGAACCGGCCACCGCCGAAGACCTGGCGGTCATGAAGCGCGAGCTGGCCGAGGCGCTGGCCGCGGGGGCGATGGGGTTCACGACCTCGCGCACGCGCAACCACGAGACGGCGGATCGGCGGCCCGTGGCCAGCCGCGTCGCCGAGTGGAGCGAGGTGCGCGAGCTGGTGCGGGTGATGGGCGACCTCGGCGCCGGCATCTTCGAGATCGCCGGCGAGGACACCGGCCGCGATCCCGACCGCGCGCGCGACTATCAGCAGCGGCTGCGCGACCTCGCGGTGGACACGGGCGTGCCCATCACGTGGGGCATGTTCAGCAGCCGCTCGGCGCCCGACGTCTGGCGGCCGTACTTCGACCTGCTGGACGAGACGGCGCAGGCGGGCGGCCGCATGTTCGCGCAGGTGC
>CAYVHH010000349.1:0-9740 GCA_964450175.1 uncultured bacterium | reverse complement strand
CCACGCCGTGGTCGAGCGCCAGGAAGAAGGCGACGGGACCCGACGTGAGCGGAAATCCCACGAGCCAGCCGCTGACGCCCGGTCCCCAGCGACGCCCGGCCAGGCTGACCGCGCCGATCAGCGAGGGAGTGAGCACGAGCTTCAGCGCCAAACCGTCCACGCCTCCGGAGCTTATCGCGATGCGGCCGGACGCGTGCGCTTCGAAGCGGGCGAAACGCTACGGGAGCTTCGCGACGGGCGAGGCCGCCTGGGCGCGCGGCACGGTGAAATAGAACGTCGCGCCGCGGCCTTCTTCCGACTCGCAGCCGACGTGGCCGCCAATCTGCTCGACGATCAGCCGCACCAGATAGAGGCCGAGGCCCGTCCCGTCGGTCTCGAGCGCGGCGACGTTGTCGGCCCGGTAGAACTTCTCGAACAGGTGGCGCTGGCTCTCCTTGGGGATTCCGATCCCGGTGTCCTTGATCTGCCAGCGCACGACGTCCTGCTCGGGCGCCAGGGCCACTCGGATGTCGCCCCGTCGCGGCGAATACTTGATCGCGTTCGAGGTGAAGTTGAGCACGACCTGGCGCAAGAGCTGTGGGTCGGCGAACACCTCCAGCGCCTCGCCGGGCGTCTCCATCGTCAGCCGATGACCCTTCTCGTCGAGCTGCAGCTTCAGATCGGTGAGCACCGTGCGAGTCAGCTCCGCCAGGTCGACGAGCTGCGCCGTGGCCTTCATCCGGCCGCTCTCGAGCCGCGAGATGTCGAGCAGATCGTTGACGAGCTGGATCAGGCGCTGCGAAGCGCCGAGCGCGTCCTTCATGTAGCCGGCCGCGCTGTCCGGAACCGCCTCCTCGTCCATCGCCAGCTCCAGCATCCATTTGATCCCCGACAGCGGCGTGCGGAGCTGGTGCGTGGCGAACGAGACGAAATCGCTCTTCATCTGCGCGATCTCGCGCTCTTGCGTGACGTCGTGCACCGTGAGCGTCAAGCCGGTCGTGCGGCCCCCCGCGTCGCGTGTGGCGCGAGCCTCCCAGTGCAGCACCCGGTTGAGCTTCGGCACGTCGAGATCACCGCTGACCCCCTCGGCGAGGGCCGTGCCGAGGCCGCCGGCGCACACGAGCAAGAGACGCTCGGTCGACAGGGTCGAGCACGCGCGGCGGAGAATCTCGCCGAGCTCGCTCCCGACGATCCACGTGGCCCCGAGCCCGAGCAGCTCGCCGGCCCGACGGTTGGCCGCCTCGATCCGGCTGTCGGGACCGACGAAGAGCACCCCGTCGGAGGTCGACTCGAGGATCTGGGTCAACTGGATCCGCTGGGTCTGCGACTCGACGTAGAGGCTCGCGTTCTGGAGCGCGATGGCCGCCTGGTCGGCGAAGGCCTGCAGCAGCGTGACTTCGTCCTGGGTGAACTCGCGCGGCGAGCCGTCGCCGAGCGAGAGCACGCCGATCGTGCGCGCGTTGACCGCGACCGGCACGCAGAGGACGGCGCGATCGCCGGAGGTCCGCACCCGACTGCGCTGGGAATCGGGCAACCCGAGGCCGCGCTCCGCCAGAATGTCGCTCGTCCATACGGGCCGACCCTCGCTGACCGTTCGGGCCGCCATCGAGCCGCCCGGAAGGACGTCGCCGCGGCGAAATCCCTCGCGAGCCCGGCCGCCGATCCCGGCGGCAGCGAGCGAGCCGTCCGGCGCGCGCAGCCACAGCACGGACGACTGAACGGCAAAGAGCTTCAGGACCGGTTGCACGACGCGATCGGCGACCTGGTGCACGTCGAGGTCTTCCGTCAAGGTCCGCGCGACGCGGGCCAGCTCTTCGGCCTCGCGCTGCCGGCGCGCAAGGTCCCGCGTGGCGTCGCGGATCCGCTCCTCGAGCCGTGCGTGCGAGGCCCCCAGCTCGGTCGCCATCTGGTTGAACTGCAGCGCCAGCTCGCCGATCTCGTCGGGGGTCTCGATCGGCACGCGATGGTCGAGCTCGCCGCGGCCGAAGCGCTGCACGCCCTGACGCAGCCGCTCGAGGGGCCGGGTCAGGCGCGCGCTCGCCACGTGCGCCGCCCCTGCGCTGACCAGCACGCCCACCACCGTGAGCCCGGCGAAGAACCAGAGCTTGCGCCCGACCGCCGCCGTCACGACGGCCCGAGGATGCTCGACGACGACGCCCCAGCCCACGCGGTCCACGCGCAGACCCGTCGCCATGGCCTCGACCCCGCGCTCGTTCGTGTAGGCGCCGGGGACGCCCGCCGGACGATCCTGCTCGAGCAGGGTCCGCACGAACGGGCGATCGATCAGCGACAGCCGCTTGAGCACCAGATTGGTGTCGTCGGCCGCGATGAGCCCGCCGCGGCGATCGACCACGTACGCGCGCCCCCCCTGGCCGAGCCGGACGTCGGCGATCAGCGACCAGAGATCCTTGAGGTTGAGCACGCCGACGACGAGGAGCCGGCCCTCCGCGGCGCCGGAGAGCGGCGTGGCCACGGTCACCCACGGCTCGGACGTCTCGGTCGTGATCACCGCGCCCCACGCGACACTGTTCGCCTGGGGCATGGCGTCGAGCGCCGGGGGGGCATCGGCCGACGAGATCGTCATCACCTCGCGGCGCGACACACGGTAGCGCCACGTGCGCGGCGGCTCGAACACGCCGATCTCCTCGAAGGCGCGCTCGCGCGCGAGAAACCGCTGGCCCACGATCACGAGGCTCTTCGGGTCCCCGTCGATGACGGCGGCGCGGAACAGCTGGCCGACCGTCGTCACCGCCTCCTCCTTGTCGGCGAGGAACAGGTCGATCTGATCCCGCACCCCGCCGACCGCGACCAGCTGGAGCTCGCTCCGGGCCGCGTGCACGTCCCGCAGGGCGCCGGGCAGCCAGATGAGGTTGACGCCGACGATGCCGACAACGCTCGTGGCCGCCAGCAGCAGGAAGAGTCGGCGTCGTAGAGTTCCGAGACGAGGGCCGATCGTGGGGAGCATCGGCGCGGCGGAGCTACTCGACGATGCGCTCGGCGCGCTCGAGGATTGCGAGCGGGGGCTTGAGCCCGATCGTGCGCGCCGTGACGAGATTGATGGCGAGCGTCAGCTTGTCGGGAATCTGGATCGGGATCTCGGCCGGGGCGACACCCGCGAGGACGCGATCGACGACGCGCGCGGTCTGCTGGCCCATTCGCCGATAGTTCGCGCCGTACGAGGCGAGCGCGCCGGCGGTGACCAGCTCGTCCTCGTGGGCCATCAGCGCAATCTTGTCCTCGCGCGCCCGCGCAATGAGGAGGCCGATGTGAGCGGTCACGAGACCGGAGGGCACGTGATAGATGGCATCGAACGCGCCCTTCGGCAAGGCACCCAGCTCGCGCACGATGTCGTCACGGGTGGCGACATCGCGGCGGATCAGGACCAGCCCGAGCTGATCGGCGGTTCGGTGGGCGAGGCTGAAGCTGATCTCGGCGATACTCTCCTTGGCGACCAGACACAGGATGCGACGGGAGTCGGGCGCGATCTCCTTCAGGATCTCGAGCCGCTTGCCGGACAGCGGCCCCGAGTACACCGACAATCCCGTGAGATTGTTCCCGGACGACGTGTAACTCGCGACGAGCCCGGAGCGAACCGGATCCCCGACCCAGGTGAACACGATCGGAATCGTCGTCGTCGCGCCCTTCGCCGCAACCGTGTGGGAGGTGCCGACCGTGACGAGCACGTCGGGTTTCCCGGCCACCAAGGTCTGGGCCTGGGCCTTCACGTCCGATCCGGCGCCTTTCGTGTCCTCGACGTCCAGGATCAGGTTGACGTGTTCTCGATATCCGAGCTGACTGAGTCCGTCGCGAAATCCAGTCAGGACCTCGCCGAAGCTGAGTCCCGGAGTCAGCACGGCGATCTTGACGGTTCGAGCGGGCGCGGCCGCGTGTAACACGGTGGCGAGGAGTATCGCGAGCGTCACGACGGCGAGGAGCCCCGCCTTCCGGGTACGTGGCGGCATCTGTCCCTCCACAGAAATCGACTCTATAGGTGCAAGAGTCGAGCCACTGAATTCGCGCGCTCCCGGCCTGGGCGGAAACGACTGAGTTTCTATGATGAAACGCACGCCGGCGTCGGGGCGGCCGGAAAGCGATGCTGTGACAGGACTGCCGGAGAAGCGCCAGGACTGGCGGAGACTAGCCGCCGGTCAGCGCGCGACGCGCAAGGTGAAGCGACGACCCTGATCGCTGAGCTCGACGCCGTCTTCGCGGATCTCTTCGATCCGAAGCCGGCCATCGATCGAGTCGCCCTCTCGATAGCGCCGGCCGTTGATGAAGACCATCCGCTCAGCGGGTGTGTCCGCATAGATCAGCGCCTCGAGTCTGAGCCCCGAGGTCTCGGGGGACGCCGGCGGTCGCGGGGCCGGGCCGGGCGTGGGCGGCGCCGCCTGGATGGTCGGTGTCCCGGAGCGGGGCCGAGACGGCGTCGCCGACGGTGCGGGCGCCGGCGCTGCCGCGACCGGCGGTGCCGCGGCTGGCGGTGCGGGGGCCGGCGGAGCTCCGGCGGGGGCGCCCGGCTCTCGTAACGGCGCTGACGGCTTTTCCATCTTCGCGTCGGTGCTCGGCAGCGGCTCGAGCTTCACGAGCGGGCGATGGCTTGGCGCCGGCGGCGCCGGCGTGGCGACTGGCTCCGGCGACGCCGCGATCGGCTCCGACGGCGTGGTGACCGACGCGGGGCGTAGCCACCAGACGAGCACAGCCGCCAGGAGGACCGCATTCAGCACGAGCGCGGCGAGCAGACGCCCGGACGTGTAGTGCCACGGTGATCGCAGTCTCGGTGCGGGCGACAGAAGCCGCTGCACGACGGGCACCTGCCGATCCCGCTGCTGCGCGGCCTTCGTGAGCGCATCGAGGATATACGACATGGCTACGGCCGCTCCGCGCTCAACGTGGGGCCGTTCGCGCCCGGCGCTGTCGCGACCAGCCGGACGAGCGTCTCTTCACCGGCGATCCCGTCGGGCATGAGCGCCTCGCCCTGCTGGAAGACGGCAACGCGCCGCTTCAGCTCGTCGTCGTAGATCTGATTGGCCTTCGCCGCCGGTTGTCCATCGAGGGCGCCGAGCCGCTGGCGAAGCCACGCGACGTCGCGGCCCCCCATGCCCGGCTGGAGCGGGACCGGTCCGGTCACCGGTGATCTCCAGAGCATCGTAAACGGTCCGTCCCAGAAGCGCTCGACCTCGCCGCTCGGAAGGGTGACTCGCTGCGCGCCGATCTCGAGCGTCGCCCGGTCGCCGTCGAGGCTCGCCAGGACGACATGAGACTTCCGTCCCTCCGGTGTCGTGAGCTCGAGGATCGCCGGAAGGTTCAGACGACGCAGCACCGTCCACGTGCCCGTCCGGTAGAGACAGCGCAGCCCGGCCGCGCGCCCGAGCTCGCATCCGCGCTCCGCGTTCGCGCCGCTCGCGTCGAGACCCCAGAGCGCATACAGGTTGACGAAGGCGCTCGCCCTGTCGGCGGTGAGCGACGGATCGCCGAGGATCGCCGCCAGCGTCGGCTCCGGCGGGCGGCGCTCGTCCACGACGGGAACGGGCGCCGGCGCGTCGACCGGCGGCGAGACTGGTTTCTCGGCGCGCGAGAGCGCCCACGCCCCGAGCGACCGGAGCCCGCCCGTCGCGACCAGCGCGATCGTGCTGCCCACGACCACGAGGAGCACCGCGGCCGCGGTCGCGGCGACCCAGCGTCGGCTCCGCCGCGTGCCGAGGACTTCCCTGGCCGCGCGACGGACGACCGCTTCCTTGACCCGCGTCTGTCCGGTCGCGTATGCGCCGAGCAGCGCGCGATCGCAGATGGTGTTCAGCAGGCGCGGAATCCCGCGCGCCAGGCGGTGGGCCGCGCGCACGGCCTGCTTGGTGAAGATCGGCTGCCGCTGGCCGGCGATCTCCAGCCGGTGCTGGACATAGCGCTGCGACTCTTCCTCGCTGAACGATCGCAGGTGATAGCGGGCGGTCACCCGCTGCGAGAGCTGGCGCAGGTTACGCCGCGAGAGCAGATCCGCCAGCTCGGGCTGGCCGATCAGCACCACCTGGAGCAGCTTCTGCCTCGTCGTCTCGAGATTGGTCAAGAGACGCACCTCTTCTAACACTCGCGCGCTCAGGTTCTGCGCCTCGTCGATGATCAGGACCGTGCGCCGGCCCTTCGCGTGCGCATCGAGGAGCGCCTGCGACAGCGCGTCGACCAATACCTTCAAACTCGTGGTGCCCACCGGGTACGGAATCCGCAGCTCGTCGCACACGGCGGCCAGCAGCTCGACCGACGTGAGCCGAGGATTGAAGATCATCGCGACGTCGACGTCGGGCGGGAGCTGTTCCAGGAGCGCCCGGCACACGGTGGTCTTGCCGGTTCCCACCTCGCCCGTGAGCTGCACGAAGCTGCCGCCCTCGCCGATCCCGTACAGCAGATGGGCAAGAGCCTCCCGGTGCGCGTCGCTCAAGTAGAGGTAGCGCGGATCGGGGGCCAGTGAGAATGGCCGCTCGGTCAGGCCGAAGTATGCCGCGTACATGGGTCGTCGCTATAGTCCCTTGAGGCGCACCTCTTCGTACGCTGGGAAGGGTATCAGATGCATCGAGTCAAGCATGTGCTCCGCGATGCGCGGCCCGACACCCCGTAACGTCCGATAGTCCATGATCGGCGCGAACATCACCCGGTCGATCGACAGCTGCTGGATGCGATGGAGGAGCGCCTCGCGCTTGGCCGGATCGCGCTCCCGTGCCTGCTGGAGGAACAGGTCGTCGAGGTCGGGGTATCCGCCGTAGGCGCTGCTCCCCCTGGTGTACATGAACGCCTCGACGCGGCTGGCCGCGTTGCCCGAGTTCCCGACCGCGGCCATGAACAGGCCGCGGAGCTTCTTCTCACGCCAGGCCACCAGGAACGCCGCCCGCTCCATGAGTCGCATCTTCGTGCGGATCCCCACGGCGCCGAGATAGTTGGCGGCCGCTTCCGCCGCCGTCACGAACGGCGGCGTCGGCACGAAATCACCGACGTCGATCCCGTTCGGGTAGCCCGCCTCGGCGAGCAGCTGCTTGGCCTTCTGCGGATCGTACGGCAGCGGCGGCGCCTGCAGCGCGAACTCCATCACACGCGGCACGATGACCCCCGCCGGCGGACAGTAACCGAGACAGGAGACCTCGTTGATCGCCTGCCGATTCAGGGCGTAGTTGGCCGCGAGCCGCACGCGTCGGTCGTGCCACGGCGATTTCGGATCCCACTGCTCGGCGAACTCGATCCAGTAGATCGATGCGTGCTTCGACGGTACGAGCTGCAGCCGCGAGTCGCGCTTCACGTTCAGCGCGTCCTCGCCGTCGAGCGCGTAGGCGATGTCGGCCTCGCCGTTCTTCAGCATCGCCACCCGCGTCGTCCCTTCGGGGACGCTCTTCATCACGTAGCGCTTGACGATGGGCACGCGGCGCCAGTAGCCCGTGTACGCCTCGACCACGACCTCGACGCCGGGCTTGTGGCTCACGAAGCGGTAGGGACCGGCGCCGATCGGTTGCTTTCGGAAGCCCTCGTCGCCGACCTGGGTGACGTACTTCTTGGGCACGACGATACCGGCGGCGGTGGCGGTGGTCCCGTAGAAGGTCATGAAGTCCGGCCACGGCTCGGTCAGATGGAAGCGCACCGTCAGCGGATCCACGATCTCGACCTGACGGACGTGCCCCTGGATCTCTTTCGCTCCGGCGCCTCGATAACGCTCGAAGCTGAACTTCACGTCCTCCGCGGTGATGGGATCACCGTTGTGGAACTTGAGATCGCGCCGCAGCTTGAACTCGTACACGAGCCCGTCGGCGCTTTCCGTCCACGACTCGGCCAGGCTCGGCGACATCTTGCCCTTGCCCGGTAACGGGCGGACCAGCGCGTCGTGCAGCGCGAAGAGTATGCCGAACGGTGTGATCTGGGGCGGAGCCGTGGACGGATCGAACCAGGTCGGCGCGATGGTGACGTGCCAGGCCACGATGACGTCTCCGGCAGGCGCCTGGGCGGCGGTTTCCTGGATCCATCCGACCATCACGAGCGCGAGCGTCAGCATCACGACCGCGCCAACTCGATGTGCGCGCATGGGCCTCTCCGTTCGAAGGACTGTCGGGATCAGTCGCTTCCGGGGCGAGTATATTCGACTCGATGAAGCTGTGGTGGGCGGGGGGGCTGGTCGTGGTCGCCGTATCACTCATCGCCTGCACGACGTCGCCGCCCCCGCTGGCGACGCCGACCGGGCTGATGCCGGACCTCCGCGGAACTTGGAATGGCACGTGGGGCGGGGCGCCCCTGACGCTCGTCATCCTCGATCAACGAGATGCCGAGCCGACCGACGGTGTTTCCGTGGGTCCCTGGCAGGTCTTCGGGCGAAATCTTCCGGGCGTGTCCGGCGTCCTGAGCGTCAAGATCCGCAGCGAGATGGTCTCGGTCAACGTGCAGGGACGACTCGGGAGCTCGAACGGGCGGCTCACCCTGGTGCTCGAGCCCGCCACCGTGAACGGCGGGTGGATCAGTCTGACGCGGCTCGACGAGAACCGGCTGGCCGGAACTGGAATGGCGCAGATGAGCTGGGAGCCCCAGGGGCCCGTGGAGCTGATTCGTCAGCCCCAGGGCCCCGCGGCCAAGCCGCCGGCCTAGACGCTCACCGGCGGGAGCTCACATCTTGCCATCGGCCTGGAACCACGTGTAGTCCCACACGCTGACCCGATAGCTGGCGGTCACCGGCAAGTTCGGGACTTCGAAGTACGCGCGCCCGAAGCCGCTCACGCCTCCGGGCACGTACGCGATTCGCTGGCCCACCACGGCGCCACCGGCGTCGACCGCCTGCGCGAGCACGCGAAGGCTGGTGGCGAACTCCCCGTTGCGGTTGTAGACGTAGCCGGAGACCTTGCGCGAGGTCGGGCTCTGCTCGGTCGCCGTCCACTCGAACGAGAAGTGGTGCTCCCAGCCTGCCATCAAGGTCGTGGCCGTCATGCTGAGAGGAGGCGCGGCGCCGATTTCCGCGCACGCCGCGCTCATCGTCGCGATCAGGCCAAGCAGGAGGCTGAGGCGAATCGCTGTTATGACGCTGGCCTCATTTCATCGACAAGTTCGCGGCCTTCACGGCCGCCAGCACTTCAGCCGGCTCGAGGAGATTCAGCGGACTGTCCATGACCTTGACGTACTTGATGGTCCCCGTCTTGTCGATGATGAAGTACGCCCGCTTCGCATAGCGGTAGACCGGGCTGCCTTCGTTCATCTCCATGGCGCCGTATGCCGCGAGCATCTTCCGGGAGAAATCCGAGAGGAGGCGCTGCTTGGAGCCCTGTTCCTTCTGCCATGCGGCGAGAGCGCGGAAGTTATCAGTGCTGACGCCCACAACCTGGGCGCCGGCGGCTTCGAACTGCGGCAGCGCAGCCTCGAAGCCGGCAAGCTCTTTGGTTCACGTCGGGGTGAACGCGGCGATGAACGTATAGATGACGACGGGGCCCTTGGCCGTCAGATCGGCCAGTGTGACGGGCTTGCCGTCGGTCCCGACCAGGCTGAAGTCGGGGGCCTTCTGCCCTGCGTCGAGGGCAAAAGCAGCGCTGGCCAGGACCAGGACGGCCAGGGCGGTGAGGACGAGACTCCGGCTCACGGCGCGTGTGGTGGACATGACTCCTCCTTGATGTGGGGTCGCTTCCCCGGATCTTACTCGTAACCCTCGGCCAGGGCACCCGGTTCCGGCAAGCCCCAGCGGCCGGAAGACAAGGACGTGCTGACCGCCGGCGCGGCCGACCTGCTCGGCCATCCGGCGTTTCGAGGCACGTCTC
>CAYVHH010000348.1:0-8499 GCA_964450175.1 uncultured bacterium | reverse complement strand
CGCTGCGGGCACTCCAGTTCTTCGACGGCTTTCATCGGTTCGTTCCGGCGCTGCTCCGCCAGGCCGGCCATCGCGTGATCGTGGTGCCCGTCAATCATCGCCCGCGACGGTTCGGCGTCTCGAACTACGGCGTGCGCAATCGCGCGTGGCGAGGCGTCGTCGACCTGTTCGGGGTGCGCTGGCTGCAGGCGCGGCGGCTCCGGTACGAGGCTCGCGAGGAGCCGTCGGACGCGTCGTGACGGCGCTCGGCGGCTACGGTCGCCGGGTCGCGATGTAGATGACGTGCGGATACGGAAGAAAGTCGAGCATCGCGTGACGCCGCACCTCGAACCCCGCGCCGCGTAGCGCCGCGCCCAGCTCGTCCCCGCTCCAGTACCGCACCGGGGTCGTCGGCGCCATCAGCTTGTCGAGCGTCCAGGTGAACCAGCGCTTCGGCGCCGGGCTCGTGTCGACGTCCTTCACGACGAGCACGCCGCCGGGGGTGAGACAGGCGTGGAGCCGCCGAAGCAGCGGCGGCACGGTGTCCGGGGCGATATGGTGCACGATGTCGAGCATGTAGGCGGCCGCGACCTCGCCGTCGCCCTTGAAGGTTCGCGCGTCGCCCTCTTCGTACGAGACGTTCTCGATCGAAAGCCGCGCCGCCGCGCGGCGCGCCATCGCGATGCGTCGCGTGTTCAGATCGACGCCCCGGACGAGGCGCGCGGGGGCCGTCGCGGCGTAGTAGAGCGAGAACAGGCCGAAGCCGCAACCGATGTCGAGCACGGGTCCCGACGGCGGCAGGTATTGACCGATCTCGTCGAGGAAGCGCTGGCGCAGGATCCAGAACCGCACCCAGCAGTAGGCGCGCACGATGGGATCGTCGTAGGCGCGGATGATGCGGCGGATGATGTCAGCGCGCATACACGCGATAGCCGTCGCCTCGCCGATCGACCCGGTAGGCCGCGAGCCTCTGCCGAAGCCCGGCGAAGCCGTCGACTCGCTCGTAGCCGCTCGCCGGCCACCCGTGCTCGAACAGCACGACGAACTTCGGCGGGTGCGCGTCGAAGCTCCTGAGGAACTCCTCGCGCAGCCGCCGGATCATCGGGGTCTGGACGTCATGATAGAAGTGGAAGTCGTAGATGAACCGCGTCGGCTGGACGGCGTGCAGGCGCAGCAACGCGTGGATGCCGGCCTCGGTCGTGTCCAGCACCTGCACGAAATCTTCCGGCGCGATCCGACCGGAGAGGTCGGCCACGACCGCGCTGACCCGGCGCTCCTTGGCCACGATCCACGCGGCGTCAGACGCCTCGACCCCCTTGATCCCGAGCATCGTGGCGGCCGCGACGATACACGCGAGCAGGGGCAGCGCCGCCGGGCGGCCCGCTTCGAGGAGGCGCTGCATCTCGGCGAACAGTGCGACGGCCGCGAAGGCCGCGAGCGGATAGAGATGGTACTCCCAGCCCTTGCCCTGGCCGAAGAAGTGCGCGACGCCGTAGCCGAGCCCGACGGTCACGACCGCGTGCCGCGTACTGAAGCGGCGGCCCGCGAGGGCGGATCCCAGCGAGAGCGCCACGCCGGCCGCGATCGGCAGCCACGCGTGCCATCGATAGAACGTCCAGCGATCCGGTCGCCCCAGTCGCGAGTAGAGCGGCACGAGATAACGCACGACGATCTCGTACCACGCGGGAAGCGCACCCACCAGGGCGAGCCAGGCGACGACGGCGAGCGACGGAACGACGAGCGCCGCCGCGAAGATCCCGACCGGCGCTGCGGCGAGCCCTCTCTCGGCCGGCGGGCCGCTTCCGCGCGCCACGACCGCGACGAGCACGAGCAGCGCCGCGGCGAACAATCCAGCGTGCGGCTTCACCGTGATCCCGGCGCCGAGCGCCAGCCCGCCCCACGCGAGGCTCGCGCGCTCTCCCGGCCGCTCGGACCAGCGGGCGACGGCGAGCGCCGCCAGCAACAGGAACGGGCACAGGAGAAAGTCGCGCTGTCCCGCTTGCCAGGCGCCGGCGGCCAGATGGTAGGCCGCGAAGAACAGTCCGGCGCCGGCGGCCGCGAGCCGTCCCCACGGCGCGGCCAGCGCCGCGGCGGCGAGCGATGTCCCCGCCAGCCACGCGAGATCGAACGCGCGCCACCCGACGTCGCCGGCGCCGAACAGCGTGAGCGCGGCCAGATGCAGCAGGTAGACGCCCGGGAAATTCATGTCGAAGAGGTCCCGATACGGCACGGCGCCCTCGCTGATCCGCCAGGCGATGTAGTGCATGAGCGGCGCGTCGTGGATCAGGGGCCAGGCGCGCGAGCGCCACGCGAGCATGCCCACGAGCCCGGCCAGACCGAGAACGACCAGGCTACTCGCGGAACTCTTGATCGAGGATCTCGCGGATGAAGCGGTCGATCGAGACGGGGTAGAAGCGCACGTCCGGGGTCGCGATGACGCCGGTGTTGATGACCTCGCGCTGCGACAGCTCCTCGAGCACACGCTCGAGATGACCGTGCGCGTCCCGCTCCTGGCGGCGGATCCGGAGCTCCTCGCTCTCGAGCGAAACCCGCGAGGCGTAGCGGAAGCTGAACACGCGCGCGATCAGGCGGTGGTCCATGAGCTCGGTCTCGTTGAACATCTCGCCGTAGGTCGGACCGCTGCCGGCGCCGATGACGAGCCGCGGCGACACCTTGATGCGGCCGCGAACCTCCACCGAGCGGCCGGGCTGGTCGTGCTCGGGGCCGACCAGGATGTAGGGCAGCACGTGGTAGCCCGTGATGATCCCGGTGAGGGGCTTGCGTACCACCTGCGTCTCGTCGAACACGTGGCGCAGGAACTCGAGATCTTGCCAGTCGTCGGCCATGCGCGGTAGTGTACCAGCGGCATGGAGCCGCGCCCGAGCCCGTCTCGGCCCCTCGTTCGCACCGACGTCACGCCTCTCTCCGCCGGCGACCACTGGGTGCACTACTGCGAGCGCTGCGGCGAGCGGATGGAAGAGCGTCAATGCAAGATCGTCTGCAAGAACTGCGGAAGTTTCAGGGACTGCTCGGACCCCTGAGCCTCGACGCGCGCGCGTCGTAGCCCGCCACTCCGTGACCTCCGCCGCCGACCGCTCGTGGGCCGTCTTTCCAGCGGGTTCCCCCGGCGAGTACAACCTGCCTCGCGAGCTCACGCTCGTGCTCGCCCACGGCGAGGGCGCCACCGTCTGGGATACGGACGGCCGCGCGTTCACCGACTTCACGATGGGCTGGGGGTCCGTGATCCTCGGCCACGCCCACCCCGCGGTCGTCGAGGCCGTCCGCCGCCGCGCGGCGCTCGGCTCGAACTTCGCGTACGTCACCGACGCCTCGCTCGAGCTCGCCGAAGAGCTGGCGCGAGCCGTCCCGTGCGCCGAGCGCCTGCGCTTCTGCGCCTCGGGCACCGAGGCCACCGCGTACGCCGTGCGACTCGCCCGGGCCTACACCGGGCGCGCGCGCGTCGTCAAATTCGAGGGCGCGTACCATGGCGCGAACGAGGTCGGCACCGTCAGCCTGTTCCCGCGCCGCCTCCTCGCCTTCCCCCAGGGCGAGCCCACGTCGGCCGGCGTCCCGGCGAGCGCCGTCGCCGACGTGCTGGTGGCGCCGTACAACGATCTCCGCACGACCGCGGCGATCCTGACGGCCCATCGCGCCGACGTCGCCGCGGTCATCGTCGAGCCGCTCCATCGCTGCACGCCGCCCCAGCCCGGGTTCCTCGCGGGCTTGCGCGAGCTCACGGCCGCGCTCGGCGTGCTGCTGATTTTCGACGAGACCGTGACGGGGTTCCGCCTCGCGTACGGCGGCGCGCAGGAGTACTACGGCGTACGGCCGGACCTGGCGACCTACGGCAAGGCGCTCGGCGGCGGCTATCCGATCGGGGTGGTCGCGGGTCGGGCCGACGTGCTCGACCTCGTGCGCGAAGATCGGCTCGGCGAGGATCGCTACGTCTGGTTCGCCTCGAGCATCGGGGGCAATCCCGTCTCCGCCGCGGCGGCGGTCGCCACGCTGGCCGAGCTCCGACGCCCCGGCACGTATCCGCGCCTCTTCGCGCTCGGTGCGTCGCTGCGCGGCGGCCTCGTCTCGGTGCTGAAGCAGGAAGGGGTCACCGCGCAGGTTCAGGGCGACGGTCCGCTCGCGGCGATCGTGTTCGCCGATCACGAGGTCGTCGACTACCGCACCGCGCTCGACTCCGACCGCGTGCGCACGCGCGCCTTCCTGCTGGGCCTCTTCCGGCGCGGCATCTTCCTGAATCCGATGTCGACGAAGCTCTATCTCTCGCTCGCCCACACCGACGCGGACATCCAGCAATTTCTCGACGTCGCCCGCACGACGCTTCGCGAAGACTGTCGCGGCCGCTGAGTCGCGTCGCGCGCTAGGGCGCCTCGGGAGGTCGCGTTCTCGGCGGGGCCGGCGTACCGCCCGGCGCCGGCGATAGGTCCGCGGCGGCGATGTGGTCCATGTCCGGCTCGAGCTGGAGCGTGTCCGCGATCTTGGTGTAGCTCGAGAACATCTGGGTGACGCCGAGCACCTCCATCACGCCGCGCTCGCCGACACCCAGCCGCCGCATCTCGGCCAGATGGAATGCCGTGCCGAACGCAGAGCGGCTCGTGACCGAGACCGCGAAGGCGAGCGCCTCCTTGTGGCGGCGCGTGAGGGCGTTGTCGGCGAACACGCGGCGCGCGGCGCCCCACAGGTCGGCCAGATAGCCCGGGTCGGACGCCACCCGCCGGAATGCCACCGGCACGTCCGCGCGGTCGTAAAAGGCCCGGATCTCGGTGAACACCGCCTGGGCCTCGGCGCTCGGGCTCGCCGGCTCGAGCGATTCCAGCGGTGAGTCGGCGACGACGTTGAGCGCGTTCGTGACGCCTACGAGCAGCGCGGCCTCGTACCAGGGCGCGTCGCCGGCCATTCCCTGCAGCTTCCCGGCTGCAGTGTGGGCGCGTACTCAGTACGCGCAGGCGTTGGCGCCGCTGACGACCGCGGCAACCATCTCCTTCTCGGCCCGGCTGAATTCTCCCGGCGTCATCGCGCGCTTCATCGCGCGCCCGTGAAAAGCGCCGAGCTCCGGATCCCACGCCATCACACGGCTCATCGCCGGCGGCTGCGCGAAGTCGTACTTGAACCAGGCCTTCGCGACCTCGAAAAGCTTCTGGATGGGCTCGGGATACTCCCCGGCGTCCCTCAGTCTCACCGTCGGCATCGGTTCAGCTCCTTTTCGCGCTCCGCGCGTGTCCCGCGGCCGCTCCGTGGATCAGCCACCGGCCGGGCCAGCCCTCGATCGCACAGTCGGCTCGGACCGCCCGGGTGCTCGCCAGAGTCTCTACCGCCCGCGCGACCTCGTCGGTGCCGAGGCCGAACAGGCGCGCGATCTGCCGCTCGGTCGTGAACACCGCGCCGCGCGTATAACGCTCGATCAAGCCCGACACGGCCGCCGCGCGCGACAGCCGGCGGCCGTCGGCGACCTTGTCCGGCAGCCACGCCTCGAGCAGGTCCCATCGATAGGAGAAGGTCGGCTCGTAGCGCTCCTCGCTCTTGACGAGCCAGAGCCCCTGCTGGAGCTCCGCCATCGCACGCTCGAACTCGCGGGTCTTCGAGGGCTCCAGCATGAACACGTTCGCGCGCAGCTCGCGCGTGTATTGCGGGTGCTCGTCGAGCATCGCGTCCATGATCCGGCGCGCCGTATGGGACAGTCGCCCCGCCTCGTACTCCAGGCGGTAGTCGCGCGCCCGCTGGCGGCCGCGCACGAGTGCATAGAACATCGGGAACAGCTCGAGCGAGACCAGGAGCGGGCGGCCCTTGAGCAGCTTGCCGTAGTACACGCGCTTGCTCGCTGGCAAGGTGTCCTTGAGATCCCAGGTGAGGCCGATCCCGGCGTCGTGATGCGAGTGCCGCGGCCAGCGCGGGTTCGCCTTGCCGGCCACCGCCTCCCAGAGACAGGCGACGCCTTCGGGGAACCGGTAGAAGGTCGAGCAGAACCCGACGTCGCGCACGAACGCGAGCGCGTCGCGCTCGCCGTGGACTCGGCGCGCCGGCAGCCGGCGAAACCGGCGGTCGCGAAGCCGATGGAGCGAGTCGGGCGTCAAGCGATCTCCTCAAGCAGGCCTCTCATTGACCATATTTCCGTCGCTGTTGTAAAGTGCGCTCCATGAAAAAGAAGAAGGCGACGAAGGCGGCGGCGCGGAAGCGGGCCGGCAAGAAACCGGCTGCGCCGAAGCAGGCCAAGTCGGCCGGGACCTATACGCCCAAGCCGGTCCAGGGGAACGGGTGGGCGCCGTTCCGCTACCCGCCGCAGTAACGGACGCTCCTGGACAGGCTGCTGCCCCACCTGGCGCCCGGCGCCGTGCTGCTGCTGGGCGCCACGGTCGTCTTGCAGACCGCGGCGATCCGGGAGGCGGTCGCAACGTCGGCGCCCGTCTATTCGTGGGTCATCTTCGGCGTCGGGATCCTGCTCGGCTGGCGATTCAAACGTAGCCAGCTCGTCGTGGCGCTCGCGGTCCTCTTCGCCGCCGAGCGCGCGATCGCGTTCTTCCCCGTCTTCGGCCCGTCAGCGCTGGTCGGCCGTGTCGTCTACTCCGCGGTCGCGGTGCTGCTCCCGCTCGATCTCGCCGCGATCGCCTGGCTCTCGGAGCGCACCATGTCGACGTGGCCCGGCCGCGTCGTCGAGGGCGCGATCCTGATCCAGCCGCTCGCGATCGCCCTGCTCCTGCGCCCGGAGCTGTCATCGGTCGCCCAGGCCATGCAACAGGGCATCGTTCCCAGCGGCCTGCACGTCACGCGGCTCCCGGCGGTCGCGCTGCTCGCCTTCCTGGTCGCGATCGCGGCGACCGCCCTGCGCTTCGTCGTCCGCCGGACCGTCATCCAGGCGAGCCTCGCCTGGGCGCTGCTGGCCGCGCTGCTCGGGCTCAACGGCATCGGCCCGGCAACGACGGTATATCTGGCGACCGGCGGCCTCATCCTGATCGTGTCGTTGATCGAGACCTCGCACCGGATGGCGTTCAGCGACGAGCTGACCGGGCTTCCGTCACGCCGCGCCCTGACCGACGCGCTCATGCGCCTGCCCGAGCTCTACACGATCGCGATGATCGACATCGATCACTTCAAGAAGCTCAACGACGAGTACGGTCACGCCGCTGGCGACCAGGTCCTTCGCATGATCGGCTCGACCTTGACCCGCACCGAGGGCGGCGGCCGGCCCTTCCGGTACGGCGGCGAGGAGTTCGCGGTGCTGTTTCCCGGCAAGTCGGTCGAGGAGGCGCTGCCCTATCTCGAGGATCTGCGCGAGGCGATCGAGGCTTCGAGCTTCACGCTTCGCGGCCGCGATCGGCCGAAGCTGCGCCCCGAGAAGCCCGTGCGCGCGACGGGCGGGCGGCGCCGGGTCGAGATCACGGTCAGCATCGGCGTCGCGGAGCCGGACGAGGGCGGCCTCGAGCCCGAGGACGTCATACGCGCCGCCGACCAGGCGCTGTATCACGCCAAGCGCACGGGCCGCAACCGCATCTGCGTCGCCGAGTAGCCGGAGGCGGCGGCTTTCAGCCGCCGGTCGGGCGGGCGGGGTTAGTCGAGGCCCCAGGTGAAGACGCGGACCGGCGTGACTTCGATGATGACCGAGTCTTTCTCGTCGAGGGTCGCGTCGCGGGAGTACTGCGGATACTTCCGGTACAGGCGCGCACGAATCTTCCTGAACCGCGGCCCCCGGTCGTAGAGGCGCGCCGTGCCCTGCACGGTGGCGCCCTTGATGTGCGTCCAGTCGTCGGAGTAGAGGTCGACGGTCACCGCGACCCGCGGATTCTCGGCGAGGTTCAGCGCCTTGCGGCCGTCGCTCGCCGAGGCGTAGTAGATCTTGCCGTCCACCACCACCTGGCACACCGGCACCAGATGCGGCATGCCGCGAGAGTTCGCGCTGGCCACGCGACAGATCCGCTCGCGGTCGAACCATTGCGCGATCGATTTCTTCAGCTTCATCACGCGCCGGCCTTCGCCGGGTCGCCGGCGAATCTCAGCACGGCCTCGATGACCGCCGCCGGCTGCTCCTCGGGGATGAAGTGGCCCGAGCCGGGCACCGCGTGGCCCACGACCTGCGCGCACCGCTCCTTCCAGACGCCGAGCATGTCGGGCACCTGCGGCCGGCGGCCTCCGGCCTCGCCCCACAGGATCAGGGTCGGAGCCGCGACCTTCTTGTCGCGATCGGCTCCGTCGTGCTCGAGATCGATCGTGGCGCCCGCCCGATAGTCGTCGAAGGCGGCGCGCATCGCGCCGGGCTGGCGAAAGCAGCGAACGTATTCCTGCACCGCCTCTTCCTCGATGGCCGCGGGGTTGTACGCGGAGGTCCGGTACAGGTAGCGCAGATAGATCTCCTCGCGGCCGGCGGTGAGCGCCTCCGGCAAGTCGGGGAGCTGGTGGAAGAACCAGTGCCAGCGCGCGCGAGCGCTCACCTGATCGGTCCGCGCGAACACGTCGTACGTGGGCGCGATGTCGAGCAGGACGAGCCGCGTCAGCAGCGACGGATGGTCGAGCGCGAAG
>CAYVHH010000347.1:0-18921 GCA_964450175.1 uncultured bacterium | reverse complement strand
GGCATGGACCTCGCGAAGGAGATCGAGATCGTCGAAGGCCTGGCGCTGGGCGACACGCTGCTGCTCGAGCGTGGTCGCGATCTCATCGGCTTCGCGATCTGCCACACGCCTGGGGTCAGCGAGGCGCCGACCGGCGCCCTGTACGTGAAGTACCTCGCGATCGATCCGCCGCATCGGAAACCCGAGCACCTCGAGCAGTTCGTCACGATCATCGAGGGATTCGGCCAGGAACTGGGCGTGCAACGGGTGATCCTCCCCGTGTATGCTCGCTACTGGACCGCGTACAACGTCCTCATCCAATGCGGATACCAGATCGACTTCACCATGATCCGGATGCAGCGGGGCAAGCAGGAGGACTACGAGGATCCCTCGGACCTCGTGCTCGACGACTGGCGCTGACCCGCGTCGTCGCCGGGACGGCCGCCGCCGCGGCCCTCGTGCTGCTGTTGACGGCGAGCCCCGAAGCCCACTCGTTGCTCCTCGAGTCGTCGCCCGCCGCAGGCACGACCCTGAGCGAAGGGCCGCCGCAAATCTCCCTGCGCTTCAACAACCGCATCGAGAAGAAGCTCTCGACCATCCGTGTGCTCGACGAGCGCGGAACGCCGCAGCCGGTCACCGTGCTGGTGAGTGATGGCGCCGCCGACCGACTGAGCGCGACGGTGCCCGCGCTGAGGCCCGGCGCCTGGCGGGTCGAGTGGCAGGTGCTCTCGACGGACGGCCACATCGTGAGTGGTAATTTTTCGTTCCGCGTCGCGCCTTCGGCGATGCGATGAGTCCGGCTGGCCAGCGGCTCGGCGGCCGGGCGACCGTCGAAGGAACGCGGCGCTACGCGGAGAAGCTCGCCGGACGGCTGGCCGCCGGGCACTTCCGAGAGCTCGCGGGCGGCGTCGCGGTCTCGACGCTCGGTCTCGGCACGTACCTCGGCCCCGAGGACGGCGCCACCGACGTCCTCTATCAGGATGCGGTCGTGCACGCTCTCGAGCTCGGCGTCAACGTGCTCGACACCGCGGTGAACTATCGTCACCAGCGCAGCGAGCGCGCCATCAGGACCGCGCTGGCTACCGCGATCGGTCGAGGCGTGATCCGCCGCGACGAAGTCGTGTTGGCGACGAAGGGCGGCTTCGTCCCATTCGACGGATCGGTGCCGCGCGACCCGCGAGCGTATTTCGCGACGACGTACGTCGAGACGGGGATCATCAAGCCGGGCGAGGTCGCGAAGGGCGGACACTGCATGACCCCGCGGTACCTTCGTGACCAGATCGACCGCAGCCGCGCCAATCTCGGTGTCGAGACGCTGGACGTCTACTACATCCACAACCCCGAGACGCAGCTCGGCGAAGTCGGCCGCGCCGAGTTCATGACCCGCATGCGCGCCGCATTCGGCGCACTCGAGGAGGCGGTCGCGGCGGGGAGCATCGCGCAGTACGGCACCGCGACGTGGACCGGCTATCGGGTTGATCCAAGCGATCCGAGCTACCTGTCGCTGGCCGACCTCGTCGCCGCGGCCCAGGAGGCCGGCGGCGCCGATCACCACTTCAAGGTCATCCAGCTCCCGTACAACCTCGGGATGACCGAAGCCTTCACGCGCGCGAACCAGCGAGTGAAGGACCGGGTGGTGCCGGTGCTCGAAGCGGCCCGTGAGCTCGCGATCTCCGTGATCGCCTCCGCGTCGCTCCACCAGGGGCAGCTCACGCGTCTGCCGCCGATGATGGCGGAGTACGTCCCGGGGCTCACGACCGACGCCCAGCGCGCGCTCCAGTTCGTGCGCTCGACACCCGGTATCGCCACGGCGCTCGTCGGCATGAGAACGCCGGCCCATGTCGACGAAAACGCGAAGGTCGGCGCGGTCTCGCCGATGGGCTGGGAGCAGTTCCAGCGTCTGTTCAGCGCGGCCGGCGGCTGATTTCCAGCCCCGGCGGTCGAGCCGGCGGCGCCCGATGGCGTCGCAAAACATTGCACAGGGCAATTGCGTCGGGTAGGGTGAACGGGTGATCACGCTCGAGCGTGACCCCACGCGCGCTATCGGAATTCGCCCTGCCGTCTCCGCCGTCATCTTCGACCGACGCGGTCGTCTCTTGCTCCAGCAACGCTCCGACGGCGGACAGTGGGGCCTGCCCGGGGGCTCGGTCGAGATCGGGGAGTCGGTCCGCGAGGCCGTCGTGCGTGAAGTGCGCGAGGAGACCGGCCTGACCGTCGCGACGCGGCGGCTGGTCGGCGTGTATTCGGCGCCCACGCTCCAGCTCGTGCGCTACCCGGATGGAAACGTCTGGCACTACGTGAGCATGTGCTTCGAGTGCACGGTGCGCAGCGGGACCCTGCAGACCTGCGACGAGACCTTGGCCCTGGAGTACTTTCCGTTGCGGCGGCTGCCGTCCACGCTCTTGGCGTACCATCGGGTCCGTATCCGCGACGCGTCCGCTCGCAAGGCCGCGCCGTTCATTCGTTGAGGGGGGAAGACGCGTGATGCGACGCATCCACCACGTCGGCATCGTTGTGAATCGGCTGCAGGACGCCTACCGCTTCTATCGCGACACGCTGGGGCTCCCGCTCATCAAGGAAGCGACGATCCCCGACCAGCACGTGCGCGCGGCGCTGCTCGGCGCCGGCGAGAGTGAGATCGAGCTCCTCGAGCCGCTGGACTCCACGTCGGGGATCGGGCGTTTTCTGGCGCGGCGGGGCGAAGGGCTTCATCACCTCTGCTTCGACACGCCGGACATCGTCAAGACGCTGACCACGCTCAAGGAGATGCGGGTCGAGCTGCTGGACGCGACCCCGCGGGCCGGGCTCGCGGGCCAGATCGCGTTCGTCCACCCCAAGGCGTGCTGCGGCGTCCTCGTGGAGCTGGCCACGCCGTCCGCGACCGCGACGGAGGTGCCGGCGCCGGTCCGGCTCAAGCGCCTCGTGGTCGGCGCGACCGACGTCCGGCGTGCGAGCGACGTGCTGCGCACGTTGTTCGGGCTCGAGGAGGTCGCGATGAACGGCGGTCCGCGCTCGATGCTCGCGGTCGGTCGCGGCGCGGTGCTGGTGGTTCCGGCCGAGGAGGTCGGTGGCATGGAGGGGCTGGTCGCGCTCTCGATGCTGGCCGAGGATTTCCCCGCGCTGACCGAGGCGTTCACGCGGGCCGGGACGTCGGTCCTGCGCGGCACCGGCGAAGTCACCGTGCAGCCGAGCTCGAGTCATGGCGTGAACCTGCACATCAGCCGCTACTAGTCGGCAGGCGGGCCGAGAAGGGCCCATCTGCTTCGTTGGCGACTTCGGCCCACCCTGCGGCGTATGCGGCATACGCCTCGGTCGGGCCTCAGCCGCCGCCTCGCATCCGAGCCCTTCTCGGCCGCCTGCTGCGTGCCACCGCCCGAAGAGACAGGCTCGATTCGAGGCGTATCTCGCTCTTAGTCGGGGCGGCGAATGGCGGCGACCGGGGTGGGGAACTCATCGGGATCGATCGGGATCTCGATGACCGCGGGCGCGTTCTCGGAGAGCGCCTTCTTCACCGCATCGCCCACCTGATCGGGGTGCTCGACGTAGTACCCAGCCGCGCCGAACAGGCGAGCGAACTGGTCGTAGCGCGGATTGCCGATGTCGCAGCCGATGTAGCGGCCGGCGTAGAAATGCTTCTGGTACGCCTTCTCCGATCCCCAGCAGTTGTTGTTCATCACGATCGTCACGACGCCGATGCGGTGCCTGACCGCGGTCTCGATCTCTTGAGAGTTCATCAGGTAGCCGCCGTCGCCGTGGATCGCGACCACGGGAGCGTCGGGGCGGCCGAGCTTGGCGCCCAGCGCGACCGGAAACGCGAAGCCGAGACCGCCGAGATCGAGCGGCGTCAGGAACGTGCGCGGCCGCGCGAAGCTCAGGCGATCGTATCCGTATGCCGGCGCGGCTCCCGCGTCGAGCGCCACGATCGTCTCGGGTGGGAGCACGCGCCGCAGCTCCGCGTAGACTCGCTGCGGCTTCATCGGCTCGACCGAGAGCCCTTCCTCGGACGCGAGCCGCGCCTGCCGCTCGGCGCGCAGCGTCCCGGCTTCCTGAACCCAGGACTCGCTGCGCACCGGACCACCCTCGTGGGCCAGCGCGCTCAGCAGGGCCTGACACGTCTCGCGCGCGTCCGCGTGGATGCCCACGGCCACCGGATAGTAGCGCCCGATGTCGCGCGCCTCGATGTCGACCTGGATGAGCGCCGTGCCGGGGCGGATGTAGCGGTCGTCGAACTGCGTCGTGAACTGGGCCAGCCGCGAGCCGATGGCGACGATCACGTCCGCCCTCCGGCACGCCGCGGCCGCCTCCGGCGCGCCGGCACGTCCGAGCGGGCCGAGATAGAAGGGATGGGTATTGGGCACGGCGTCGTTGCGGCCGTACGCCGTGATCATCGGGATCCCGTAGCGCTCGCTGAGCTGGACCACCAGCTCGCCGGCGCCAGCGCGGTTCGCGCCTCCGCCGACGAGCAGAAGCGGACGCGCGGCCCGGCTCAGGCGCCGGGCGGCCTCGCGGACGGCATCCGGATGCGGCGGCAGCGCGTGAGTGATCCGGTAGGCTGCCGGCGAGAGGGCCGCCGCCGATGGGAGCTTACCGCTCAGCACGTCGCGCGGAATCTCGACGAACACCGGGCCCGGCCGACCGCTCATCGCCGTGCGAAGCGCGCCGCGCAGGAGCTCCGGGATGCGCGCGGCCTTGATGATCTGGATCGCCTGCTTCGTCACCGGCCGGAACATGCTGACCAGGTCATACTCCTGGAAGGCGTCTTTCTGATAGTGGTCGAGCGCGATGCCGCCGACGATGACGACAACGGGCGAGTGGGCGACGTACGCCGCGGCCACGCCGGTGAGCAGATTGGTGGCGCCGGGTCCGCTCGTCACCAGACACACGCCGGGCAGATCGGTGACGCGCGCCAGTCCATCGGCCATGAAAGCGGCGGCCTGCTCGTGACGAACGTTGATGTACTCGACGCTCGTGTCGTCGTAGAGCCGGTCGAGGACGTCCAGAAACGTCGAGCCGACAATTCCGAAAATGTGACGCACGCCCTCGGCCTTCAACAGCTCTACGACCGCCCGCCCACCGGTCCAGTCGTCCATGTTTCCCGTGCCTCCTGGGCTTTCCCGCGCCGTCTCGGTCCAGCGGGGCGCGCCACAGGATACCGGCGTCCCCGCCGTAAACAAAGTCGGACGGCGGGTCGTCGTACGGCCAGATAGTTTCGCAAGGAGGCTTTCGACTATGAGACGTGTGCAGCGCACGATTGGCATGATGGCTTTGCTGGTGCTCGGGATCGGCGTGACCGCCGCCCAGGCGCAGCCCCAGTTCGCCGGCTCCTGGGTGCTCGACCGTTCCCAGAGCCAGTTTCCGAAGCACGAGAGCCGGACGCAGACGGCGCCTGACGCTCAGCGTCAACCGCCCCAGGTCACGCTCGTGGTGGCCCAGCAGGGCAATACGCTGAAGGTCACACGGACCTCCGTGATGGGTACGCATGAGCGCTCGATGACCGACACGATCGTCGCCGACGGCTCGGACAAGATCGAAACGGGGTACCGCGGCACCGCGACAGTCCGCTCGGCCTTCGATGGCGACCGGCTGGTCATCACGCACACCCGTACGAAGAAGACCGACCAGGGCGACCAGACCATGACCCGGGAGTCCGTCTGGACGCTGTCGCCCGACGGTCGGGTCCTGACGATCGACACCACCATGCACGGCCCGCGTGGCGACCACGCGATGAAGACCGTGTACCAGCGGAGCTGATTCCAGACCGATCCCACCAGAGCCGCCCTCGGTCGGGGGCGGCTCTTTTCTTGCCTCCGACGTCTCGCCGACTATGCTTCGATGGGCGATGATGCCGGTCCGCACGGCCGCAACCTCCCAGATCGGGCGCCGGGATTTCGTGGCCGGCGGGCTCGCGCTCGCGGCCGCGCACGCCGCGCCGTCGTTCGTCCGCCGTGTCGCGGCCCAGCCGCGACTGCCGGGTCCGCCGTTCACGCTCGGTGTCGCATCCGGCTATCCCACCGCAACGGGTGTCGTGCTCTGGACGCGCCTGGCTCCGTCGCCGCTCATGCCCGGAGGCGGCATGCCGCCCGAAGTCGTCCCATGCGAATGGGAGGTCGCGACCGACGAGCGCATGGCGAACGTGGTCCAGCGCGGCGTCGCCGGCGCCACACCCGCGTTCGCGCACGCGGTGCACGTGGAAGTCGAGGGCCTCGAGCCCGCACGCTGGTACTGGTACCGGTTTCGCGCAGGCGGTGAGGTGAGTCCGGTCGCCCGGACGCGGACGGCGCCCGCCGCGAACGGAAGCGCCGAGCCCCTGCGGTTCGCTGTCGCCTCCTGCCAGCAATACGAGCAGGGCTACTTCACCGCGTACCGGCACATGCTGGCCGACGACCTCGATCTGATCGTGCACCTCGGCGATTACATCTATGAAGCCTCGTGGGGTCAGGACCATGTACGTAAGCACGGCGCTCCGGAGCCGCACACGCTCGACGACTACCGGATCCGGCACGCGCTCTACAAGACCGATCCCGACCTTCGCGCCGCGCACGCGGCCTGTCCGTGGCTCTTCACGTGGGACGATCACGAGGTCCAGAACGACTACGCGAACGACCGCTCGGAGCACCTGGACGCGCCGGAGTGGTTCCTGGAGCGCCGTGCCGCCGCCTATCGCGCGTACTACGAGCACATGCCGCTGCGCCGGCACATGGTGCCGTACGGGCCGCACATGCGGCTGTTCACCCGCGCCACCTTCGGGCGGCTCGTGCAGTTTCACATGCTCGACGATCGTCAATACCGCTCGCCCCAGCCGTGCGCGCCGCCGGGGCGCGGCGGAGGCAATGTCGTCGAAGATTGCGGAGCGCGGCTCGACCCGCGCGTCACGATGCTCGGCGATGTCCAGGAGCGGTGGCTCTCAGCGGGTCTCGACCGGTCCCCGGCGCGCTGGAACGTGATCGGACAGCAGACGCTGATGGCCCAGCTCGACCGGAAGCCGGGGCCCGGCCGGCAGTTCTGGACCGACGGCTGGGACGGCTATCCCGCGCCTCGGCGACGCCTGCTCGACTATCTGGGGCAGCGCAAGCCGGCCAACCCGATCGTGATCGGCGGCGACGTGCACTCGTTCTGGGTGGCCGATCTCAAGCCGGACTTCGACGACCCCCGCTCGCCGGTGGTGGCCTCCGAGTTCGTCGGCACGTCGATCACGTCACAGTTCAGGACGCGCCAGGAAAAGGTCGACGCGCTGATGCCCGACAATCCGCACGTCCGACTGGGGAACGGGTCACGGCGTGGCTACGTCCGCATGGAGGTCACCCGCCAGCGCCTGCGCGCCGACCTGCGCACGGTGCGGAGCGTCACCCAGCCAGGCGCCGAAGCGGACACCCTGGCGACCTTCGTGGTCGAGGACGGACGGCCCGGCGCGGTCCGCGGGTAGTCTCGATGGCCGAAACGAGACAATAGGGGTACCCTGAAGCCCCGAGCGATGCGAATCCTCACCGTCCACCCCGGCCCCCTGATGTACACGAAGATCTTTCTTCGGCTGGAGCCGCTCGGGCTCGAGCTGGTCGCCGCGGCCGTCCGCCGCGCCGGTCACGAAGCGCGGCTCATCGACCTGCAGGCGACCACCCACAAGGACTACTTCAGGCTCGTCGACGACTGGCAACCGGACGTCGTGGCGTTCTCGTGCAACTACCTGGCGAACGTTCCCGAGGTCGTCGACCTGGCCAAGCTGACGCGCGCTCGACGGCCCGACACGTTCATCTTCGTCGGCGGCCACAGCGCGTCCTTCACGGCGCAGGAGCTCCTCGAGCACGCGGGGGGCGCCATCGACTGCATCCTCAAGGGCGAGGGCGAGGCCTCCGTCGCCGAGCTGCTCGAAGCCGTCGAGCACGACCGCCGAGCGATCGCCCAGGTGCCTGGCGTCGTCAGCCTCGACGGAGAGGGGCCGCCCCCGCGCCTGGTCGAGAGCCTGGATGCGCTCGTCCCGGCCCGCGATCTCCTCAAGCGCCGGCGGAAATACTTCCTCGGCACGCTCGACCCCTGCGCGTCGATCGAGTTCGCGCGTGGATGCCCGTGGGATTGCTCCTTCTGCAGCGCGTGGACGTTCTACGGACGGAGCTACCGCGTGGTCAGCCCCGAGCGGGCGGTGGAGGACCTGGCCTCGATCCGGGAGCCCGGGGTCTTCATCGTGGACGACGTGGCGTTCGTCCAGGCCAAGCACGGCTTCGAGATCGGCGAGGCCATCGCGCGCCGCGGAATTCGCAAGCAGTACTACCTGGAAACGCGCGGCGACGTCCTGCTCCGCAACAAGGACGTGTTCCGGATGTGGACGCGTCTGGGGCTGCAGTACATGTTCCTCGGGCTGGAGGCCATCGACGAGGAGGGCCTGCGCAAGTACCGCAAGCGGATCTCGCTCGGCCACGCCTTCGAGGCTCTCGAGTTCGCGCGCTCGCTCGGTATCCAGGTGGCCATCAACCTCATCGCGGACCCGGACTGGGACCGCGAGCGCTTCGCCGTGGTCCGTCAGTGGTGTCTGGAGATCCCGGAGATCGTGAACATCTCCGTCAACACGCCCTATCCGGGCACCGAGACCTGGCGCACCGAGGCGCGGCGAATCCACTCGCGTGACTATCGGCTCTACGACATCCAGCACGCGGTGCTCCCGACGCGGCTGCCGCTCGCCGACTTCTACGAAGAGCTGGTTCGCACTCAGCGCGTGCTGGCGATGAAGCACATGGGGTGGGCGGCGCTCCGAGACCTGACGACGATCGTGCTCGGCCACCTCGTGCACGGGCAGACGAACTTCGTCCGGAGCCTGTGGAAGTTCGACCGTGTGTTCGATCCCAAGCTCCTGCTGGCGGATCATGATCGCCCCGTCTCCTACGAGATGAAGATGCCCCCGCCCGTGCAGACGAAGGTCGACCCACGGCTGCTCTACGTGCTGCAGGCGCCGGGCCGCAAGGGCCGCGCTATCGACGACGCGACCGAGCAGTTCGTCGACGCGACGCGGATGGGAACGAGCGAGTAGCGGGTGTTCCCCCGGGCGGAATCCACCGACTCAGATCTGAGAAGGAGGCGGTATCGTGAGCGCTAAGCCGTGTGTGCTGGAGTTCGGGATGGGCGTCGACGTGCACGGGCGTGACTCGACCAAGGCGGCCTGCCGTGCCGTGTCGGACGCGATCCGCCATTCGAGCCTGCCCCTGTTCCAAGAGGTCCGCGAGCGCGGCGGGCGCATGCTGGTGGACGTGACCATCGGCGTCCCCGAGCCCGACTCGGTCAAGCTCGACGTGGTCCGGCGAGAGCTTCCGCACGGCGAGGTGACCGTCCATGCCGTCAATGGTGGGCTGCGCTCGCCGAGCTCGGACACCCTGATCGCCTGCGCCGCCATCACCGTCAGCGTCGAGTATCCCGAGGGTGCCTCGCGATGAGCGTCACCAAGACAGCGACCGGGCTCAAGCGGCTCCAGCACCTGGTCCTGTGGGTTGCCAACGTCGACCGCAGCGTGCGCTTCTACTGCGACGTGGTGGGCTTCGAGGTTCAGCGGCGCTATCCGAACGCCGCGTTCTTGAAGATCCCGGGCACGCCCGACGATCACAACCTCGGCCTGTTCGAGCAAACGGGCGTGCCGCGCCCGGACGAACGCGTGGCCCGCATGTATCACTCCGCGTGGGAGGTCGAGGACCTCACCGACCTCGCGCGGGCTCGCCAGCGGCTGATCGAGGCCGGGGCGCTGGTCGGGTCGTCGAATCACGGTGTGAGCCTGTCGCTCTACGCCAAGGATCCCGATGGCCTCGAGTTCGAGATCTTCTGGACGGTCCCGGGCGGCGTGTCCACCCGCACGACCGAGCTCGATCTCGAGGGCGAGCTCGCCCGCCGCGGACTACCCCTGAAGTGACGCGGGCCGGAGCGCCCCGAACGGGCGCCCCGGCCGCCACATCGAGCGACTACAGCGAGCGGAGGAAGTTCAGCAGGTCCTGCTGATCGCCAGTGCTCAGGCGATTGTAGTTGTTGATGACCGCATTCGCCTCCGACGGCCCGAACTTCGAGTTGCCGCCGCTGGCGTGGGCCTGGATCGCGTCGTCGAGGTCGTTGGTCCGCCCGTCATGGAGGAAGAACACCCGCTGTCCGACACCCCAGAGCGGTGCGGTCCGGAACTCGTCGCCGCGGGCGCCCCCCTGGAGGATGTCGTCGGCGAGCCCCGGCCCCATCTGGTGCAGGGCCACGTCGGAGTAGAGGTTCACGTTCTGATTGCGCAGCGCTATGACCGTGAGGTTGGCGCCTGTCTTGAGCTGCGGAGTATGGCAGAGCGCACAGCCGATGTTGCTGAAGGTCTGCTTGCCTCGCGCGATCGATATCGCGGAGACGTTGCTGAAGCTCGTCACCGGCGTGGCGGGCGCCAGAAAGCGCTGGAAGTTGGCGAAGTTCTCGATCGCGCTGATCGCGCCCACGCTCGGGGTCACGTCGTTGGGCGTCTTCGCGAACTGGCAGCTCGGCGTCTCGTCGCGCTCGATCGGGAACGCCTCGTTGGTGATGCCCATCTCGACGTTGTACGCCTCACCGGAGAAGACCAGGAGCGACGGGTTCTGCGCCTTCCAGCCGAACTTGCTGATGCGCCCGTCGTTGCCGTTGCGATTGACGCGGCCGCTGATCCCGAAGTTCCGCTTGGTCGTCGAGTTCGAGTTGAGGTTGTTCAGGATCGTCGTGTCGGTGAGGTTCTCGATGAGTCCGGCGCCGAAGACCGGCGTCGGGATCCTGAAGATGATGTTGTGGTTGCGAACCTGGGTCTCGAAGTCCTCCTGGCGGAGGTTGCAGCCCGCTGCGTCCGGGTGCCCGGTGAGCACGAACAGGGCGTGGACGCCGCCGTCGCGGGAGCCATCGGAGTTGAACTGGAAGCGAGCTTCCCGGACCGGTCCGTTCGGTGAGATGAACGAGGGCAGGACGTTCCCGGTGAAGCCAAGGTCCGCCGGGACTCGTGCCATCGGGTTGACGGCCGGGCTCGAGCCGCCGGCGGCGGGCTGCGCATGACAGCCCGCGCAGCTCACAAAATTGAAGCGCGGACCGACACCGTCGGCGACGTGTTCCTCCTCGCCGAAGTCGACCCGCCCGTCGGCAAACATCTGCGCCTCACTGGTGCTGAGACCGCTAATCTGCTCTCCAGCTCCGGCGGTGCCGCCCCGAACGCCCGGGTCCCGAGGCCCCCGGAACTGTGCCGGCAGGTCCTGAGACATCCCGAACAGCAGGATGGCGGTTGCCACGAAAAGAACTCGGATCCTCGCTTTACCCATGTCCTGTCAGCTCCTTGCGGGAAATGCACAACTCGCACGGTTGACGAGCGCGCAGAAGAAGCGCAAGCGAAGTGCCAGGAGGGGCAATATGCCTAAGTCGTGGAAATCAGAGCCATATCTCGAATCGTCCCGGCATGAAGGCGCCTCTGGTTTCTCGCATGTGCGACGCCGAGAGCCGCGGATTCTCAGATGAGAGAAACTTCAGGCCCGATCTTGTTCCAGGACGACGGAACAAGCTATTGTGGTAGAGTCGCGCCCGAGCGGGGCTCCGCACTGACGCGAATCGCGGAAGCTCTCTCGCCGCGCGGAGCGTGTCCGCCAGCGACCGGCAGTGCTCGCAGCACCAGCTGCGTCAGCGTAGATCAAAGGTGATCCGAGTATGACCGCGTCGATCCTCGTGGTTGACGACGAGCCGGCGATCCAGGACATCCTCACCTGGGCTCTTTCCGCCGAGGGATATCGAGTCGCCACCGCGGGGAACGGCGAGGAAGCGCTAGCGCGCGTCGAGGAAGAGGACTTCGACATCATCGTCACCGACATCGTGATGCCGGGGATCGACGGTCTCGAGGTGCTCGAACGCTCCCGCGTGCTCAACCCCCGCGCCGCCGTGATCGTGATGACCGCGTACGCGGCGCTGGAGACCGCGATCGCCGCGCTGCGCCGAGGCGCCAGCGACTATCTCGAGAAGCCGTTCTCGGTCGACCTCCTGAAGGAGCGGGTGCAGCGTCTGCTCCAGTATCGCGAAACGATCTGGAAGGACCGGCTCGTCCAGCGCGCGCTGCAGCCGCGCGTGGTCGGGCACTCGCTCGTCGGCGAGAGTGACGCGATCCGGTCGCTCCGCGAGCAGATCACCCTTGCGGCCCGCACGCCGAGCAACGTCTTGATCACCGGCGAGAGCGGCGTGGGCAAGGAGCTGGTCGCCCACGCGGTGCACGACGAAGGCGTGCGCCACGACGCCGCGTTCGTGGCGATCAACTGCGGCGCGATCCCGGAGGCCCTGCTCGAGAGCCAGCTGTTCGGCCACCTCCGCGGCGCGTTCACGACGGCGGTGCAGGCGAATCAAGGCCTGTTTGTCGCGGCGAGCCAGGGCACGCTGTTCCTGGACGAGATCGGCGAGATGCCGCTGCCGTTGCAGGTCAAGCTCTTGCGGGTCATCGAGGACAAGTGCGTCCTGCCGGTCGGTGGGACCAAGCCGGTGCCCATCGACACGCGCATCATCGCCAGCACGAACCGTGATCTCGAGCGGGAAGTCGAGGCCGGGCGCTTCCGCGAAGATCTGTTCTACCGGCTCAACGTCGTGCATCTCGTCGTGCCGCCGCTGCGGGACCGGCGCGGGGACATCCCGGTGCTGGTCGATCACCTGGTCGATCGGCTGAACACCAAGCTCGGCACGCACTGCCTCGGCGTCGAGCGCGATGCGCTCTGGTCGCTGATCGGCCGGCCGTGGAAGGGCAACGTGCGCGAGCTCGAGAACGTCCTCGAGCGCGCCATCGTCCTCGGCGGCAACGATCTCATCTCGCTGCGCGATCTGTCCGCCGAGCCCGTGAGCGGCCCGGCTTCGCCGCCGCAGGATCTCCGGGGGGCCGTGCGACGGTTCGAGCGGCAGCACCTGAAAGAGGTCCTGGCCACAACGCAGTCCGACAAGCGCAAGGCCGCGCGGATGCTGGGGATCAGCCTGGCCTCGCTCTACCGCAAGCTGCGCGGCGAAGAAGACGAGGCTCCGCCGGCCTTCTCGAAGTAGCGCACGCGCAAACGGCGAGCTAGAGCGCGGACGCCGTCTTCAGACGGACCAGCACGTCCGCCTCGAAGGCGGTGAGGCTCTCGCCGAACGCGGCTTCGAAGTTCTTCCGGCGATCGCTCGTACGCCTGAACGACGCGAAGTACGTCCGTATCGTCTCGAAGCCGCGACGCTCGACCAGATCGTCCGTGATCAGAAACGCGAGCTGGTAGACCGGAATCGACCCTTCCTGCAGATGCCAGGCCGTGAAGCCCCGCGGGGCTCCGTGTGCCTCGAGCGCGAGTGGTCCGTGCAGCAGGGTCACATGGCTGCGGAGACCGGCCATCGCCGCCTGCCGGCGTCGCTCCAGGGTGTCAAGCCCGAGACGCTCGAGCGTCGAGAACGCAACCCACTCGGCCATCCCTTCGGCGAGCCACTGCTCGCCTCGGCCCTCACCGCCGGCGAGCTCGATCTGCGACACGTGGGTGAGCTCGTGGGCGATCAAGCGCAGCCACTCGCGCTGCGTGCGATCCGTCGGCTGATCGTTCAGGAGCACCTGACCGCGCGCGCCCACCCCGACGGCGAAGTCGCTGAGCTGCGCCGCCTGCACCGGCGAGACGCGAGCATCCCGCATCAATCCCTGCTCGAAGGCGCGGCGTCCTCCGTAGACGAGCACGACCACGCTGTCGGGAACCGGGAGCCCGAAGCTCCTGGCCATGATCGCGGCGATCCCGCGAACGGCGTCGTCGGTCGTGCGCAACGCGCGCGCATCGGTCGGAGCGGCCAGGGACGGGTCGAGCTGCAGCGGCACCACGACTCGACCGTCGGTGCCACCCGCCAGCACGGCGACGACGGACAGCAGGCATGCCGTGGCCACGACTCGACGCAGTATGGGCAGCGCGGTCTCCTTCGAAGGAGAAGGATCAGGGCGATTCCCCAGGTCGCGCGGATTGTGACACAGCGCCGGCGAACTGAAAAGGTTCGCGGGCCGACTACGGAGGGGAGCTCGCCAGCCTCGCGACGCTCCGGCCGCGAGGCTGGCGCTGGACGCGGATGCTAGCGGCTCGGCATCGCCGGCGTGCTCTTCGGAGCTTCGCTGCCCGGAGCCGGGCTGCCGCTCGGCGAAGAGCCCATCGTGCTGCCGGTGTCAGGCGAGGTCGGTGGCGACGCCGACGGCGTCCGATCCCGGGTCGGGTTCTCTCCGACGCGATTCGAATCATTGCATCCGACAGCGAGTCCGGTCAGCAGCACGAACGCGCAGAGTCCGGATAGAACTTTTCTCATGGTGTGTAGTCCCTCCGGGACGGGGCTGCCCCTATCCCTTGATGTCGACCGACTTGGCGATCTTCTGGCCTGCTCTGTTTTCGTACTCGGCCGTGATCTGCGCACCCGGCTTCAACTGGTTTTGTGCGACCTTGACCGTGCTCGGAATCGAGAGCTCGGTCCCGTCCTCGAGCGTCACCAAGCTGCCGCGGACCGACTTGATCGTGCCCTCCACCCTCTGGCTCATCCGGTCGGACTTCTGGCCCATCTTAGGTTGGGCCGGATCGGTCTTCATCTGAGCATGCGTTGCGGTTACGCCGAACGATGTCATCAGAAGCGCCGCGACTCCAACTGCCAGCACTCGGATCATCGAGCCCTCCTCTTGAGTGGGAGATCAGGAGCACGTCGAGCAAGGCCAGTGCCACGCGACTCGAGTCGACACGGGCACGGTGAATCGTGTAGCCGCTACATGATGGCGTCGAAAAACCTCGTGAGAGCCCTGCCGGCTGCGATGGGTGCATTCCTGGAGCGCGGCCGCCGAAACTGGCGCCGGCGTGTAGAACTTTCGGCCGCGGCGTGTAGAAGTTGCCGCGGTCCTGCCTCAGCGCACGTCGTCAGGTAGACACCAGCCCGGAAATCCTCGACTAACCCGCGAATGTGGCTATGGCACGGACTTAGCACCCTTGCCGCGTGGAGGTGAAAGGATGAAGACGACCAAGGGAACGCGCGCGGTTCACATCACCTCTGCGCTCGCGCTCATGGCATGGCCTGTGAGGGCCGGCTGGGCTCAAGGGGTGGTCGCGCCTCAGGTGCCCAGTACCGCTACGAGCGATGCGACTCAGTCGGGCGCGGTGACGACGGCCGTGGTGGTCGGTTCGCTGCTGGCCGTCCTGGTAGTACTCGGGGCTCTCATCAAGATGCTCGATCTCAAGCGAAAGCGCGACGGCGAAGCGGTCGTCGTGCAGGCGCGAATCTCGGACGCGGTGCTGCGTGACCCGCGGCTGTTCAACCTCCCGATCACGCCGACGGCGCACGTGCCGCTGTGGAAAGGGACGCCGGTGACCGTCGAGGTGGCCGGGCAGGTTCCTTCCGCAGATCTTCGCGAGGCGGCGATCGACCTCGTCGAGCGCGAGGCCTCCCAGCTGGGTCCAGAGGTACGCGTCGAATCGAAGATCGCGATCGAGCCCACCCTGGCTCGGCGGTCGGCCTGATGGTCGGGCGATCCCCCTCGGAGCGGCGACCAGCATTGCACACGGCGCCTCTCGCCGGCGTCGAGGGGGTCGCTCACCCCTGTCGTTGCGCGGACGACACCGCGGCGGCTCAGTTCGGTTGCCTCGACTGCGGCGCGCCGTGCTGCTCGGCCTGCGCGGTTCCGCTGGAATCGGTCGCGTACTGCCGTCGCTGCGCGACGGAGCTGCTGGGCGCGACGGCGATGCCGAAGTCTGGATCGTTCGAGCTCTACTGATAGCCACGTCGAGAAACCCGATGATCGCTGAAGACCACCTGACATGGGTCCAGGCGAAGAGGAGTGGGCGAATCAGATGCAAACCATGTGGAGCGCGTCCGTGTGGAGCGCGACGATGATCGGTGTGTCAGGCGACGGCGACCTCACTCCGCGGCGCCGGCCGGATGCGGCCGCGCAGCCCGTGGGTGGAGGCGCGCCCGTGAGGGACGCCCAGGCGCCGCGGCTTCCGTTCGTGCGCGAGGCCCAACGTGCGCTTCGGGACCTCGGCTATCACCCCGGCCCGATCGATGGAACGCTCGGTCCGCAGATGCGAATGGCGCTGGAAAAGTATCAGCTGGCGGAGAAGCTGCCCGTCACCGGCCAGCTCGACGCGGAGACGATGGAGCGACTCGACGTCTACAAGCGCCTGTTCAGCCCGGCCCGCGAACGGTAGTGGTCGGACGCCCGCGCGGCGCCGTGCCTGGTGCTCCGGTGGCCCCCTGCCGTACAATGCTCCTACTGGAGGGCACCATGGCCAACGACGCTGCGCCCGTCCCGCCGCAGGCCCTGCCGCCGCGCGGCATCAACCACATGGTCCTCAACGTGCGTAACCTCGAGGTATCGCACAAGTTCTGGACCGAGATCATCGGGTTTCACTGCGTAGCCGAGCTCAAGCCGATTCCCGGGCGTCAGCGCCCCAAGATGCGCTTCTATAGCGGTCTCGACGCCAAGGGCGACGTGACCCATCACGACCTGGCGCTGGCCGAGGTTCCGCCGAGCGCCAACGGCGGCGCGCCGGAGGCGTGGAATCTGATGCCGGGCCGGGTCGGGCTCAACCACGTGGCGATCGCGTGGCCGGATCGCGAGTCGTGGCTGAAGCAGCTGGCGTTCCTTCAGAGCAAGGGCGTGCCCTTCCTCCGGAGGGTCAACCACGGCATGACTCACAGCGTGTACATCGCGGACCCCGACGGTCACGGCATCGAGGTCCTGTACGAGCTGCCGCGCGAGGTGTGGGAAGGCGACATCGACGGCGCACAGAACTACGCCGAGATGCTCCCGACCGAAGGCCCCGAGTCGCTCGTCGACCGCACGGCGAATCCCGTGTTCGCCGGGCAGGGGGCCCCAGCCGCGCGAGCCTGATCCACGTAGCATCCGACTTGATCGGCGTCGACCGCGCGTAGCCGAGCGCGGTCGCGCACGATCAGATGGCTCGAGGCGCCGGCCACCCGAGCCATTCGCAGACGCCCCACCCCATGATCCACTCCTTGTCGGCGGTGGACAGCCACGGCAGCTCCTCGGTGAAGAGCGTCACGGCCTGGCGCCACGGACAGGGAAGCCGTGTCCAGTCCGTTCCCCAGAACATCCGCCGCGGACCGAACGAGTCGTACACGCTCCGGATGTGCCGCTGGATGTCGCGAAAGGGATAGGCCTCGAGCGAGTAGCAAGGCAGCGCGGAGGCCTTCACCGCGACATTCGCGTGCCGCGCGAGCTTGCAGAGCTCCCGCAGGCCGGCGAACGCCTGCTCGCCCCTCGTCCCGCTGCGCAAGCCGAGATGATCGACCACGAGCTTGAGCCCCGGATGGCGCTCGGCGATGCGATCGACGGCCGGGAGCTGGCCCGACACCGACATCATCAGAGGAATGGCTGCACGCTCGGCGGCGGGCCAGAGCCAGTCGGTGGTGCCGTCGGTCAGCCACGGCCGCTGCTGCTCGGTGTTGAACGTGAAGCGCATACCGAGCATCCCCGGCTGGCGCCTCCAGCCGTCGACGAGCGACCGGCTCTCGAGCTTCTCCAGCGGGAAGCGCCCCATCACGGCGAACCGGTCGGGATGGTCCCTGACCGCGTCGAGCGCCAGGTCGTTACGCTCGCCCTCCCACGAGGGCGGCACGATGATGGCGCGATCGACTCCCGCCTCGTTCATGGCCGCGAGCGCCATGTCTTTGCCGACGGCGTAGGGCTGGTGGGCGCGCTGGGCTCCGCCGGGCGGCCACGGCCGGTCGGGAGTGTCGGCCGCCCAGAGATGAATCGGGGCGTCGACGATCAGCATGCCTCGGTGCGGCTCGTCGCTACGCCGTCCGCCCCAGAGGCCCCCGCAGGAGCTGACCCGGCAGCGCGCCCGTGTGCTTGCCGTCGCGCAGCAGGACCTCGCCGTTGACGACCGTCGCTGCGATCCCGCGCGTGCGCTGCACGAGGCGGCGCGCGCCCGACGGCAGATCGTCGACGACTTCCGGCATCTCCGCGGCGATCGTCTGCGGGTCGAATACCACCAGATCGGCGGCCATGCCTTCGCGCACGAGCCCGCGATCGGCGAAGCCCCAGAGCGTCGCGGGCACGAGCGTGAGCATCCGCACAGCCTGCTCGAGGGTGAAGGCCTGCTTGCGGCGCACCCAGTGGTAGAGCAGGTGGGTCTGGAGCGACGAATCCATCAGCTGCGAGACGTGCGCGCCCGAGTCGGAGAACGTGACGACGGCACGCGGGTGACGCATCAGCTCGAGGGCGTAGTCCTGGTTCTCGTTGGCGATCGGCTGCAGGAAGAACAGGTCGAGATCCTTGGCCAGCGCGAGATCGATCATGGTCTCGGCGGGATGCTGGCCGCGCTCGCGTGCGACCTCGGCGACCGTGCGGTGCGGCCCTTCGACCGTGTCGAAGACGAGGAGCCAGTCGTAGTCCGCAGGCTTCGCCTCGGTCCCGACCGGCCGCCGGCCGTCCTTCTCGCCTGAGGCCTCGATCAGCCGACGGCGCAGCTCGGGGTCGTGCAGGCGCCGCCGCTGCTCGGCGAGCGGCAGGGCGCGGAGCTCTTTCCACACCGGGAGCCGATCGAACGGCATCTGCGTCTTGAACGAGAGCAAGGCGCTCAGGGAGCGGCTGTGGACCTGGGCGAACATCCGCCCGCCCGCGGCGGCCGTCTCGTCGAGCAGCGCCAGATACTTGCGCCACGTGTCCGGCACGCCGCGGCGGCTGAACACGCCGAACGTGATCGGGCGCCCGGTCTCGACCGCGAGATCCCGCAGCCGCGTGTGGTACTCGCGCAGTCCAGGGTCGTTCGCGGTGCGGTCGACGCCTTCGCCGGCGATCTCGAAGAGCCCGGCGTTCAGATCACTCATGACGCCGACGAGCCGCCGCACTTCGTCCCACGTCGCCAGGCGGCTGGCGACCGGCCGACCGTTCGGCGTCTCGTGGGCCGGTGACCGCGAGGTCGTGAAGCCGATCGCGCCGGCGCGGATCGCGTCCCGGACCTGACGCTC
>CAYVHH010000346.1:0-3520 GCA_964450175.1 uncultured bacterium | reverse complement strand
GCCGTCGGCCGGGGAGTCGCGCGTCGCGCTCGCGAACTATCACCTCATCCTGGGGGATGCCTCGGCGGCCGCGCGCGAGGTCAACGACGCGCTCCGCCTCGCGCCGCAGCTCCCGGACGTCCACGACCTGTGCGGGCGCATCCTCGTCGAGCGATGCGGTTCCCTCGACCGATCCGGGTGCCGAACTGTCGGCAGCCGAGCCGAGCACGCGACACCGGGATCGGCGGCGACACGCCGGATCCGGCGACCCTCCGGCGCGCAGTCATCGGAGCCCAGGACGCGGAGCACGGTGAGCCCACGCCGGGTGCCCGCAGCGTCCGGCGCCATGCTAGGCTCGGGGACGATGGCGGGTCGCTACGCACCCATCGGCGAATACGGCGTCATCGGCGACCTCTACACCGTCGCCCTCGTGGGTATGGACGGATCGATCGACTTCCTGTGCCTGCCCCACTTCGACTCGCCGTCGATCTTCGCGGCGCTCGTCGACGCGGAACGCGGCGGACGCTTCCAGATCGCGCCGCTCCTCGACGGCGCCGCCCGCAAGCAGCTTTATCTCCCGGACACCAACGTGCTGCTGACGCGCTTCCTCGACGCCGACGGCGTCGCCGAGGTCTCGGATTTCATGCCGGTGGAGGACGCGGGGCAGGCACACAACCTGGTGCGGCGGGCGAAGACGGTGCGGGGCGAGGTGCGCTTTCGGATGCGCTGCGAGCCGCGCTTCGACTATGCGCGCGCCACCCACACGGCCGAGCTTCGGAGCGACGGCGAGGTCCTCTTCTTCGGGAAATCGGGCGACGGCGAGCTGGTGCTGCGGCTGCGCTCGTCGGTGCCCATGCGTCTCGAGAACGGCGCGGCCCTGGCCGAGTTCACGCTGGGCGCCGAGGCGGCGGCCTGGTTCGTCCTCGAGGTGGTGCTCACGCAGGAGCCGTCGCCCTCGGAGCGGCCCGACTACGAGAGCGATGCCTTCGAGCAGACGGTGAGCTTCTGGCGGCGTTGGGTCGCGCGCAACACCTACCGAGGCCGCTGGCGCGAGATGGTGAACCGCTCCGCGCTGACGCTGAAGCTGCTCACCTCACGCCAGTACGGCTCGATCGTCGCGGCACCGACCTTCGGTCTTCCCGAGACGATCGGGGGCGGACGCAACTGGGACTACCGCTACACCTGGATACGCGACTCGTCGTTCACCCTCTACGGCCTGATGCGCCTCGGGTACACGGACGAGGCGGCCGCCTTCATGGGGTGGATGATGGCTCGCTGCCGCGAGCTCGAGCCCGATGGCTCCCTCCAGATCATGTACGGGCTCGACGGCCGGCACTCGCTGCCCGAGGAGGCCCTGGTTCACCTCGAGGGCTACATGGGATCGAGGCCGGTCCGTGTCGGCAACGCCGCTTTCGACAACCTCCAGCTCGACATCTACGGCGAGCTGATGGACTCGGTCTACCTGTACGACAAGTACGGCTCCCCAATCGGCTACGACGCGTGGGCCAACGTCGTCCGGTTCATCGAGTGGGTGTGCGCGAATTGGCAGCGGCCGGACGAGGGCATCTGGGAGGTGCGCGGCGGACGGCACGAGTTCCTCTATTCGCGGGTGATGTGCTGGGTGGCCGTCGACCGCGCCATCCGGCTCGCCACCAAGCGCTCGTTCCCCGCCCCCCTGGCGCGCTGGCACGAGGTGCGCGACACGATCTACCGGGACGTCTTCACGCGCTTCTGGGACCCGAAGCAGCATGCATTCGTCCAGTACGCCGGGGCCACGACGCTCGACGCCGCCGCACTGCTGATGCCGCTCGTCCGCTTCGTATCCCCGACCGATCCGCGCTGGATCTCGACGCTCCGCGCGATCGAACGCGAGCTGGTCAGCGACTCGCTGGTCTACCGGTATCGCCTCGCGAGCGGATTCTCCGACGGGCTCACGGGAGAAGAAGGCACGTTCTCGATGTGCTCCTTCTGGTACGTCGAGTGCCTCTCGCGCATGGGCGACCTGTACAAGGCGCGCCTCCTCTTCGAGAAGATGCTCGGCTACGCCAATCACCTGGGGTTGTACGGCGAGGAGCTGGGTCCCCAGGCGCAGCACCTCGGCAACTTCCCGCAGGCGTTCACGCACCTCGCGCTGATCAGCGCCGCGTTCGATCTCGATCGTCGGCTCTCCGCGGCCGGCCACGCCGGATGAGTCGACGCACCGAGGGAGCGCGTGCGGCAACTCGGGGACCCGGATGCCTGCCGCTCACGGTCGCGCGAGGTCGCCCGTGCTGAACGCAAAGGCGGCGGCCCGCGCCAGCACCTCGGCACGCGCCGCCTGATCGAGCGTTCGCGCGCGCGCCAGGTTGCGCTCCGATTCCCGCACGTCGGGGAACGTGGCGAGACCGTGCTGATAGGAATCCAGCGTAGCGGCCCAGGCCTTCTCGGACGCTGCGAGCAACGCCGCAGCGGCCTGATGCTTCACCAGCGCGACCTTCGCGTCGTCGTATGCCTTCCACACCTCGCGCACCGCCTTGTCCTTGGCGTGCTCCAGCTCGTCTTCAGCTTCCTGCTGCATCGATTCGGCGAGGTGCAGCTTGTTCCGACGCTCGAACCCTTCGAACAGCGCCCAGTCGAACCGGAATCCCGCGTCGTACTGGAGCTCCTGAACGCCCTGATACGCGCTGTCCTCGACCTTGAGCTGTCCGATGTTGGCGGCGACCGCGGCCCGCGCCGCGAGGCGTGGCCAGTAGTCCGCGCGCGCCTTGCGCACCTCGGCCTCCTTGGCACGCAGGCTCGCGAGTCGCGCGATCAGGTCCGGGCGCTGCGCCAGCGCGCGGTCGATCGCCTCGTCGACCGACTCCTCGAGGGCCGGCGGCAGCGGCTCTTGCGAGGAATCGGCGATCTCCATCGGCGTTCCGGGGCGGATGCCGATCGTCTCGAGCAGCGCCAAGCGGGCATCGTGCTCCGCGGCGAGGGCGTCCTCGACGTCGTAGGTCGCTCGCGCCGTCTCCTCCTGCGCCTGCAGGACCTCGGGCAGCGTGGCGAGCCCGTTCTGCTTCCGCGCGGTGGCCGCTTCCTCGAGGCTGCGCGCGGCCGCGAGCGCCGCGCGGGCGGCGGCGACCTGGCCCCGCACGGCGGTCAACGCGTGGAACTGCCGCGTGACCTCGAAGACGATCTGCTGGTGCTTGCCGTTGAAGCCGGCGACGGCTTCCATGGACAGCGCACGCGCCGCGTCCACGGCGGCGCTCCGCCGGCCGAAATCGAGGAGCAGCCACTCGAGGCTCAGCGCGGGAATGACGAACTGCGTGTCGGCCTTGAAGACGCCGCCCGGAACGACCGTCGTCGGAATCGGTGCCGGAACGTGGGCCACGGCGCCCGTCGCCGCAAGCGCAAGCGCGGGATAGTAGACGCCCTCCGCCAGCCCCGTGGCGATGGCGGCCTGTCGGGCGCGTTCCCACGCGATGCGCGTCTCCGGGTTCGTCCGCTGCGCGAGGTCGATCAGCTCGCTCAGCTCGTACGTCTTTCGCGGATCGACGGACACCGTCGCGGGCGCGCGGGC
>CAYVHH010000345.1:0-6134 GCA_964450175.1 uncultured bacterium | reverse complement strand
GAACGGGGCGGCTGACGGTGCCGCTCCTCACGCTGCACGAGACGGGTGACGCGTGGGTTCCGCTGAGCCTCGAGCAGTCGTATCGGCGGCGCACGATCGCGGCAGGGACGGATCGTCTCCTCGTGCAGCGGGTGCTGCGAGGCCCGGGCCACTGCGCCTTCGACTGGCCCATGCGACGGCAGGCGTTCGACGACCTCGTGGCGTGGATCGAGCGGGGCGTCAAGCCCGGGGGGGAGGATGTGCTCGCCACCGACCTGTCGCGCATCGGGCTCAGGTGGACGTCCGTTCTCGATCTCGACGATCCGCTCGCGCCGCGTCGCTGACCGCTCTAGCCCGCCGCCGCCCGCACGAAGCGATCCGCGCGGCGAGATGGGCCTGGTCCTCGCTGACCATGTTGCCGCGGTCGAACATTGCGGCAGAGACACTTCCGAACACTCGCTTGCACGGTGAGGACAACGCGGGTCAATCAGGGACTCGGCCGCATACGCGTTCCCGCCTCGGTCGCTTGACAGCCCCTGTGAGCGTGGCGTAGCGTCGCGCCATTCACGATGCGGTAGTGTGCGGGGCCGGGGCCGCCAACCAAGCGCGGCGACAAAGTGAGGATCGACCATGAGGATCTCGCCAAGCTTCGCACGTGTGGCCGCGGCGCTCGTCTTCCTGCTGGCGGTCGTGCCGGTCGCCGACGCGCCGGTGTCGGCGCAGGGCAAGACGATCACGCTCTCGATGCTCGCCGGTTACAAGGAAGACGTGCTCCGGGCGAACCTGCCGGCGTTCGAGAAGAAGACCGGCATCAAGGTCGTGATCGACGCCGCGCCGTTCGGTGATCTTTACAAGAAGCAGCTGCTCTCCCTGAGCACGGGCGGCCGGTACGACGCCCTGTTCATGGACGAGCCGTGGGTTCCGCCGCTGTCGGAGTTTCTCCTGCCGCTCAACGAGCGGATGAAGACCCTGGACGTGGCCGACTTCGTGCCCACGACCGTGGCCTCCGGCGCGTTCCAGGGCACGCAGTACGCGGTGCCGGTCGATCCCAACGTTCAGCTGCTCGTGTACCGGAAGGATCTCTTCGAACAGAAAGGGCTGAAGCCGCCGGCCACGTGGGACGAGCTCCTGGCCGACGCCAGGGCGCTACACGATCCCGCCAAGCAGCAGTACGGGATCGCGATCACCGCGAGCAGCGACATCCAGACCGCGCTCTACATGCTGCTGGCGATGTGGTCGTACGGCGCCGAGCTGGTCGACGGCGGGAAGGGCAGCCTCAACAGCGCCGCCGGGAAGAAGGGCGGCGAGGTGTTTCTGGAGCTCCTGAAGTACACGCCACCGAACGTCAGGAGCTACAACTTCGCCGACGTGAACAAGGCGATCCAGCTCGGCCAGGCCGCGATGGCGATCCAGTGGGCGTCGGGCGCCAAGCCGATGGAAGACAAGACGCGCTCGAGCGTGGCCGGCAAGCTCGGGTACGCACAGGTGCCGAAAGCGGTCCGGCAGACACCGATGCGCGGCGTGTGGACCGTCGGGATCGCCAAGAACAGCGCCAACCAGGACGCGGCCTGGCAGTTCGCCACGTGGCTCTCCGGTCGCGAGTTCGGGCAGGCCGCCGTGACGTTTCCGAGCGCCACCTCGGCGATCCACAGCCCGCGCTTCTCCGTGCTGAAGGATCCCGCCACGAAGGCCGCGCTGCCGTATGCGGATGCGCTGCTCGTGAGCCTGCAGATCACGAAGGAGCGGCCGCGGCTGCGGGAGTACGCGGACATCCAGGAGAATCTCCGGGTCACGGCCGGCAAGCTGACCGCCGGTGAGCTGACGCTCGACGCCGCGCTGAAGGAGATCGACGCGGGAACGAACCGGATCCTCGGGAAGTAGCGGCGCACCCGCCCATGGCCGGCGGCAGGGCAGGACGATGGTTCCTGCTGCCGGGCCTGGTGTTCCTGTTCGCGATCGATCTGGTCCCGCTCGCCTATTCCGCGTGGATCAGCCTCTACAACTGGTGGCTGATCCGGCCGCGCGACGTCCGATTCGTCGGGCTCGCGAACTACACGCGCTTCGCCGACGACCCCGAGTTCATGCGCGCCGTCGTCGTCACCACACTCTTCACCGTGGGTGCCGTGCTGGTGGAGTTCCTGGCCGGCCTGGGTCTCGCATTGCTCTTCGCCCAGCCGTTCAGGTTTCTCCGTCCGATCCGCGTGCTCCTGCTCCTGCCGCTGTTCGTCGTGCCGGTCGTCGGCGCCACGATGTGGCGCGTGATCTTCCACCCCGAGCTCGGCGTGCTCAACTACTACCTGGGCGCGTTCGGGCTCGGTCCCCTGCCCTGGCTCAGCGAGCCGCGGCTGGCGCTGGTGTCGATCACGCTCGTTGACGCCTGGCGTACGATCCCGTTCATGTTCCTCGTGATGTACGCGGGTCTCGAGGTGCTTCCGGCGGAGCTGTTCGAGGCCGCGGCGGTGGACGGCGCGTCCGCCTGGCAGAGCTTTCACCACATCACGGTGCCGCTGCTCACCTACATCATGCTGCTGGCCGTCCTCATTCGCGGCATGGACGCCTTCCGCGAGTTCGACATTATCTTCGTGCTCACCGGCGGCGGGCCCGGCACCGCGACCCAGACCATGCAGATGCTGAACTACCGCGCGTTCGGCCTCGGCCACATGGGCGAGGCCAACGCCATCGGCATCGTGACCCTGATCATCGTGGCCGTGATGTGCTTCGTCCTGATGCGCGCTATCTTGAGACCGCAGGGCGCGCGGAGCTGATGTGAAGCCGACCCGGCTGCGCGCGACCGTGACCGGTGTGGCGCTCGTGCCCGTCCTGGCCTGGACCTTGTTCCCCATCTACTGGATCACCACCGCGTCCTTCAAGACCGAGCTCGCGCTCTACGCCAGGCCGCCGCAGTGGCTCTTCACGCCGATCCTCGACAACTACGCGCGCGTGCTGAACAACATCCCGTTCTTCCAGTACTTGAAGAACAGCCTGGTGATCGCGATCGGCACCACGCTCGGGAGCCTCGTGCTCGGCACACTCGTCGGCTACGGTTTCGCGCGCTTCCACTTTCGCGGCTCCGAAGCGGTGCGGTTCCTGGTCCTGGTGACGCGGATGGCGCCCCGCATGGTGCTCGTGGTGCCGTACTACTTGATGATGCAGCGGCTGGGCTTGCTCGACACGTACACGGGCCTCCTGGTGGCCTACGTGTCGTTCGCGCTGCCGTTCTCGATCTGGCTCCTGATCGGATTCTTCGTCGACGTGCCGCTCGACGTGGAAGAGGCGGCGATGATCGACGGCTGCTCGCGTCTCGGCGTGCTGATCCGCATCGTGATCCCGATCGCCGCGCCCGGGCTGGTCGTCGCCGCCATCTTCGCGTTTCTCGTGTCCTGGAACGAGTTCCTGTTCGCGCTGATCCTGAGCGGTGTCGAGGCCAAGACCCTGCCGGTGGTCATCGCCGGGCTCAACACCGACGCCGGCCCGCTCTACGGCGAGATGAGCGCGGCCGCAGTGATGGTGATGCTCCCCAACATCGTCATGACGCTCGCCCTGCAGCGCTATCTGGTCAAAGGCCTCACACTCGGGGCGGTCAAGGGGTAGATCGACGTGGAGACGCGCAATCTCGGCATCATCAGGGCGCTCGGCTGGGAACGGACGCCGGCGGGCATCGAGTTCCAGTGTGTGACCGAGCTGCTCGCGGCCGCGCGCGTGGCGCTGAGCGCCGTCGCACCTCGTGTCGTCCGCGTCCGGACGACGGCCGGACCGGTGGCCGCGGCCAAGCGCTTCAGCTACGTCGTCGGGCGGCCCGATCCGGGACCCTGGTCCGTCGACGAGGGCGCGAACCGCGTCACGTTGCGCACGGCCCACGTCGTCGTCGAGGCGACGCTCGATCCCTGGCAGCTCGTGTTTCGCGCGCCGGACGGCCGGCTCCTGACTCACCAGGTACACGACGACGCGAACTTCGCCGGCCAGCGATTCGGGCCGCGGCCCGGGCTCGAGGTCGAGAGCCTCCCGCACGATCCGGCCCGGCGAGTTCGCGGCGTGGTCGAGACCTTGCTCCTCGATCCGGAAGATCACTTCTACGGCAGCGGCGAGCGGTTCGGCCGGCTCGATCTGGTCGGCCGGACCTTACGGATCTGGAACCGCAACCCGTACGGCGCGCGATCCGAGCTCGCCTACAAGAATCTTCCCGTCGTCGTCGGTAGCCGCGGCTACGGGCTCTTCGTGGACGTGCCGACCGCCATCAGCTTTCACCTGGGCAGCCTGTCGAACCGCGCCTACACCTTCGAAGCAGAGGGCGAGGAGCTCGACTACTACTTCATGGCCGGCACGCCGAAGGAGATCGTAACCGCCTACACCGAGCTGACCGGGCGACCGGCCATGCCGCCGGAGTGGGCGTTCGGGCTGTGGGCCTCGACCTGTTTCGTGCAGTTCACGGAAGCGTCGGTCCTCGAGGTGGCGCGGCGCCTGCGCGCCGAGGGCATCCCCTGCGACGTCTTTCATCTGGATTCGTTCTGGCAGCGCGCCTACATGTGGTGCGACTTCGAGTGGGATTCGGCGCGCCTGCCGGATCCGAGGCGGCTCATGGCCGAGCTTCACAAGGACGGCTTTCACAACTGCCTGTGGATCAATCCCTATGTGTCGCTTCAGAGCGTGCTCTATCGTGAGGGCGCGACGCACGGCTACTTCCTGCGCCGGCCGGACGGCAGCATCTATCACCCGATCGTCTGGAGTCAGCGCACCGAGCGCGGCATGGGGCTCTGCGCGATCGTCGACTTCACGAACCCCGCGGCCGCCGAGTGGTATCGCTCCAAGCTCACCGAGCAGCTCGACCTCGGGGCCGATTCGTTCAAGCCGGACTTCGCCGAGGAGATTCCCGCCGACACGGTCTTCGCCAACGGACTCACCGGCGCCGAGATGCACAACCCGTATCCGCTCCTGTTCCAGAGGGAAGTCTTCGACGCGACCCGTGCCCGCGCCGACCGCGTGGTGGCGTGGTCGCGCAGCGCCGCGCCCGGTGTCCAGCGCTATCCCGGCCACTGGTCGGGTGACCCGGAGTGCACGTTCGTCGACCTCGCCAATACGTTGCGCGGCGGCCTCGCCGCCGCGATGAGCGGCCTCGCGTACTGGAGCCACGACATGGGCGGCTTCTGGGGCGATCCGTCGCCGGAGCTCTTCGTGCGCTGGTCGCAGTGCGGCTTTCTGTCGCCACTGAGCCGCTTCCATGGGGCGACGCCGCGGGAGCCCTGGCGCTACGGCGACGAGGCGCTGCGGATCTTCCGGCTGTTCGCGCGGCTGCGCAGTCGCCTCGTGCCGTACCTGGCGAGCTACGGGTGGCAGGCGTCGGAAGACGGCGTCCCGCTGATGCGGCCGATGGTGATGGAGTTTCCCGACGATCCGGCCGGGTACGCGTTCGACCTCCAGTACTGCCTCGGGCGCGAGCTACTCGTGTCCCCGGTCGTCCGCGAAGATGGAACGGTCACGACGTACCTGCCACGCGGCAAGTGGACCGACTGGTGGACCGGGGCCGTCCACGAAGGGCCGACGACGATTCGTCGGCAGGTGCCGCTGGACGAGCTACCGCTTTACGTGAGGGACGAGAGCCTCGTCGTCCTCGGGCCCGAGCGCAGCCACGTCGGCGAGCGCCCGGCCGATCCGCTGACCGTCGAGGCGTTCGTCACCAACGAGGCCGCGTTCGCCCTACGCGGCGATGCGGGCACCGTTTCGCTGCGCTGCCGGCGTCAGGGCAACGAGTTCACATTCGGAGCGAGCGATTCGCCGGCGACGTTCGTGCTCAGGCTGCGTCACGGGCTCGCGGTCCGCTCCGTCTCGGCTGACGGGTTGCCGATTCCGCGGCTAGACGTTGCCGGGCTCGAGCGAAGCGAGGCGGGCTGGACGGTCGACGAGCGAATCGTGGTCGTCAAGGCGCGCGCCCGGCGAATCGAAATTCGCTGACCGCGCAGCGGATCACCGGGGCTGGCGCGGCTGTCTCCCGCCCTTCGTTCGGTCATCCCACGGGTCGTGGAGGCTTGCGATACCGCACGGCGGCCAACAGCCCGACGGCCGCCACCGCAGCGAAGACGGCACCAGCCAGAAACGTGGACGACGCTCCGAACGCCCTCCATAGAGAGCCCGCAATGACACTCGCGAGCAGCAGCGCGGCG
>CAYVHH010000344.1:0-7359 GCA_964450175.1 uncultured bacterium | reverse complement strand
GCGGCGCCGCGGTCGTCGTCACCGAGGGTGAGCCGGTCGCCGACCTGCCGGTGGCGCAGGTGCTGGTGCCGTCGGTGCGGGTCTCGCTCGCGCGGCTCGCCGGCGCGTTCTACGGCCATCCGTCGAGGCAGCTCTCGCTCGTCGGCATCACCGGGACCAACGGCAAGACGACGACGTCGTATCTGGTCGAGGCGCTGCTGCGCACGCGCGGTCTCGCCACGGGCGTGATCGGCACGATCGGGTACGTGCTCGGCGACGAGACGCGCGCGGCGAACCAGACGACCCCGGAGGCGCTCGATCTGCAGTCCATGCTCGCGCACATGCGCGACCGAGGGGTCCGCGGTGTCGCGATGGAGGTATCGTCGCACGCCTTGGCGCTGGCCCGCGCCGACGGGCTCGCGTTCGACGTCGCGGTCTTCACGAACCTGACCCAGGACCACCTCGACTTTCACGGCACGCTCGAGCGCTATCGGCTCGCCAAGCGTCGCCTCTTCGAGCTGCTCGCCGAATCGCCGAAGCCCACACGCACGGCCGTGGTCAACGCGGACGACCCGGCCGGGCTGTCGATGGTCGAGGGGCTCGATCTGAACGTGCTCCCGTTCGGTCTGGGTGCGGCCGCGCGGATCCGAGCCGTCCAGCACGATTCGTCGCTCGACGGGATCCGGATGACGGTCGAGACGCCGCGCGGCCGGCTGACGCTGACGTCGCCGCTCATCGGCGAGCACAACGTGATGAACCTGCTCGGCGCGGTCGGGACGGGGCTGGGGCTGGGTCTGGAGCCGGCTGCCATCGCGCGGGCGCTCGGAGAGGTCGGCACCGTGCCCGGCCGCTTCGAGCAGGTGCGGGCCGGCCAGCCGTTTCTCGTGGTCGTCGACTACGCCCACACGCCCGACGCGCTCGAGCGCGTGCTCGCCACGGCGCGCAAGCTGACGCGCCGGCGGCTCGCGGTCGTCTTCGGCTGCGGCGGCGATCGAGATCGGACCAAGCGTCCGATCATGGGCGAGATCGCCGCGCGCCTGTGCGACCAGGTGTGGGTGACGTCCGACAACCCGCGATCGGAGCGTCCGGAGGCGATCATCGACGAGATCGTCGTCGGCGTGCGGCGGGTCGGAGCGGCGCCGGGCCACTTCGCGACCGAGCCCGATCGCGCGCGCGCGATCCGGGCCGCGCTGGGCTGGGCGGAGGCGGGAGACACCGTGGTCATCGCCGGAAAGGGTCACGAGACCTATCAGATCGTGGGCGCCGACGTGCTGCCGTTCGACGACCGCGAGGTCGCGCGGCGGATCCTGTCGGGAGAGAGGACCTAGAGCCCCGTGCCACTATTCACCGTCCAGGACATCGTGCGCGCCACGCAGGGCGCGCTGGTCGCGGGTGATCTCGGTGTGCCCATCACCGGGGTCTCGATCGACTCCAGATCGCTCGGCGTCGGTGAAGCCTTCTTCGCGATCCGCGGCTATCGCCTCGACGGGCACGCGTTTCTGGCCGACGCGGCCTCGCGCGGCGCGGCATGCCTGGTGGTGCACGCGCTGCACGACGACGTGCCGGCCAACGTCCCGCTCGTGCTCGTCGAGGACACGACCCGGGCCCTCGGTCTGCTCGCGGCGTACCACCGCGCCCGGTTCACGATCCCGGTCGTCGCGGTGACGGGCTCGAACGGCAAGACGACCACGAAAGAGCTGATCGCCGGCGTGCTCGGCATGCGCTGGCACGTGCTGAAGCCGAGCGGCAGCTTCAACAATCAGTGGGGTCTTCCGCTGACCTTGCTGAAGCTGACGCCGGACCACCAGGCGCTCGTGCTCGAGATCGGCACCCAGCACCCCGGCGAGATCGCCACCCTCGCCGGGCTGGCGCGGCCGACGGTGGCCGCCGTGACGACGGTCGCGCAGGCCCACACGGAGTTTCTCGGCTCGCTCGACGGCGTTCGCGCCGAGAAGGTCGAGCTCGTCAAGGCGCTCGCGCCGGACGGCCGGGCCGTGCTGAACGCCGACGATCCGCGGGTGGCGAGCATGGCGCGGGAGTCGCGAGCGCCCGTCATCACCTACGGTCGCGCGCCCGGCGCCGACGTGCGCGCGCCCGGCGACATCGTCGAGCGCGGGCAGTCCCTCGCGTTCACCCTCGAGAGCGGCGGAGTTCGCGTGCCCGTGACCCTGGCCTTCGCCGGGCGCCACAACGTGACGAATGCGCTGGCCGCGGCCGGTGTGGGCGTGGCGCTCGGCTGGCCGCTGGAGGAGATCGCGCGGGGCCTCTCGGAGGCACGGCCGGCGGCCGGCCGCTGCATCTGGCGGGATGCGGGCGGCGTCAGCATCCTCGACGACACCTACAACGCGAATCCAGTCTCGGTCCGCGCGGCCCTCGAGACGGTCGCCGCGCGCCGCGCCGCGTCATCCGGCCGGCTCATCGTCGTCCTGGGCGATATGCTGGAGCTCGGCGCGATCGCCGAGGAAGCGCACCAGGAGATGGGACGCGCGGTGGTCGCGGCGGGCGCCGACGAGTTCGTCGGCGTCGGGCGCCACGCGCGCCTCGCCGTCGAGACCGCACGCGGCGCAGGCCTGGCCGGCGCGCACCACGCAACGACGTTCGAGGACACGGTTGCCCACCTCCTCAAGGGCGTGGCCCCGGGTGACGTCGTGCTCGTCAAGGGCTCGCGGGGCATGCGCATGGAGCGGGTCGTGGATGCGCTGGTGGCGCGCCTGGCCCGATGAAAGGGACGGATGCTCTACTATCTCCTCGTCCCGCTCGCGAAAGACCACATCGTCTTCAACGTCTTTCGCTATCTGACCTTCCGCTCGTTCATGGCGCTGATCTCGGCGTTCATCATCTCGCTGGTGGTTGGCCCGTGGATCATCCGGCGGCTGCGGATCGCGCAGCACGGCGGCGAGACGATCCGCGAGGACACGCCCGAGCGGCATCGCACGAAGAAGGGTACGCCGACGATGGGCGGGATCGTCATCCTCACGGCGATCATCGCGACGACCGTGCTCTGGGCGAATCTCGGAAACCGCTATATCTGGGTGGCGATCCTGGCGACCGGCGGCTTCGGGCTCATCGGAGTCTGGGACGACATGACCAAGCTGCGTCGCCGCAAGGGGCTCGCAACGCGGGTCAAGTTCATCGCGCAGGTCGTGGTGGCCTTCGCGGTGCTGCAGCTCGTGTTCTGGCAGCCGCCGAGCGCCTGGCTGCCGGTGCTGGCCATTCCCTTCTTCAAGGGGTGGCTCGTGAACCTCGGCTGGCTCTGGGTGCCGTTCACCATCCTCGTGGTCGTGGGCGCCTCGAACGCGGTGAATCTCACGGACGGACTCGATGGGCTGGCGATCGGACCGGTCATCATGGCCGGCGCGGCCTTCGGGGTGATCGCGTACCTCACCGGCAACTTCCGGGCGGCCGACTACCTGAAGATTCTCAACGTCCGCGGGGCGGGCGAGCTGACGGTCTTCTGCGGCGCGCTCATCGGCGCGGCGATCGGTTTTCTCTGGTTCAACTGCCATCCGGCCGAGATCTTCATGGGCGACGCGGGCTCGCTGGCCCTGGGCGGCGCGATCGGCACCCTCGCGGTGCTGACGAAGGCCGAGCTCTTGCTGCCGCTGATCGGCGGTCTCTACGTCGTGGAAGCGCTCTCGGTGATCATCCAGGTCGCGAGCTTCAAGATGACCGGACGCCGCGTCTTCCGCATGGCGCCCTTGCACCATCACTACGAGCTGTCCGGATGGCCCGAGCCGAAGATCGTCGTCCGCTTCTGGATCGTCTCGTTCGCGCTGGCGCTCCTGGCCATCACGACGTTGAAGCTCCGATGAGGGCGGCGTGAACGCGCTCGACGAGGTCGACATGGCCACTCGCGGTCAGGCATACCTGCGCTTGCTCGCGGGCCGTCGCGTGACGGTGTTCGGCCTCGCCAAGAGCGGAGTCGCCGCGGCCCGTCTCCTGCGCGCGGTCGGCGCCGACGTCGTGGGCACCGACGCCAAGCCCGCCGCGGCCCTCGGGCGCGAGGTGGCGGCGCTGGCCGAGATCGGCGTGCGCCTCGTCACCGGCGCGGCGGATCCGATGGCGGCGTTCGCCGGCGCCGAGCTGGTCGTGGTGAGCCCAGGCGTCCCGCTCGATGCGCCGCCGCTGACGGCCGTGCGCGCCCGGCAGGTGCCGATCATCGGCGAGCTCGAGCTCGGCTGGCGCGCGACGGAAGCAGATACGATCGCGATCACCGGGACCAACGGCAAGACCACGACGACCGCGCTCACCGGCTCGATTCTCGCGCAGCAGCCGCGGCCCGTGCTGGTGGCCGGCAACATCGGCACGCCGCTCGCCGCCCACGCGCTCACGTTCCCGCCCGACGGTCTGGTCGTCTGCGAGGTCTCGAGCTTCCAGCTCGAGACCACCGAGCTCTTTCAGCCGCGGGTCGCGGTGGTGCTGAACCTCACCCCGGACCATCTCGATCGTCACCGGACGTTCGAGGCGTACGGCGACGCGAAGGCGCGGATCTTCGCGAATCAGACCCCCGCCGACTGCGCCGTGCTGAACGCCGACGACGAGGCGACGCGGGCCATGGCCTCGCGGGCGAAGGCGCCGGTGGTGTGGTTCAGCCGGCGCCGCGAGCTGTCGCACGGGGTCTTCGTCCGCGACGGCCAGATCGCAGCGAAGCTCAACGGTCACGTCGAGGAGATCTGCCCCCTGTCGGAGATTTTCCTGCGCGGCCAGCACAACATCGAAAACGTGCTGGCGGCGACGGCGTGCGCCCTCTGGACGGGCGTCTCGCCCGCGGCGATCCGCGCGGCGGTCGGCCGCTTCCGCGGCGTGGCGCATCGTATCGAGTGGGTGCGGGATCTCGCCGGCGTGAAGTACTACAACGACTCGAAGGGCACGAACGTCGATTCGACCTTGCGGGCGCTCGAGAGCTTCACGGAGCCGATCGTGCTGATCGCGGGCGGCAAGGGCAAGGGCCAGGACTTCAGGCCGCTCGCCGCCGCGGCGCGCCGAGGCGTCGCGCACACGGTCCTCATCGGCGAGGACGCCGCGAAGATCGGCGCCGCGCTCCGGGAAGCCTCCGTCCCGGTGACGTTCTCCCCGTCGCTCCAGGACGCCGTCGATCGCGCGCGCGCGCTCGCGACGCCGGGCAGCATCGTGTTGCTCTCGCCGGCCTGCGCCTCGTTCGACATGTTCGACAATTTTGAACATCGGGGTGAAGTCTTCAAGAAAATCGTGGAGCGGCTCGACTGATGTCGAGAACGCAGCTTCGCGGCGGCAAACATCGCGGCGAAGTCTTCAAGAAAATCGTGGAGCGGCTCGAGTGATGCCAACGGCGCCGCGCCGCAACGCGTCTGCGATGCTCGAGCGGCTGTTCGGCCGCTTCGAAACGGTGGGGGGGTATGGGGGAGGAGCGGCGCCCGCTCCCCGCCAGCTTGACTAGATGCCCAGAAAGCTCGCGCCCGACATCTGGCTCTTCGGCGTGGCCGTCGTCCTGCTCTCGGCGGGCGTGGTGATGGTCTACTCGGCGAGCGCGATCGTCGCGGCCGATCGCTTCCACGATCCGTACTTTTTCCTCAAGAAGCAGATCTTCTGGGCCCTCCTCGGCGCCGCCTGCATGTGGGTGGCGATCCGCGTCGACTACCGCCGGCTCGAGGGCTTCGTATTGCCGCTCCTGATCTTCGCCGCGGTGCTCCTGGTGCTCGTGCTCGTCTCGCCGTTCGGCCAGGCGATCAACGGCACCCGGCGCTGGATCCGCCTGGGCCCCGTCTCGTTCCAGCCGGCGGAGCTCGCCAAGCTGGCGCTCGTCGTGTATCTCGCGGCGTTCCTCGCCAAGAAGGGCGAAGAGATCTCGGAGTTCCGCCGCGGGCTCGTGCCGCCGCTCGCGGTGGCCGGGCTCCTGGCACTGCTGGTGCTGGCCCAGCCGGATCTCGGCAATTGTCTGACGCTCATCACGCTCACGTTCACGTTGCTGTTCCTGGCCGGGGGCCACGCGCGCCACCTCGGGCTCATCGTGCTGGCCGCGTTGCCGCCGCTGGCGGTCGCGATCTGGGTCGCGCCCTACCGGCTGCGCCGCATCGTCGCGTTCATCGACCCGTGGTCGGATCCGCGCGGCAGCGGATTCCAGATCATCCAGTCGTGGCTCGCGTTCGGGAACGGCGGGCTCTTCGGCCAGGGCATCGGCGCCTCGCGTCAGAAGCTCTTCTACCTTCCCGAGTCGCACACGGATTTCATCTTCGCGATCGTCGGCGAGGAGTTCGGCCTGGTGGGCGCCCTCATCATCGTGGCGCTCTTCGTGGTCTTGATCTGGCGCGGGCTGCGGATCGGCCTGCGCGCGCCCGATCCCTTCGGCGGCTACCTGGCCCTCGGGATCACCATGCTGATCGCCACCCAGGTTCTGGTGAACCTGGGTGTCGTGACCGGGCTCTTGCCGACCAAAGGACTGCCGCTGCCGTTCATCTCGTTCGGCGGCTCGGCCTTGATGGTCACGATGCTCTCGACGGGAGTGCTGCTGAACATCTCCCAGCAAGCCCATGTTTAAGCGCTACCAGCAGATCCACTTCGTGGGGATCGGCGGGATCGGCATGTCCGGCATCGCCGAGATCTTGCTGAACCTCGGCTACCGCGTGACCGGCTCCGACCAGAAGCGGAGCGACGCGGTCGAGCGGCTCGCCGAGCTGGGCGCGAAGGTGTTCATCGGTCACCAGGCCGGCAACGTCGAGGGCGCACACGTGGTCGTCTATTCGTCGGCGGTCTCGCGGGACAACGTCGAGGTCCGGGCCGCGCGCGAGCGCCAGATCCCGACGATCCCGCGTGCCGAGATGCTGGCCGAGCTGATGCGCCTCAAGTACGGCATCGCGGTGGCGGGCACGCATGGCAAGACGACCACGACGTCGCTGGTCGGCGCCGTGCTGGCCGAAGGCCGCCTCGATCCGACGATCGTCGTGGGCGGTCGGGTATCGAGCCTCGGCTCCAACGCGCGGCTCGGTCAGGGCGAGTTCCTCATCGCCGAGGCCGACGAGTCCGACGGCTCGTTCCTGAAGCTGGCGCCGACGATCGCGGTCGTCACGACCGTCGACGCCGAGCACCTCGACCACTACGGCAGCCTCGACGCGATCCGCGAGGCGTTCGTGGCCTTCGTCAACAAGGTGCCGTTCTACGGCGCGGCGGTGCTCTGCCTGGATCAGCCGAACATCCAGCTCCTGATTCCAAGAATCGAGAAGCGGATCATCACGTACGGGCTCGAGTCGGGCGCGGACCTCGTCGCGCGCCGGCTGCAGCTCTCGGGCATGACCAGCCGCTTCGAGGTCTTCCAGCGCGAGCGCCTGCTCGGCGAGGTCACGCTCCAGATCCCGGGGCGCCACAACGTGCTGAACGCGCTCGCGGCGGTCGGCGTGGGGCTCGACC
>CAYVHH010000343.1:0-9007 GCA_964450175.1 uncultured bacterium | reverse complement strand
GGCCCGTAGTTCTCGTAGAACGGCTCGAAGATGATGACCTCGTCGCCCGGGTTCAGCACCGCCAGCAGGGTCGACAGCATGGTCTCGGTCGAGCCGCAGCAGATCGTCACGTGACGGTCGGGCTCGACCTCCATGCGATAGAACTTCCGGTACTTCTCGGCGATGGCCTGCCGCAGACGCGGCGTGCCCCACGTGATCGCGTACTGGTGGAAGTCGCCGTCGATCGCGCGGTGCGCCGCCTCGATGAGCTCGGGCGGTGGCGGGAAGTTCGGCATGCCCTGCGCCAGGTTCACGCCGCCGAGCTGGTCGACAACGCGAGTCATCTCGCGGATGACCGACTCGGTGAAGCCTTGAACGCGGCGGGAGATCTGCACTACGGGACGATGACGTCACGCTCGATCGGATCGACCTGGACGCCCTTGTCCTTGAGCCACGTCACCCCGCGCTCGAGCGCCCGCTCGTCGCCTTCCAGCTCGAGCGCCATCCAGCCGTGGTCGGCCTTCACGTCGGCGCGGCGGATGTTGATGACGATGTCGAAGTCCTTCACGAGCCGGTAGACGATCGGCTCCTGGATGAGCGCCGTCGGGAAGGTCAGGCGAACACGCATGCGGGCCATCGTGAGCACCGAGCGAGCTACCCTCCGGCGATCGCGGGAACGATCGACACTTCGTCGCCGTCCTTCAGCGCGGTCTTCTTGGCCTGCAGGAAGCGGATGTCCTCCTGGTTGACGTAGATATTGATGAAGCGGCGCAGCTCCCCGGCCTCGTCGAGCAGGCGGTCCTTCAGGCCCGGGTACTGCCGCTCGAGATCGCCGATGAGGCTGTCGACCGTGTCGCCCTTGGCCTGGATCTCGGCGCTGCCCTTCGTCAGGGTGCGCAATGGGGTGGGAATCCGTACGAGCACCGGCATTCGCGTTCCTCCTACGACGTTTGGGACTTGAGATCGGCCAGCGCGCGGTCGAACGCCGCCAGCGACGGCTTGATCTTCACGTGTGCGTCCAGGCGATCCTGCAGCGAGTCGGGCGTCTTCAGGCCGTTGCCCGTGACGCAGATCACGATCGACTCGTCCCGCGGGATGACGCCGCGCTCGATCAGCTTCTTAGCCGCCGCAACGGTCACGCCGCCGGCGGTCTCGGTGAAGATCCCTTCGGTCCGCGCCAGCAGGAGCATCCCCTCGACGATCTCCTCGTCGGTGGCGTGCTCGCCGGAGCCGCCCGACTCCTTGGCGACTTTGTAGGCGTAGTAGCCGTCGGCCGGATTGCCGATCGCCAGCGACTTCGCGATCGTGTTGGGGCGCACTGGCACCAGCACGTCGGTGTCGTTCTTGATCATCGTGACGATGGGCCCGCAGCCGAGCGCCTGCGCCGCGTGCATCTTCGTTCCGTGTCCGCCCTCGATGAGCCCGAGCGTCTTCAACTCCTTGATCGCCTTCCAGATCTTCGTGATCAGCGAGCCACCGGCGCATGGCACGACGATGTGCGCCGGGGTTTTCCACCCGAGCTGCTCGACGATCTCGAAGCCGTAGCTCTTGGAGCCCTCGGAATAGTACGGGCGGAAGTTCACGTTCACGAACGCCCAGCGGTACTTGTCGGCGATCTCCGAGCAGAGCCGGTTCACCTCGTCGTAGGTGCCGTGCACCGCGATCAGGGTCGGGTTGTAGACCAGGGTCGCCAGGATCTTGCCCTGCTCGAGGTCGGCCGGGATGAAGATGTACGACTTCAGCCGGCCCTCCGCGGCGTGGGCGGCGACGGAGTTGGCCAGGTTGCCGGTCGAGGCGCAGGCCACGGTGTCGAAGCCGAACTCGCGCGCCTTCGTGACCGCGACCGCCACCACGCGATCCTTGAACGACCACGTGGGATGGCAAACCGAGTCGTTCTTCACCCAGATCTCGCGGCAGCCGAGCTCGTCGGCGAGGTTCTGCGCTCGGATCAGCGGCGTGAAGCCGACGTGGTGGCCGACGGCCACGTCGCCGTCGATCGGCAAGAGCTCCTTGTACCGCCACATGCTCGGCGGCCCGGCGGCGATCGACTCGCGCGTGACGACGCCCTTCAGCGCGTCGTACCGATAGTCGACCTCGAGGGGACCGAAACAGAACTCGCACACGTGGATGGGCGCCGCCGGATAGTGGCGGCCGCACTCGCGACATCGCAGACCGTTCAGCTTTTCCATTTAAGTCTCCATCGGTAGGGGAATTGAGCCCCGAGTTTTGCTGCACCGACAGCAAGACATTTGCATCACTTAACACTCAACTTCGCGTCCTGTCAATTGAAGTATGATCCGGACCGGTGGCTCGCGACTCGCTTTTTCCCCTCGCGTTGCTAGGGATTTACGGCCTCGCCTTCGGCATCGCGGCATTCGGCGCCGGGCCGCCGGGCTTCGACGATCATCCCGGCCAGCTCTACCGTCTCTGGCACGTGATCGTGCGCGGCCCGGCGCCGTGGGCGTGGAACCCAGACTGGTGGGCGGGCTATCCCGAGCTGCAGTTCTACCCGCCGGGCTTCGCCTATCTGGGCGCGCTCCTGCAGCGCGCCTCCGTCAACTCGCTGTCGGTCGCCACCGTGTACCAGTTGATCGTCTGGATCACCTATCTGGCGCCGGGTCTGACGACGTTTCTCGCGCTCGCGCGCGTGCTCCGGAGCGGCTGGCTCGCGCTGCCCGGCGCCTTCGTCGCCCTGACGCTCTCGGCCGGCATCGCGAGCGGCGTCGAGGGCGGCGTGCACATCGGGATGCTCGGGGCGCGACTCGCGTGGGCGCTCATCCCGCTCCTGCTCCTGGCGCTCGTTCCATGGATCGAGGACGGCGGGCGGCCGCCGGGGGGAGCCGCGCTCGTCGTCGCGGCGATCGTGCTGACGCACCCGGCGGCGCTGCCGGCCGCCGTGACCTTGATCGTGATCGGCGCGGTCGCGCGTCGGCCGCGACGGGCCCGGCTCGCCGGTGGGTTGCTCACCCTGGCGGTCGCCGCGGCGCTGACGGCGTTCTGGACCGTGCCACTCGTGTTTCGTCTCGAGAACACGCGGGCGCTCGCGTGGGGCGAGGCGCCCTCGATCGGCGGCTTCGGCGCCGGCGTCGCGCTGCTCGCGCTGCTCGGCCTCGCCCGAGCCCGCGGCGCCGGCGCCCGCGGTCTGGTCGTCGCGCTGTTCCCGTGGGCGATGGCGCTCGTCGTCAGCGCCGATCGGTTCGTGCTCGAGCCGCTCGGCCTGCGCTGGCTCCCGGCCAACCGCGTGATCGACGGCGCCTGGATCGCGTTCGTGCTCGCGGCGGCCCTCGGCTGGTCCGGCAGTCGCGGCGCGCCGTCGCCGGCCGTCCCGGAGGCCGATCCGGAGCCGCGCGCCCGTCTCCCCCGCCGGGAGATCGCGACCGCGCTGGCGGCCGTGCTGCTTGCGGTCGTCACCGCCTGGCCCGGTCAGCGAACGCTCACGCTCTGGCCCCGCGCGGCGGCCTGGCCGTCGCTCGCGACGATCGAGCGTGGCCTGAGACTCGCCGATCTGTGGACTGCGTTGCGCGCGGCGCCCCAGGGCCGCGTCCTGTTCGTGAGATCGTCGGTGCCGCTCGTCTACGGATCGCATGGGGGATCGCCGGGGCCGCGGGAGTGGTATCGCCCTCACACGCACGTGACCGCGCTGGCGCCGGTGTTCTCCGGGCGGGCGATCGTCAACGGCACGTTCACGCACCCCTCGCCGATCGCGGCGCTGGTGTACCGCGGTGACGCCGGGCCGGGCCCGCTCACGCGGCTGGTCGAGCAGCTCGACGGCGTTTCGCTGTTCGGCCGCGCCCTCGACTCGCTCGACGCGGAGACCTTCAATCGCCACGCGGAGCGCCTCGGCATCGGCGTCGTCGTGGCGCTCGACGAGGACGCAGCTCACCTCGGCTTCCTCGACGACAATCGCGCCTTCGCCCGCCGCGAGGGGCCCGCCCCGTTTCTGATCTACGGACGCCGCGAGGCGGTGACCTTGCCGCGCGCCGTCTCGCCCGGCCGCTTCACGATCACCCTCGCCGCCGAACGCGATCCCTGGGTGACGACGCGCACGGCGTACTATCCGCTCTGGCGTGCCCGTGTCGAGGGCGCGCCGATCGAGACGCGACGAGGCGCCGACGGCGACCTCGAGGTCAAGCTGGAGCCGGGCGGCCCGCGAGCGGTCGAGCTCGACTATCGGCCGGGCCCACCGGAGATCGCCGGCATCGTCGTGACCGGGGTGGGGCTCGTGGGACTCGGCGGTCTCGTCGTATTCAGGCGACGCGGACAGGCCGCCTAGGCGGGGAATCGTGGACGGTCACACCGCGCTGCTGCTCTTCGCCGCCGGGCTCGCGGGCGGCATCGTCACCGCGATGGTCGGGGGCGCCTCGTTGATCTGCTTTCCCGCGCTGCTGGCCGCGGGTCTGCCGCCGATCGTGGCCAACGCGTCGAGCACCGTGGCGCTGACGCCCGGCAACCTCGTGGCCGGGTTCGCCGATCTGGAGCGGATGCCCCGCTGGGACCGAGCGTTCGCGGGCCTGGCGCTGATCGCGGTCGCGGGAAGCGTGGCCGGCGCCGCGCTCCTGCTCGCAACGCCCGAGAAGGCGTTCACCGCCGTCGTGCCGCTGCTCATCGGGTTTGCGACGATGCTGTTCGCGCTGTCCGGCCGGATCAGGCTCTGGATCCTCTCACGCACCGCCGACCGGACCCCCTCCACCGGCTGGAGTAGCCTCTTGTTCGCCCCGGTCGCGGTGTACGGCGGCTACTTCGGCGCGGGGATGAGCGTGATGATCCTGGCGATCCTGTCGGTGAGCCGGGCCGACGAGTTCCGCACGGCCAACGTGATCAAGAATCTGCTGTCGGGGCTGACGAGCTTCGTCGCGGTCGTCGTGTTCGTCCTGCGGGGCGTCGTCGCCTGGCCGCCGGCGCTCCTGGTCATGGGCGGCGCCGTCATCGGCGGATTCCTCGGCGGACGCCTCGCCCGCGTGCTCCCGCCGGCGGCGATGCGCTGGATCGTCATCACCGTCGGCACGGTCCTGACGGCCGTCTACGCCTACCGCTACTGGCTGGCCTGACCGAGCGCCTAGCCGGCGAGCGCGGCCGCGCCCGCGTCGGAGCACTCCTGGTCTTGCTCGCCGGTGCCGCCGCCGCAGCCGATGGCGCCGATGACACGGCCGGCGCGCACGATCGGAGATCCGCCGAGCGTCGGGAGGATCTGGCCCTGGAGGATCGTCGGCACGACGGACCAGAACCCGCCCTTGGCGACGAGATCGGCGAGCTCGGCGGTGCGCTTCCTGAACGATGCGGCGGCCATCGCCTTGGCTCGCGAGGTCTCGGGGCTGAAGAAGCCGGTGCCGTCACCGCGGGCGCTCAGCACGAGGCGGCCGGCCTCGTCGACGACCGTGACGGTCATCGGGGCCCGGAGCGCGCGCGCCTTGGCCTGCGCGGCCTTCACCGCGGTTTCCGCCATCTCGAGCGTCATGTCGATCATCGTATGTCCCTCGCCCGTTTCGCGGCTACACCATCGGGTCGTAGTTGAAATATTGTCCCGAGGTGACGTGCGGCACCAGGTGGTGCTGCAAGGTGCCCGGGAACACCTCGGCGAAGCTTTCGGGCGTCCAGCCGTCGGAGTTGTGCACGCGCATGATCGGACGCTCGTGGCTGAACAGCATGATCTCCTTGCCGCGCACGCCGAAGACCTGACCGTTGACGTCGCGGGCCGCGTCGCTCGCCAGGAAGACCGCGACCGGCGCGATGTGGGCGGGCGAGAGCTTCTTGATCTTCTCCACGCGCGCCTTCTGCGTCTCGGTCTCGGTCGGGATCGTGCCGATCATCCGCGTCCACGCGAACGGCGAGATGCAGTTCGCCGTGACGTTGTAGCGGCCCATGTCGAGCGCTGTCGCCTTGGTGAGGCCGAAGATGCCGAGCTTCGCGGCGGCGTAGTTCGCCTGGCCCACGTTGCCGATGAGCCCGGAGGTCGACGTCATGTTGATGACCCGTCCCCACTTCTGCTCGCGCATGAGGGGCGCCGCGGCGCGGGTCACGGCGAAGGTGCCCTTGAGGTGGGTATTGATGACGGCGTCCCACTCCTCCTCGGTCATGTTGAAGATCATGCGGTCGCGGAGGATCCCGGCGTTGTTGACGATGATGTCGACGCGCCCGAAGGTGTCGACGGCCGTCTTGACGATCGCCTGGCCGCCGGCCATCGAGGCGACCGAATCGTAGTTCGCCGCGGCCTTGCCGCCGGCCTTCGCGATCTCGTTCACGACCTCGTCCGCCGGGGCGCTCTCGGCGCCGCTTCCGGCCGCCGAGCCGCCGTAATCGTTCACCACCACCTGCGCCCCGTGCCGCGCCATCAGCAGGGCGATCTCGCGGCCGATACCGCGTCCCGCCCCCGTGACCACCGCGACCTTCCCCTTGAGCATCATGGGCGTTCCCTCCGGTCCCAAAGTCAGAAGCCCGACGACGATAGCACAGTCATCGGCGCGCCGAGCCCCGGGCGGCGGGAGGAGTCAGGTCCGCCGCGAGTCGAGCGCGGCGACGAACGCGGCGGAGAAGACGAAGACGATCGCGGAGTAGTAGACGAACATGGCGAAGGCGACGAGGACGGCGAGCGGGCCGTAGATCTCGTTGTAGAGGCTCACCCGCTGAATGTAGAAGCGAAAGAGCTGCTTGGCGATTTCCCAGAGCACGCTGGCCAGCAGCGCCCCCGCCAGCGCCGGCCCCACCCTGACCTGGCGGCGGGGCACGTACCGGTAGGCGCAATAGAACATCACGGTGGAGAGGGCGAGGCTCAACGGCAGCGCCGCGAGCGCGAACCAGCGCGGCGGGACCGGCAGCGAGTTCAACGCCAGCGCGCGGAACCCGTGGTAGAGCCACGTCATCGTGCTGACGGTGAAGAGCAACAAGCTCAGCAGCAAGGCCATCCAGCTGTCCCGCACGAGGTTGCGCAGGAAGCCGCCGTCGCCGCGCACGCCGAGCAGACGGTGCAGGATGAGTCGCGAGGCGCTGAGCACCGGCGTCGAGAACACCACCAGGGCCGCCGTGCCCAGGACGCCCGACGCGGTACGGGTCTGGACGATTCGGAGCAGGACCCGAGCGATCTGCCCCTGATAGACCGGGAACTGTTCGGCGAGCTGGCCGACGACGTGCCGGGCCGCCTCCTCGCCCGACAGCACGAACCCGACCAGCGAGACGCCGAGCAGGAGCTGCGGGATCAGGCACACCAGGAAGAAGAACGCGAGGCCGGCGCTCATGAAGAAGCCGTCGGCGGCGATGAAGCGCGAGAGAGCCCCTCGCGGGCCGGCGGTCACAACTGGCGGTAGAAGTGGGCGCGATCGCCGCCCTTCACCTCGAACCGGCGCATCTTCTTGTCGCGCATCACCTCGAACGTCAGCGCCTCGCCCGGCTCGTGACGCCAGAGGCTCATGTAGAGATCGCGACGGCTCCCGACCTCCTCGGCGTTGAGCGAGACGATCACGTCGCCTTCCTGCAGCCCGCCCCGATCGCCCGGCCCGTCGGGCACCACGCCGGCGACGACCACGCCTTCCTCGATCACCTGCGCGAACACGCCGAGCCAGGCGCGGCGTGGGCGGCTCACGACCCGCCCGTAGCGCATCATCTCGTCACGATGGTTCCGGTAGAAATCGGTCGGAATCGCGAGGGAGCTGCGCGAGATCTCGTTGAGGTTGAGCGACACGGTCCCGGCGAGGCGGCCGCCCGTCGTGAAGAGCCCGCCGCCGCCGTAGCCCGGGTTCGGCGCGTTGGAGATGATGGCCCGGTCGAGCATGTACTCCCAGTACGCCTCGAACTCGCCGACGTACGTGACGAACCCGCCGGTGGCGCACCGCTCCTGCGGTTGCTTCGCGCCGAGCAGTATCACTTCGTCGGACCGCTCGACGACGTCGCCCGTGCCGACTTCCGCCGCGACGAGCCCCTGCCGATTCACCTTGATCAGCGCGAGGCCGACCTCGAAGTCCTGGGCGACGACCTCGGCCTTCGCGCTCCGTCCCTTCTGGAAGGCGACCGAGAGCCGCTGGCCGCCCATCACGACGTAGTTGACGGTCAGGATGAGCCCGGACGGATCCACCACCACCCCGCTCCCGAGCCGCTCGTTGCCGAGGATCTTCGTCGACGGATGGTCGCGCGAGACCGTGGTGTGGATGTACACGATGCTCTGCAGGAGATGGCGGACGAGCTCGACGGACGTGTCCATGGTCGGCGGCTACTTACCCTTCAAATGATAGCCGAAGAACGCGGCGACCCGGCGCCGTGAGTCCGCAAACGCGCCGGCGTCGAACGCGACGGTGGCGCCGCAGCACTCGTTCGGCTTGTTGTGGTTGGCGACCTGCGCCAGGTACTCGCGCGGCTGACCGATGACGTCGAAATAGTGATACGCCTGCGGATAGAGGACGATGCTCGCGTCCGCTCCGCGTCGCCGCATCGCCTCGACCATCTCGACGCACGGGCCCGGCGCCGTCCAGTCGTCCGCGTCGCCGATCATCACCAGCAGCGGGCGTATGACCATCTCGTGCACCAGCGAGTAGCAGCCGCCGGGGTAGAAGCCGATGGAGGCGCGAAAGCCCGGCTCCGGCAGCACGACGCCGCGCTTCTTCGCGCGCTCGAGACTCGGCCCGTTGATCACGCTGAGGGCGAACACGCCGCCGTTCGACCAGCCGATCGCGCCCACGCGCGCGGGATCGACGTAGGGCCTGCTCTGCAGGTAGCGCAACGCGCCCATCGCGTCGTCGAATCGCTCCGTGTTCGGGACATCGGGCAAGCTCGGGTCGCACGTCTTGCCGACGTCTCGCGGCGTCCAGCTGTCGATGAGCAGCGCGACGTAGCCCTGATCGCGGAACCAGCGCGCCCACTCGTGATTCGACTCGAAGATTCCGGCGCAGCCGTGCAGGAGCACGACGGCGGGAAACCGACCGGGGCCGTCGGGACGCAGCTCCCAACCAGGCACGGCGAGCGACTTGCCCGGGGTCACGTTCGGGAACGACACGGTGGTCGTGGCGCAGCCGGTGAGGACGATCGCGGACAGAAGCACCGACAC
>CAYVHH010000342.1:0-7486 GCA_964450175.1 uncultured bacterium | reverse complement strand
GCGCACGTTCGGATAGCGCTCGAGCACCGCGGCGCCGATGACCGCCGCCAGGATGTTGACGAGGTTCATCTGAAAGCCGGATACGACGGTGAAGAACGCCGCGCGGCGCGTGAGCCCCGTCTGGGTATCGAGCTTGCCCGGCGGGAGCGCCGGGAACGTGTGGAAGTGGAGCGGCAGGCTCACGTCGTTCACGGCCTTCCAGAGCGGCTCCCAGACCGGATGCCACATCGGCTCCATGTCCCACGAGCAGGAGAGCTCCATGCCGCGAAGCCCGAGCTTCGCCACGCGATAGATCTCCTTGACCGCGGCGTCGATGTCACCGTAGGGCAGGCAGGCCAGACCGATGTAGCGGTCGGGGTAGTGGCTGCAGAAGTTTTTCAGCCAGTCGTTGTAGATCCGGAACATCTCGTTGGCGGCTTCCGCGTCGTTGAGCCGCGTGGCGGCGCCCAGGATCCCGTAGATCACCTCGGCCTGGACGCCGTCGCGATCCATGTCCTTCACGCGCAGGGCGGGATCCGTCGGCCGGCGGATCCCCTTCTTTCCGTCCTCGTAGAGCCCGGTCGAGGCCATGACGTCGACCCGATAGTGTGAGCCGGGAACGTACTTCGCCCCGGCCGGCCCGACGCCGTTCATGAGGCCGAAGGAGCCGCCGTTACGGCACGTCCAGTGTGGACCGTCCGGTCCGTCCGCGACGTACGGCATCCGCTCCTTCATCGCGGCCGACGCGTTCGAGGTGAAGAGGTCGGGCGGAATCCAGGGCAGGTCGATGTGGCAGTCGGCCGAGATTCGCGTGTAGCGCATGGCGGTCCTCACTCTCCTATGGCCGTTTCAGCCGGACGTCCTCGTACGGCGCCGAGTACGGGAAGGCGGGGATCAGGGTGAGGGCCGGCTCCTCCACCTTGGGCCCCACGCCTCGAATGAACCCATTCTCCCAGATCGGGGCAAAGACCACCCGATCGCTCAAGATCTTCTGGATCTGGTGCAGCATCTGCTCGCGCTTCTTCCGGTCGAGCTCCTTGGCCTGGCGCTGGAAGAGATCCTCGACCTCCGGCAGGACGCCGTACGCGTAGCGCCCTTCCTTCGTCGCGAGGCCCTCGATGCGGGTGGCCGCGTTGCCGCCGGCACCCTGCGCGCCCATCACGATGCCGCGCAGCTTCTTCTCGGCCCAGGTGGCGAGGAACGCGGCGCGCTCCATCGTGCGCACGCGCGTGCGGATGCCGACGGCGCCGAGGTTGCCGGCGATCGCTTCGGCCATCGAGAAGTAGAGCGGGTTGGGCGTGAGATCGCCCGCGTCGAAGCCGTTCGGGTAGCCGGCCTCGACCAGGAGCTGCTTGGCGCGCTTGGGATCGTACGGATGCGGCTCGATCGGCAGCGCGAACTCCATGTGCCGCGGGACGATGTTCCCGGTGATGCCCGCGAAGCCGAGCTGCTCGGCCTCGTTCAAGGTCTTCCTGTCGATCGCGAGACTCGCGGCCAGACGCACACGCTGGTCGTGCCAGGGAGACTTCGGATCCCACTGCTCCGTGAAGTCGAGGAAGAAGACGGTGTTGGTCCGGACCGCGCTGAGCTTGAGCCCGGGTGTCCGCTGGACGTCCTGCGCCACCGGGCCGGTCAGGAAGTAGACGACCTCCGCTTCGCCGCGCTTGAGCGCGGCCGCTCGCGTGGTCTCGTCCGGGACGCTCTTGAAGATGAGGCGCTTCACGCTGGGCGTCTTGCGCCAGTAGCCGTCGAAGGCCTCGACGACGATCTCGACGCCCGGGGTCGAGCTGACGAACCGGTAGGGCCCCGCGCCGATCGGCGCCTTCTTGAAGCCGTCGTCGCCGACCTTCTCCACGTACTTCTTCGGCACGACCCAGCCGGCCCCGGTCGCGGTGGTCCCATAGAATGTCATGAAGTCGGGCCACGCCTCGCGGAGCACGAACTTCACGCGGCGGGCGTCGAGCACCTGGACGTCCTTGACCTTCTCCTTGAGGAGCTTCGCGGCGCCACCCTTGTAGCGATCGAACGAGAACTTGACGTCCTCGGGGGTGACGGGCTCGCCATTGTGGAACTTGATGTTCGGGCGCAGCACGAACGTGTAGCTGGTGCCGTCCGGCGACACGGACCACGACTCGGCGAGACACGGTGTGGTCTGGCCGCCCGGCATCGGTTTCACCAGCGCGTCGTGGATCGCGTAGAGGACCTTGAAGGGGGTGATGGCGGATTCGGTCTCACCCGGGTCGAGCCAGCGGGGCGCCAGGGTGACGTGAAAGGCATAGGTCAGCTGGCCTTCGGGCGCCGCGGCCTCGGGCCTGGTGACCGGCACGACGAGAGTGAAGATGGCGAGAAGCGGCAACGCGGCCGCGATCGATCGAGACCACCGAGTCACGACGAGCCTCCTGTGGAATCACGCAGACGTCCAGAGCCCGCCCGCGAACCTGTTGTGCGCGCCGCGGGCCGCGGCGGGGCCGAGACCCGCGCTGGCGAGGCGCGCCTGTATTCGATGCTAGTCGACTCGCGCGCCGGCCCCGGTGATTCACCGGCGCGCGAGGCTCACCGCGCGCGAGATCTGTGCGCCGCTAGACGCCTGCGCGCTTGAGCACGAGCCCGATGTTCTGGGCATCCGGCTTGCGCGTGCCGGCATCGACCTCGCGGACGATGTCGACCGTCGCCGCGGACACCGGGGTGGGCACGCCGCGCTCGCGGCCTTGCGCCACCACGTAGCCGTTCATGTAGTCGATCTCGGTCGGGCGCCCCTTGGTCACGTCCTGACCCATCGAGGCGCGCCAGTTGCGTCCGCCGGCCGAGGTCGGCGTCAGCATCCGATCGAGCGTGTCGTACACGTCACGCCGATCGGCGGCGGCCCACTGATCGGCGGTGGTGCCGTTGAACTTCGGCACCTTGTAGCCGAGCGCCAGGCCGACCCGGGCGGACTCCGCGCCGAGATGGATCGTGATGGCGCGCCCCACTTCGCTCGAGGCGATCTCGGAGGAGCCGAGCCCCGACATGGCCTGCACGGGGTTGCCCATCGCGTTCGCGCAGAGCTTGGCCCAGCGCTCGCCCCACAGGTTCTCGGTTACCTGGGAGCCGTCGATCACCTTGAGCATCTCCGCCACTTCGTTGGCGCGCGCGCTGACCTTGCCGTCGTGCTCGCCCACGCGGAACACGTCGTGTCCGGTGCCCTGGCCTTTCTCGGCGCCGCGCTCGACCTGGCCGGGCTTCCAGAGCGCCACGCCGATCTTCGACATGACCAGACCGAGCGAGCGGGAGGCGCCGGCCACCGACGCGACGATCGGATCCGGCCAGCAATTCTCGGATGCGACGATGTAGCCCTCGGGCTTCAGGTGCCGGAGCGCCAGCTGGGCCGCCCATGCGGTGTCGTAGACCTTCATGGCGACGAACGCCAGGTCGAAGTCGCGCGGCATGCGCTGCGACTCGTTGAGGTGGAACGCCTTCGGATGAGCCTCGAACGGGTCGTGCGGCCCGGTCACGGAGATGCCCTTCTTGCGGATGGCATCGACCTGCTCCGCCCAGGGATCGACGAGCGTCACGTCGTGGCCGGCCCGCGACAGGAACGATCCGATGTAGCTTCCAATGGCTCCGGCGCCGACGAACAGGATCTTCTTGGCCATACGGCCCTCCCGCCTGCAGATTCTGGTTCGCTAGTGCCGGGCATTATCGCGCGTCACGGACCCGACCGCCAATCCCAGCCGGCGGCCTCCAGCTCGAGCAGGGCGGCGAAGCGGCCGGCGCGACCGGCGAGCTGGCCGGGCGAGCCTTCTTCCACGATCGAGCCCTTGTCCAGGACAACCACCCGGTCGGCTTCCGTGGCGGTCGAGAGCCGGTGCGCGACGGTCAATACGGCGCATCCGGCCGGCAGCACCCGCTGGCGCAGCGCCGCGCGAAACGCGGCGTCGCTGACACCGTCGATGGCGGCGGTCGCTTCGTCCAGCAGGAGCACCGCGGGCTTGTGCACGAGCGCGCGGGCGAGGGCGAGCAGCTGCTGCTGGCCGGCGGATAGCTGTGTGCCCTTGCCGCCGCTACTACTGCTGAGCAGGGTCTGATAGCCCATCGGGAGCGTGCGAATGAACGCGTCGGCCCCCGCGATCCTGGCCGCGTCGAGCACGGCTGCCTCGGGCACCGACGCGTCCCCGAGCGTGAGGTTGTCGACGACCGTTCCCGAGAAGAGCTGCACTACCTGAGGCACGACACCCAGAAGCTTTCGGCGTTCCGATTCCGCCAGGAGCGCGGGATCGCGGCCGGCGATGCGCACCGTACCCGCCCACGGAGGGTAGAGTCCCGCCAGGAGCTGCAGAGCGCTGGTCTTCCCGGCGCCGGTTCGCCCGACCAGCGCGACGTGCTCGCTCGCGTGGACCGCGAGCGACGTGTGGTGCAGCACCGGCTGGCCCTCGGCATATCCGAAGACGACGTCGACCAGCTGAATCACGGGCGGGTCGCTGCGGTTCGTCGACGGCTTCGTGGCCGGTCCCGCGTCCTCGGGAGCCAGGGCCAACGTCGCGAAGATGCGCTCGGCGCCGGCCAGCGCTCCCTGGACCGTTTGCCACTCTTCGCCGAGAGCCGTGATCGGCTGGAAGACGCGTTGAAGGAGAATCAGGAATGCCGCCAACGTCCCGAGCGAGATGCCGAATGTTTCGAAAGTCGGCCGCGTCCCGGCCCACAGCAGAGCGGCCACCGCCAGCGATGCGAGGATCGCGGTCACCGGCGTGTACAGGGCGGAGAAGCGCGTGGCGCGGTTCGACGCCGCCAGCGCTCCGCCGAGCACCTGGCGGAATCCACCGACCGCGTCGCTCTCGCGACCGAACGCGCGAATGACCTCGATGCCGCGCAGGCTCTCCTGGAGCCGCGCGGTGAGCGCCCCGATCGCGATGCGCGTCGCGCGCTCGGACTGGCGCACACGCACCTGCAGGAAGCGGAGCGTGATCACCAGCGGCGGCGCGACGAGTCCGGCGACGAGGGTGAGGGCGGGACTGAGGACGAGCATCCCGGTCGTGAGGGTCAGGAGCCGCACCAGGTTGGCCACCAGGACGGCGACACCCGACGAGAACACGGTGTCCAGCGCTTCGACGTCCGACGTGCACCGACTGATGAGGTCGCCGACGGGTGTCCGGTCGAGTTGGCTCATGGGGAGGCGCTGAATATGCGCGACCAGGCGGACGCGCAGACGGCTGAGCACGCCCTGCGCGATCGTCGCGGCGAGGTAGCCGTAGAGGAACGTCATCGCCTGAACGGCGGCGCTGGCTCCGAGATAGAGAATCGCGAGCAGGAGCAGGCCGGCCGACCGGCCGACGAGCAGGTGGTCGTCGACGATCGCCCGAACGATGAACGGGGGAGCGAGCTCGAACGAAGCGGCGGCGAGCACGAACACGACGACGGCGATGGCGCGCATTCGCCAGGGTTGCAGCAGGCTCGCCAGATTTCTGGTGAGGGCGCGAGCCCCCGGGGCACGGCCGTCACCGGTGAGGACGATCTCGCTCATCGACGCGCCCCGTCGACCGTCACCGGGTCGGCATTGAGCTGAGCCCGGAAGATTCGCGCGTACAGACCGGATGCCGCCACCAGCTCGGCGTGGGTTCCGACCGCGTCGATCCGCCCGTCTTGCAGCACCACGACCAGATCGGCATGCGGAAAGACCGCCAGACGGTGCGAGCACGCGATGATGGTCGCGCGGTGCTCGGGAGGCGCGTCGGTGCCGAACGCCCGTTTCAACGACATGACGATCCGGGCCTCGGTCGTGACGTCGACGGCCGAGAACGGATCGTCCAGGACCAGGAGCCCCGGCAGGCCCGGCGCGGCGGCGGCGATCGCGCGCGCCAGACCGACGCGCTGGCGCTGACCGCCCGAGATTCGCACGCCGAGCTCGCCGATCTCCGTGTCGAGCCCGTGTTTAAAGCCGAGCACATCTTCGTCCAGGCGCGCCAAGCGCACGGCCTCCAGCAGAAGCGGATCGTCGCGCCGGCCGCCGCTTCGCTCCAGAGTGAGGTTCTCGCGGAGCGAGCCGGAGAACAGGAGCGCGTCCTGCGGCAGGTATCCGATGAGCCCGCGCCGTTGCTCCGGCGTGAGCGTCGACAGGGGCCGGCCGTCGATGAGCACGGCTCCCGACTCGACCGGGTAGACGCCGAGCATCGACCGGGCGAGCGCACTCTTGCCGGAGCCGACGGGCCCCGTGACCCCGACGAGAAACCCGGCCGGGATGTCGAGGTTCAGCCGGCGCAGCGCCGGCGCCTCGGCGCCTGGGTATCGGAAGGTCACGTCGCGGAGCGAGACCGCGACGGGTCGCGGAGTCCGCGCCGTGGGTCTGACCGCGGTCCGCGCGATCCCGGCAATGTGCCCGGCCCGGAAGGAGGCGGCGCGAGGCTCGCCCGCCACCCCGAGCGGCGGCGCGAGCAGCGGTCGCAGGCGCGCATACGCCGCGGCACCGCTCTGGATCGAGTTGACGAGCTGCGGAATACGATGACCGCGGTTGACGAAGCGCAGAAACAGCTCGAGATAGGCGACGAAGAGGCCGATGGTCGTCGCGCCGGCGACGACCCGTTCGCTTCCCTTCCACACGATCAGGACGACGCCCGCGATCATCAGGGTGGTGTAGATCGGCTGCAAGCCTCCCTTGAGGCGAGCGAGGCTCAAGTTGCTGTCGGCGAACCGGCGCGACAGCGCCGCGATCCGCTCCACCGACGCACCGGCCCGGCCGAAGAGTCGCAGCACCCGGATGCCGGTGAGATGCTCCTGGATCGCCGAGGTCAGATCCGCGCTCGCCTCACGCGCCCTCGTGGTTCGCCGAGCGACCCAGCGGCCGGTGGCGTGCGCGAGGACCATGGCCAGGGGCGCTGGGGACAGGGCCAGGAGCGTGAGGCTCGGATCGAAGAGGAGCATCGTCACGACGAACGAGAGGGAGAAGAGTACGGTGTCCCAGATCTCGATCGTGAATTCACGGACGCCCACGCCGAGTACCTCGACATCGCCCACGATGCGCGCCATCAGGTCGCCCAGCGGCGTCCGCTGCAGGTCCGCCATGGGCCAGGCCAGCACGCCGCGGAACGCGTCCGCGCGCACGTTCGCGCGGATCCGGGCGTTCGCGGTCATCAGCCACCAGCGTTTCCCGATGCGGGGGACCTCGGTGAGCAACGTGCCGCCGACGAACGCCAGCGCGGCCCAGCCGACGTCGGCGGCCGTGGCCGCGCCCCGCTCCCAGAGCAGCGCGCGGTCGATCGCGCGACCAAGGAGGATCGCCGGCAGCACGACGGCGGTGTTCATGATGATGCCGGCGACGGAACCCAGCACGAGCTGGCCGGCGACATGCCGGAAGTACGGCCGCATCTCCCAGAGAAAGCCGAACATGCCGCGGCGCTAGGCCATCAAGGACGGAGCGCCGGATCCTCGAGGAGCGCGGTGACGCGCGCGACGATGACGTCGCGGGCCCGCTTGAAATCGTCGCTGACGGCCGGCACGTCGTCCCAGCGCTCGATCCGGGGCGCGCGCGCCGCGAGCT
>CAYVHH010000341.1:0-5675 GCA_964450175.1 uncultured bacterium | reverse complement strand
CACCGTGATCGGCTGCCACGTGGGCGGTGAGGACAATCATGTCATCGTCGGCGGCGTCCTGCCTCCGCCCGGCGCCACCATGTTCGAGAAGAAGCGCTATCTCGAGACCCGGGCTGACGAGCTGCGCCGGTGGCTCCTGCTCGAGCCGCGCGGCAAGCCCGCGCTGTGCATCAACCTGGTCACGCCGCCGACCCGGCCCGACTGCGACGCGGGCCTGATCATCATGGAGTCCACCGACTACCCGCCGATGTCCGGCTCGAACACGATCTGCACCGTGACCGTGCTGCTGGAGACGGGCATGCTGCCGATGCGGGAGCCCGTGACCACGCTCACCCTGGACACGCCCGCGGGGCCGGTCCCGGTCGAGGCGCGCTGCCGTGACGGCAAGGTGGAGCGCGTCCAGTTCACGAATGTCCCGTGCTTCGCGACGCATCTGGGCGCGAAGCTCGATGTCGAGGGTCTCGGCACGATTGCCGTCGACGTCGCGTATGGCGGCGCCTTCTTCGCGATCGTCGACGCGCCGTCGCTCGGCTTCTCGGTCGAGCCGAAGGAGGCGCGCGAGCTCGTCGTGCTTGGCAACCGCATCGTGGCAGCGGCCAAGCAGCAGCTTCCCGTGCGGCATCCGGAGAACCCGGAGATCCACAGCGTCACGTTCGCGGAGTTCGCGATGCCGTTCGCGGGGCCGGGCACGGTGAGCCGTAACGCCGTGGTCGTCGCGCCGGGTCGCATCGATCGAAGCCCGTGCGGCACCGGCACGTCGGCGCGCCTGGCGGTCTTGCACGCGCGCGGCCAGCTCGCGGCGGGCCAGGGCTTCGTGCACGAGTCGATCATCGGCTCCCGATTCGAGTCCGCGATCGCCGCCGAGGTCACGGTCGCCGGCCGTCCGGCTATCGTGCCTACCATTGCCGGCCAGGCGTGGATCACCGGCGTGTTTCAGCACGGCTCCGATCCGTCGGATCCGTTCCGGCACGGCTTCACCTTGCCCGACATGTGGTTCGCCTGACAGGAGGAGTCTCATGAGCACGCACCCGACCCTGGAGCTGTCCCACACGGCGATGAGCGAGGAGGACGCGCTGCGCTTCCTCGACGGCCACCGCATCACGATGGGCGGTCGCACGATGGACCCGAAAGCCCAGATCGTCGGTGAGTTCGTCAAGTCGATCCGCGTGCCCGGCTACTACCCGCCGCTGCCCGAGCTGCGCCAGCAGCTCCGCGTCATGGTGTCCTTGATGGACGAGCCGGCGCCGGCGCTGGCGCGAATCGAGGACATCCGCATTCCCGGGCCGGCCGGCGAGATTCCTGCTCGCGTCTACTCGGCCAGCGCCGCCGGGGCGCCGCAGCCGGCGGTCGTCTACTTCCACGGCGGCGGCTGGGTGCAGGGCGATCTCGAGACGCATCACGGGCTCTGCGCGCGGCTGGCCAAGCACGCCGGTGTGCTCGTCGTGGCCGTCGACTACCGGCTGGCGCCCGAGCACAAGTTCCCGGCGGCGGTCGACGACTGTCTGGCGGCATATCGCTGGGCTCGCGCGAAGGGCCGCGACGTCGGCGCCGACACCGCGCGCGTCGCGGTGGCCGGAGACTCGGCCGGCGGCAATCTCTCGGCGGCCGTCTCGCAGCTCGCCGCGTCCGAGGGCTCGCCGGTGCCGACGTGCCAGGTGCTCATCTATCCCGCGGTCGACTTTTCACTGGACACCGCGTCGCACCAGGAGATGGTCGAGGGCCACGTGATCCCGCGCGAGCGCGTGCTCTGGTACATGCAGCAGTACCTGCGCAACGACGCGGACAAGCTCGATCTTCGCGCCTCGCCGTTGCGCGCGGCGAGCCTCAGGGGCCAGCCGCCGGCGATGATCGTCACCGCCGGATTCGATCCGCTGCGCGACGAGGGCCGCGCGTACGGTGATCGGCTCCGCGAGGCCGGCGTGGACGTCGTCTATCGCGAGTATCCCGGCCAGATCCACGCGTTCGTGTCGCTGACCAAGGCGATCCCGCAGGGCATGGCGGCCACCCTCGAGATCGCGGAGTACCTGCGCCGGCGCCTGAGCTGAGCCGATGACCTTCTCGCTCATCGGCCGGTGCGAGCGCACCGGGATGTTCGGCATCGCGATCTCGACCAGCGAGATGGCGGTCGGCTCGCGGTGCATCCACGTGGCTCCGGGTGTCGGCGCGATTGTCACCCAGGCCAGCACCAATCCGCGTCTCGGCCACCTCGGCCTGAATCTCCTGCGCGCCGGGCACTCGGCACCGCGCGCGCTCGACGAGATCGCCGCGAGTGATCAGTTCGTGGAGCGGCGCCAGCTCGGCTGTCTCGACGTGACGGGCCTGGGCGCCGCCCGCACCGGCGCCGGCAACAAGCCGTGGGCCGGCCATCGCGTCGACCGGAACGTGGTCGTGGCCGCCAATGCGGTCGTGGGCGCCGAGGTGGCTGACTCGATGTTCGACGCGTTCAAGCGCGGCGCTGATCTGCCGCTGTGGGAGCGGCTCCTGCGCTCGCTCGAGGCGGGGAAGGCGGCCGGCGGCCAGCCCGACGGCGAGACGTCGAGCGGACTCTATGTCGTCGACCGCGACACGTACCCGATGGTCGACCTGCGCGTCGATCTGCACCCGACGCCGGTCACCGAGCTCCGCCGCCTCGCCGACGCCTACTTCCCGCTGGTCTCGTACTACCACCTGCGTCCGCGCGACCCGAACGTGCCGCCGGCCGCGGAATGGCTCGCCCAGCGCGCCCGCCGCTGAAACGGGCCCAGATGCGAGGCGGCGCCCGAAGGCCGCACGCGAGGCGTACTCGCTGTACGTTGAGCGTGCGGCCGAGGGTGCCAACGAAGCAGATGGGCCCGTTTCAGCGGCGGGCGGGGGCTGCGATGCGCTCAGGCGAGCATGGCAAGGGTCTGTTGAAGGGTGCGCACGCGCGCGTACATCTTCATCGACTTGTCGAGGCTGTACGCGTGGGCGGCGGCGTCGCCGCCCCAGCAGCACTCGCGCACGACGACCGTGTCGAGGTCCATGCTGAAGGCCTCGCGCACGCTGGTCTCGACGCCTCGATTGGTCGCGCCTCCACCGATGACGAGCGCGGTGCGGTGAAGGAATCGCAGAAGCTCGGCCACGCCGGTGCCGTAGAAGGCGCTCGGCCGGCGCTTGAGATAGACATAGTCCTGGGGCCGCGGCGCGATCTCGTCCGGGAACTCGGCGTCGGGTGTGCCCTCGACGCAATTGATGAGCGACGGCACGCCCGTCTCGACGCTCAGATCGGTCGGCAGCAGCACGACGTCGGCGCCGTCGGCGCGGCTGACCGGGGTGGTATAGATGACGGGCATATCGCGGGCGCGACAGGCGCCGATCAGGAGGATCCACGCGTCGAGCACCGGCCGCATGGCCGCGCGGCGCGCGGGGTCGGCCGGCGTGAGGGCACGGCGGCAGGCGTCGTAGACGATCAGGGCGGCTCGCGAGGTGTCGATACGGTCGGCGGCGGCTGTGGTATTCATGGGCCGGATTCTAATCCGTCGCGACGCGAGGTGATCCGATGACAGAGACGAAAGCCAGCCGCGCGCATCTCATCGCCGGTGGATTCCCGCCCGGGTCGGCCGCCGGGCACGATCACGACTACGCCCGTCTGCGACTCCTGGGGCTTCTCGCCGAGCGCGAGATTCCGGCGTCGGTCGCCAATGACTTCGCGGATCTCGAGAAGTGGCTGCCGGTGAGCCGTCTGCTGATCACCTATGTGGCCGGTCCGTACCCAGACGCGGCGCAGTGCCGGGCCCTCCGGCCGTGGCTGGAAGCCGGGGGCCGCTGGCTCGGGCTGCACGGCACCAGCGGCGGCCGTGCCGAGCGCGTCGAGGGCTCGCGGCAGCGGCGCACCGTGAAGACCGAGCACCACGCGATCCTCGGCAGCTACTTCCTGACCCATCCGACGATCTGCAAGATTCGCGTCGACGTCACGGGCGACACGAGCCTGACGCGCGGGCTCGGCCCGTCGTTCGTCGTCGAGGACGAGCCGTACTTCATCGAGCTCCAGGACCCGCAATCGACCCGCATCCTGCTGACCGCAGACTACGGGCCCTCCGCGGTGTCGTCCGCGTTCGGGACGCTCTATCCCTCGGACACGTCGTTGCAGCCGGACGGCAAGACGCGCGTGCTCGGCTACACGCGCGCGGTGGGCCAGGGGGGCGTCACGTACGTGGCACTCGGCCACTGCCACAATCCAGCGATCAGAGCCTCGCGGGTCGTCGACCCGACCGACACGACGCCGCTCACGTTCCGCGGCTCGTGGGAGAGCGATACGTTCATCGCGCTGCTGCGCAACGCCATCGGGTGGGGCGTGGGGGCCTAGCGGGGGTCGGAGCGTAGCGTCTAAATTTTGGATACGTCGCGTCGTTTCCGCGTCGTTCGTAGTCGTCATTCATACGGCCGCATCGGATTTCGGTTGACAGCATTCTGTAAGCATTGCGCTGGCGTGAGGCCGGTGCGTTCTGAAGCCCTTCCAACGGGCGGCGCAGGCGCGAGCACGCAAGTACGTTGTGCACGATCGAAAAAACTCAGAACCGGCGGTGATCGCGGCTTCCGGCGTCCGACAAAGGCTCGCGAAACTCGGGTTTAGAGTCTCCTCCAGGAAGGAGACTCGTCATGGAAACGCGCTCGCTCGATCGACTCGGTGACGAGATCGCCGAGCTCTCGGCTCACCTCGATGCCGCGACCGCTCACCTGCTCGACCTCATCGGCGAGTTCGATGAGCAAAAAGGTGGAACAACGGCTTTCGCTCCTGCGCCGCATGGCTGAGCTGGCGCGTCGGCCTCGATCTCGGCGCGGCCCGCGAGCGTGTTCGCGTAGCGCGCGCGGAGAGCTGTCGTACGCCAAGGTTCGTGCGCTGACGCGCGTCGCCACACCGGAGACCGAGGAGCGGCTCTTGGCAGTCGGGTGCGCCGGCACGGCAGAGCATGTCGAACGTATCGTGCGCGGCTGGCGTCGGATGGATCGCAAGACGGAGGTCCGCGAGGAGACGCGCCGTCACACGAGCCGCGCACTCCACGTGTATCAAGATGAGGACGGTATGGTCCTCCTCCGAGGACGTCTGACACCGGAGGCCGGCGCCGTCCTCATGCGGGCCCTGGATGCGGGCCGCGCAGCCTTGTACCAACAGGGGCGCCGACAAACCTTCGATGCGCCGCTCGACGTTTCCGCGGAAACGCCCCCGATGGCGCAGCAGCAGGCCGATGCGCTGACTCTGCTCGCGGAGACGGCCCTGCATCAGGGTCTCGACCCGGGCGCGCCGGGCGAGCGCTATCAAGTAGTTGTCCATGTCGACGCGCCGGTCCTGGCGGATCCTGATGCGCCGGGTCAGTGTGCCCTCGAAAATGGCGCGCGCGTTTCCGCGGAAACGTCTCAGCTTCTGGCGTGTGACGCGAGTCGCGTGGTGATGCAACACGCCGCTGACGGACGGGTGGTCGAGGTCGCTGCCCGATCCCGAACGATTCCTCCCGCGCTGCGCCGTGCGTTACATCACCGAGACCGTAGTTGTCGGTTTCCCGGGTGCCACGTGCGGTTCGGACAGGGCCATCACATTCGTCACTGGGCTCAGGGAGGCCCAACTGTCCTTTCGAACTTGGCCCTCCTGTGTCGCCGGCATCATCGGGCGGTTCACGAGGAAGGCTATCGAGTCGATCGCCAGGCGAACGGCGAGCTTT
>CAYVHH010000340.1:0-7677 GCA_964450175.1 uncultured bacterium | reverse complement strand
AGACAAAATCGTGCTGATCGGCCCGACCAGCGAGATCCTGCACGACGTGTTTGCCACGGCATTCGCCGCCGGCGGCGACATGCCGGGGGTGGTCATTCATGCCAACGCGCTCGAGACGCTCATCCGCGGCGACCGGATTCGCGAGGTGCCGAAGCTCGCGACGACCGTGCTGGCGGCGGTCGCCGCGCTGGCGGGGTCGTTGCTCGCGGTGCGCCTGCGCGCCTTCCGGGCGCTGGTCGTCGTCGTCATCGTGTGGGTCGCAGCCGCCGTGGTCGCGTTTCTAGCGTTCGACTACGGCAACCTGTGGTGGCGTGGGGTGGCCCTCACCTTCGGCCTCATGCTGGGCTACGGCGCGACCGTGATCGAAAACTTCGTGCGCGAGCAGCGCGAGAAGCAGCGCCTGTCACGGTTCTTCTCGCCCGACGTCCTGCGCGCGGTGGTCCGCGATCGCGACGGACGGAGCCTCCGTCCGCGCCGTCGTCTCGTCACCGTGCTCTTCTCCGATATTCGAGGCTTCACCTCGATCTCGGAGCGCCTGCAGCCGGAGCAGGTCGACGAGATGCTCCAGGAATATCTCACCGTCATGACCGAGGTCGTCTTCCGCCACGGGGGTACCGTCGACAAGTACATCGGCGACGCGATCATGGGGCTCTACAACGCGCCGTACGAGGACCCCGACCATGCGCTGAAGGCGATCCGCACCGCGCTCGAGTTCCAGGAGCGCGCGATCCCGTTCTCGGCGCGCTGGCAAGCGAAGCTCGGCGTGACGATTCGCTGCGGCGTCGGCATCAACTCGGGCGAGGCCGTCGTGGGCAGCCTCGGATCGCGGCAGCGGAGCGAGTACACGGCGATCGGCGACACCGTCAATCTGGCCGCTCGGCTCGAGTCCATCACCAAGGACTACAACGTCCCGATCATCATCAGCGAGTACACTTACGAGTACGTGAAGGGCCGGTTTCCGACCCACGAGCTCGACACGGTGACGGTGAAGGGGAAGTCCCAGCCCGTGAAGATCTACGGCGTCATGCCCTCGAGCATGCGCCAGCATCCGCGCGCCACGCTGGACGCGGCCGCACAGCTGACCGCCGCCGACGGGCGGGTCTGCCGCGTGCGCACCTTCGATATCAGCGAGGGCGGCCTGGGGCTGCTCGGCATTCCCGCCGAGTGGTCTCTCGGCAGTGCGGTCGAGATCCGGCTCGATGGGGGCGAAGTGGGGCGCCGGATCGTTGCGGCGGGCACGATCGTGTCGCGCCGCGGCGAGAAGGCCGGCGTCCAGTTCTCGTCGCTGGACGCGGGCTCCGCGCCCGCCGTCGCCGAATACGTGGCGCGCGCCCGCAATCGCGACGAGATCGACGAAGCCGAGGCGGGTGCGAGCCGGCGGTAAAGCTCCGAGGAGGTCCACGATGAGCCACGGGATCTTCAGCGTGCCCGTTCCCCGCAACGAGCCCGTTCTGTCCTACACCCCCGGCAGTCCGGAGCGGAGGGCCCTCCGCGCGGCGCTCGACCGGATGGCCGGCGAGGTCATCGAGGTCACTCCGCGGATCGGCGGCGGCAAGGTGACGACCGGCCGGACGGCGGAAGCCGTCATGCCCCACGACCATCGTCACGTCCTCGCCGTCTGGCACAAGGCCGGCGCGTCCGAGGTGCAGCGCGCGATCGACGCGGCGGGCGCGGCGCATCGCGAGTGGTCGCGTCGGCCCTTTCACGACCGCGCGGCGATCTTTCTCAAGGCCGCCGATCTCCTGGCGGGGCCCTATCGGATGACGTTGAATGCCGCGACGATGCTCGGCCAGTCCAAAACGGCGCACCAGGCCGAGATCGACGCGGCCTGCGAGCTGATCGACTTCTGGCGGTTCAACGCCGCCTTCGCCGAGGAGATCTATCGCCAGCAGCCGCTGTCGTCACAAGGCACCTGGAACCGGCTCGAGCACCGCGCCCTCGAAGGGTTCGTGTTCGCGGTCACGCCGTTCAACTTCACGTCGATCGGCGGCAACTTGCCGACGGCGCCGGCGATCCTGGGCAACACCGTCGTGTGGAAGCCGGCGTCGTCCGCCCTCTACTCCGCTCACTTCATCATGGAGATCCTCGAGGCGGCGGGGCTGCCGCCCGGCGTCATCAATATGGTGCCGGGCGCGGGCGCCGAGGTCGGTGACCCGGCGCTGGCCTCGGCCGCGCTCGCCGGCATCCACTTCACCGGCTCGACCGCGACGTTCCAGGGGATGTGGGAGACGGTCGGGCGGAACATCCGGCGCTATCGGTCCTATCCGCGGATCGTCGGCGAGACCGGCGGCAAGGATTTCGTCTTCGCGCACGCGTCGGCCGACGTGGCGGCGCTCGCGACGGCGTTGACCCGCGGCGCCTTCGAATATCAGGGCCAGAAGTGCTCGGCCGCCTCGCGCGCGTACGTGCCCGCGTCCCTCTGGCCCGCGGTCCAGAAGCACCTGCTCCGGCAGGTCGCCGAGATCCGGATCGGCGATCCCACCGACTTCACCAACTTCATGGGCGCGGTGATCGACGCCAACGCCTTCGCGACGATCAAGGGGTACATCGACTTCGCGCGGCAGTCTCAGGACGCCGAGATCCTCGCCGGCGGCGGGTGCGACGACGGCAAGGGCTACTTCGTCGAGCCCACCGTGATCCTGGCGAAGCGACCGGATCTCAAGCTCCTGCGCGAGGAAATCTTCGGCCCCGTGCTCACGGTGTGGGTGTACGAGGATCGCGATCTCGACACCGCGCTCGAGCTCTGCGAGAGCGGCTCACCCTATGCGCTCACCGGCGCGGTCTTCGCGCGCGATCGGGCGGCGATCGCCCACATGACGGAGGCCTTGACGAACGCCGCCGGCAATTTCTACGTGAACGACAAGCCGACGGGCGCGGTCGTCGGCCAGCAGCCGTTCGGCGGCGCGCGCGCGTCGGGGACGAACGACAAGGCGGGGAGTGTCTTGAACCTGCTGCGCTGGGTGAGTCCGCGCGCCATCAAGGAGACGTTCGTGCCGCCGACCGACTTTCGCTACCCCTTCATGGCGCCCGGCGACTGAGGCCCTGGGACCGACCCGCCGGGCCGGTTCAGGCGCCGGTCGAGCCGAATCCGCCGGCGCCGCGCTCGCTCGCCGGGAGCTCCGTCACTTCGATCAGCTCTGCGCGCTCCACGCGCTGGATGACCAGCTGGGCGACGCGGTCGCCGCGACGCACGGACGCGAGCTTCTCGCCGTGGTTGACGAGTAGCACTTTCAGCTCCCCGCGGTAGCCGGCGTCCACCAGCCCCGGCGCGTTGAGGACCGTCACGCCCTGGCTCAGCGCGAGGCCGGAGCGCGGCAGCACGAGACCGGCGTAGCCCGGAGGGATCGCGACCGCGAGGCCCGTGCCGACGAGCGCGCGGGCGCCCGGCTCGAGCGTTGTGTCGTGCGCGGCGCGAAGGTCGAGGCCCGCGTCGCCCTCGCGCGCGTAGGAGGGCAGCTCGATCGACCGATCCAGACGCGCGAGCAGAAGCTTGATCACGGAATCAGCACGACCTTGCCGTAGCTCTCGCGCCCGCCGATGGCGGCGAGCGCCCGCGCCGCACGCTCCAGCGGGAACGACTTCCAGATGACCGGCGTCAGCTGACGGGCCTCCGCCAGCTTCAAGAGCTCGACCATCCAGCGCCGCACCCGCGTCGCGTCGCGCTGCCGGTAGAGTCCCCAGTGAACGCCGACCACGCTGATGTTCTTCAGAAGCACGCGATTGCCGGCCACGTCGGCGATGCGGCCGCCCGCGAATCCGATCACGAGCAGCCGCCCCTCGAACGCGATGCAGCGAGTCGAGCCTTCGAAGACGTCGCCGCCGACCGGATCGAAGATGACGTTGGCGCCCTCGCCGTGAGTCTCGCGGCTCACACGCTCCGCCCAGGCCTCGGTCCGGTAGTCGATGCAGACGTCGGCGCCGTTGGCCCGCGCGACTTCGAGCTTCGCGGCGGAGCCCGCGGTCGCGATGACGCGCGCGCCCAGCGCCCGGCCGAGCTGCACCGCCGCGAGCCCGGTGCCGCCGGCGGCGGCGTGGACCAGCAAGGTTTCGCCCCGGCGAAGCCCGGCGCGATGGACGAGGCCGCACCAGGCCGTTTGATACGCGAGCCCGAAGACCGCGCCCTCCTCGAAGGTCATGAAGTCGGGCAGGGCGTACACGTGACGCTGATCCACCGCGACGACTTCCGCGTAGCCGCCCCACGCCATCGTCGCGAACACGCGCTCGCCCAGACCGACCTCGGTGACGCCGGCGCCGATCCCGCGCACGATTCCCGCGACCTCGCAGCCGGGACTGAACGGCGGCTCGGGCTTGTACTGATACTTGCCCTGGACGATCAGGATGTCGGGAAAGTTGCAGCCGATCGCGCGGACCTCGATGACGACCTCGCCCGCGTTCGGTCGCGGGGTCGGCGCGTCCGCGTACTCGAGCGTCGACGGGTCGCCCCACGCGCGCGCCAGCATCACTTTCATCGCATCCTCGCGGTCGGCGGGCGCGGCGATCCGAGCCCGGGCCGGCCGAATCGTAGCACGAGCGCGGTAAGATGGCCGCCGTGTCCGAGACCCGCCAAGCCCTCGCCGGCGTCACCGTTCTCGATCTCGCGACCTATCTGGCCGCGCCGGTCTGCGCGACCTTGCTCGGGGAGTTCGGCGCCGACGTGATCAAGGTGGAGCAGCCGCGCGTCGGCGACGACCTGCGGCGCCTGGGCCGGCCGGTCGCGCCGTCGGCCGGCGGCTCCTACTGGTGGTTCGTCGAGGCGCGCAACAAGAAGTCGATCACGTGCAACCTGAGAGATCCCGAAGGACAAGCGCTGATCCGCCGGCTGGTGGCGTCCGCCCACGTCGTCACCGAGAACTTCCGTCCCGGAACGCTCGAGCGGTGGAATCTCGGCTGGGACGAGCTGGCCCGGCTCCGGCCCTCGCTCGTCATGGTGCGCATCTCGGCGTTCGGGCAGACCGGCCCGAACCGCGAGCGGCCCGGTTTCGGGCGGATCGCCGCCGCGGTCGGCGGCCTCGCGTACCTCGCGGGCTATCCCGACCGCGCTCCGGTCTCGCCGGGGACACCCACGGTGCCCGACTACCTGGCGGGCGTGTTCGCCGCCGTCGGCGCGCTCGTGGCGCTCCGCCACGCCGAGCGTACCGGCGAGGGCCAGGTCGTCGACCTCGGCCTGTACGAGCCGGTCCTGCGCGTGCTCGACGACGCGATCGCCGTCTTCGGCGGCACGGGCCTGGTGCGCGAGCGGATCGGCTCGGGCACGGAGAGCGCGGTGCCGCACAACCATTACCAGACCCGCGACGGGCGCTGGATCGCCATCGCCTGCACCAACGACCGGATGTTCGCGCGCCTGAGTCAGGCGATGGGTCGTCCCGACCTCGCGGGCGATCCGCGGATGACCACGACGCCGGCGCGGCTCGAGCATCGCGCGCTCGTCGACGAGCTGGTCGCCGGCTGGGTGGGTGAGCGCGACGCGCCTCGGGCGCTCGCGGCGCTCGAGGCGGCGGAGGTCCCGTGCTCGCTCGTCGCGAGCGTGCGCGACCTCTTCGAGGATGCGCACGTGCGCGCGCGGGACAACATCGTCTCCGCGATGGTGCCGCTGCTGGGCCGGATCACGATGCCGGGCGTGGTCCCACGGCTCACGGTGACGCCGGGACGGATCGAGAGCGCCGGGCCGTCCAGGCCGGGCGAGCACAACGAGGAGATCTACTGCGGCCGGCTCGGCCTCTCGAACGCGGAGCTGACGCGGCTGAGCGAGCGCGGCGTCATCTGACGCCGCCGGCGTGCGAGCGTTCCTGGTCCGTCGCGACGACGAGATTCGAGAGGTTCTTGAGGAGCTCGAGGGCGAGCCGGGGGCGGTTGAGGACGAGCCACTCGAGCCGCTCCTCCTTGATGACGAGAAGCTCGACGTCTTCCGCCGCGATGGCGGTCGCGGAGCGTGGCCCCTTGCGAAAGAGCCCGATCTCGCCCAGCGGCGAGCCCTCCCCGATCCGGTTCACCACCCGCTCGACGCCGTCGAAGGTCCGGCGGATCTCGACCGTGCCCGCGTGGACCACGAACGCTTCGTCGTGCGCGTCGTCGCCCTCGCGGAAGATGACATCGGCCTGCTTGAACTTTCGCCGCTCGATGTCCCCGAGCGAGAGGTTCTTGTAGAGCTCGAGCCCGACCGACGGCAGCGCCGACTTGGCTTCGACCGGCAGCCGCGCGTTGGTCCAGCCGCCGAGGCCGCCCTTGAGGATGCGGACCGTCTTGAAGCCGCGCTGCCGCAGAAGCTGTGCGACCCGCGCGCTCTGCTGCTCCTCCGGGCTCGTACAGTACGTGATGATCATCTGCTCGGGGTCGAAGTTGATCGGCGTGCGCTCGGCCTCCTCCGGCGCGAGGCGGGTCGAGCCCGGCAGCTTCAGCGGGCTCGTCTCGAAGTCGGTCTTGGTACGCACGTCGAGCAGCGCCGGATTGAGCCCGCGCTCGATGAAGCCGATCACCTGCGTCGGCGTGACGCGGAAGCGGTTCTTCCACCACCGCTTGCCCCACATGCCGCCGTAGGCCCCGACGCTCACGACCGTGACCCCGAGGGTCGCCAGCGCCCACGGGAACGGCTCGGGCGGCGGGTTCTTGACCTTCTCCTCGGCGAGCTTGAGCGAGTGCTTCACGTCGACCAGATTTGGCACGAGCTTGTCGGCCTCGGAGAACTTCGCGAGCGCCGTCTTGTAGCGCTGGGCCAGCAGCGCCTCGACGCCGGCCGCCCAGACCGGATTGAACTTGCTCTCGCCGGGGTTCGTGACCGGGGTGCCCCGCAGGAATTTGCCGACGTCTTTCGCCGGGATCAAGAAGTTGAATCCCTGCACGTCCGCGCCCGACGCCGAGAGCGACACGAACTGCATGACGCCCACGAGTGTCGCGTCGTCGGTGACCGCCGGGCCGCCGCTGTTGCCGTGCGCGGCGGGCGCGTCCGTCTGGATGAGGTCCTGGTTGATGACGTCCATCTTGAATCCGGATACCGCGCCGTTGGTGGCGGAGGCCTCGAGCGTCACGCTATGGTTCAGGAGCTCGTGCGTGAGCACGACACCCGGAAACCCCAGGATGTGCACGGGGTCGCCGATCTGCACCTCGCGCGTGGTGAGCCCGATCGCGGGATAGATGCCTTCGGGCACCCGCAGGAGCGCGAGGTCGCGTCCCGAGTCGGCCGTGGGCTTACCCAGGTTGTCGACCGTCGGCGGCGGACTGAATTTCAGCACCTCCGCCTTGAGCTTCACGCCGTTCGACAGCAACACGGTGATCGAGGGCTCCGCTTCGAGCTTGGCGTTGCCGAGGGCGACACTGGCGGCGGCCTGCCGTATTCCCTCTTCGACGTCCGGCCGCTGCCCGCGCATGATGCCGCGCTCTTTCATCTGTGGCTCGACGCACGCCTGCTCGATTGCTTTCTTCTTCAGCTCATGCGTCACCCAGGGCGGCAGCCGGTAGGCCGGATCGACGACATGGGCGTTGGTGACGATGTAGCCGCGGCCGTCGACGAACCAGCCGGTGCCGGTCTCGATGTACGCCGCCGGGCTGACGGTGATGGGGCCGCGCCCGCAATTCAGGGTGACGTCGCCGCGCACTTCGGTCGTGATGAGCACGACCGCCGGCTTGACGCGCAGGTTCGCTTCCTGGACCGAGTACGCCGCGAGGAGACTTGGAGCACCGAGC
>CAYVHH010000339.1:0-7950 GCA_964450175.1 uncultured bacterium | reverse complement strand
AACACCATCTTCCTCTCGTTCGCCCTCGCCTGGGGGGAAGTGCTCGACGCGCGCGATGTGTTCATCGGCGTGAACGTGCTCGACGCCAGCGGCTATCCGGACTGCCGAGCCGAGTACGTCGCGGCGTATGAGCGCATGGCGAATCTGGCGACGAAGGCCGGCGTCGAGGGCAAGCGCCTGACGATTCACACCCCGCTCATCACGATGACGAAGGCCGATATCGTCCGCGCCGGCCTGGCCCTCGGCGTCGACTACTCGGTGACGACGTCGTGCTACGATCCGGCGCGCGACGGCACGGCGTGCGGCGCGTGCGACGCGTGCCTGCTTCGCCTCAAGGGCTTTCGGGAGAGCGGGACCCGCGATCCGATCGCGTATCGCTCGACGACGCCGGCGGCCCCATGAGCTACGCGGTGAAGGAGATCTTCTACACGCTCCAGGGCGAGGGGGCCAACACCGGGCGGCCGGCGGTGTTCTGTCGATTCGCGGGCTGCAATCTCTGGTCCGGGCACGAACCGGATCGGTCCGCCGCCGTCTGCCGTTTCTGCGATACGGATTTCGTGGGGACCGACGGGCCGGGCGGCGACCGTTTCGCGTCACCCGAAGCACTGGCCACGACCATCGCGGCGGCCTGGCCGTCGAGCGAAGCGGCTTCGCGCTTCGTCGTATGCACGGGCGGCGAGCCGCTGCTGCAGCTCGACCCTCCGCTCATCGGCGCGCTGCACGCCGAGGGCTTCACGATCGCCATCGAGACGAACGGGACGCAGCCCGGGCTCGACGGTATCGACTGGGTCTGCGTGAGCCCGAAGGCGGGCACGGACCTCGTCCTCGAGCGAGGCGACGAGCTCAAGCTGATCTACCCGCAGGCCGGGATCGACCCCGAAGCGTTTCAGGGCTTGGCCTTCACCCACTTCTTCCTGCAGCCGATGGACGGTCCCGATCGTCTGCGCAACACGAAGCTCGCCATTCAGTATTGCCTGGAGCATCCGCGGTGGCGCCTGAGCCTGCAAACGCACAAGCTCCTCGGCATCCCGTAGCCGGCCGACTGTGGACGCGCGCGCGGTCACTCGTATCGGCGACCTGACGGACGCGGCGGCCGCGCGGTGGGGCGATCGCGAGGCCCTCGTCTTTCGCGATCGCCGCTACTCGTTCGGTCAGATCGCCGCCGAGGTCGACCGCGTCGCGCGCGGGCTGCTCCACATCGGCGTCGGGCCGGGCGAGAAGGTCGCGCTCTGGCTCCTCAACGGCCCCGAGTGGATCTTCGCGATGTTCGCTCTGGCCAAGATCGGCGCGGTCCACGTACCGATCAACACGCGGTTCAGGACCGTCGATCTGGCGCAGATCCTCGAGCGATCGAACGCGACGACCTTGATCACCCACGACGTCTCCGGGCCCGTCGACTATCTGGGGATGGTTCGCGAGCTCGCATCGCTCGCCGACGCCGGTGACGGCCCGCGCGCGCGCAGCGCTCGACTCCCCGATCTGGCGCGCGTGGTCGTCGTGAGCGATCGGAAGCATCCCGGCGCCTGGAGCTGGCCCGAGCTGCTGGCGTCGGCGAGCACGGTCGAATCGGCCACCCTGACCGCGCGGGCGGCGGCGGTTCGCCCGACCGACACCGCGTTCATCATGTACACGTCGGGAACGACCGGGTTCCCCAAAGGCGTGATGCGCGACCACACGCTGCTCGCCCATCTCGCCGACCGCTACCGGCGCCTGCAGTCCTCCGAGCGCGATGTCTTCGTCAACTACCTTCCGCTCTTTCACATCTTCGGCTACGTCGACGGGCCGCTCGGCTCGATGCTGGTTGGCTACCGGCAGATTCTCACGGAGACGTTCGACGCCGACGAGGCGCTCGACCTCGTCGAGCGCGAGGGCGCGACCCACATCGACGGCTTCGACACGCACCTGAAGCTCCTGGTCGACGCCCAGGAAGCGCGGCCCCGTAACCTGTCGACGCTCCGCACCGGCATCATCGCGGCCGGCGCGGCGAGCGCGACGCCGATCGTGTATCGGGCGCGCATGGCGCTGGCGCCGTTGCGACATCTGACCGCGTATGGCATGACGGAAGTCGGCGCGACCATCTCGATGTCGTTCCTCGATTCGACGGACGAGCAGGCGTGCGAAGCGTCCGGGCTTCCGTGCGAGGGCTTCGAGGTGCGCGTGATCGATCCCGACACGGGCCACGACCAGCCGCGCGGCACGCCGGGCGAGATCGTGGTCCGGACGCGCTACCTCATGCAGGGCTACTATCGGGATGCCGACGCCACCGCCCGCGCGGTCGACGCCGACGGCTGGTTCCACACCGGCGACGCCGGCATCCTGCGCGCCGACGGCCACCTCCGCTTCGTCGGCCGCTACAAGGACATGATCAAGGTCGGCGGCGAGAACGTCGACCCGACCGAGGTCGAGAGCTATCTGGGCACGTACCCGGGCGTGCGGCAGGCGGCCGTCGTCAGCTACCCGGACGCGCGGCTCGGTGAGGTGGGGGTCGTCTTCGTTCAGCCCCTGCCGGGAGCCACCGTCGCGCCGGACGACCTGCTCGGATTCTGTCGGGGACGGATCGCCAGCTTCAAGATCCCTCGCCACGTGTTCGTGGTCGACGAGCTCCCGATGACGTCGAGCGGTAAGGTCCAGAAAGCGCGGCTGCGCGAGGCGGCGCGCGAGCGACTCGGCTAGAGCCGCGCCGTTCTCACTGCGCCGGACCCGACGTGTAGCCGCGCTCCGTCATGCAGCGCCGGTAGCGATCCTGATTGACCGTCTCGACCGGCGGTCCTCCCACGCCGGGCGTGACACGCTTGGACTGGTTCAGACAGTCCAGGGTGTCGCGACTGCGCTGCTGCTCGGTGGCGCCGGGCTTGGTCCACGTGTCACCGGATGAGGCACAGCCGGCGAGCCCGGAGCCTAGAAAGAGCACGACGACGAGTATGGCGCGCTCGAACGTGAACCATTGGCTCATGTCCCTGCCCCTTCACTCGATGATCTCGTCCGCTCGGTCCAGGATCGATTGCGGGATCGTCAGCGCGAGCGCCTCGGGATCCGTCACGCGGACGTTGCCGAGAATACCGATCCGAAGACTTTGCCCGCTTGCTGCGCAGCGGCTAGCGGTGCGCAGACGATGGTGACCGCGAGGGTGAGAGCGAGCCGATCGGCCGCATGCTTCGTGAGTCTACCCGAACGCCGGGAGACGAACCAGCGCCCCGGCCGATGACGAGCGCCGGGGCGCTGGACTGCTACCGAGCGGCGGATTCGTTCCCGCCACCCTATGCGCTACACGGCTGGGATGGCCACGTACATCGTCTGGCCGTCGCGATTCACGAGCATCACGACGGGCTGATCCTTGGCCTGCTTCTCGAGCCGCGCCTTGAAGTCCTCGATCGTCCGGACCGGCCGGCGGTCGACCTCGACGATCACGTCGCCGGCGCGGATGCCGGCCTCGGCCGCGCGGCCGCCCTCGACGACGTCGCGGACCAGCACGCCCTCCTTCACCTTGAGCCCGAGCTCACGCGCCATCGGGGGCGTGAGGGGTTGCAAGGCGAGGCCCAGCTTGCCCTTGCCGTCGCCTTCGGCGGCGACCTTGGTGACCGATTCGTCCTCGAGCTTCGCGATGTGCGCGTTCAGGCGCTGCTCCGCGCCGTCGCGGATCACCACCAGCTGCACGTCCTTGCCGACCGGCACGTCGGCCACGAGACCGGGCAGATCGGTCGCCTTCGCGATCTTCCGGCCGTCGAACTCGACGATCACGTCACCGGTTTTCACACCAGCCTTGGCCGCCGGGGAGCCTTCCATCACCGCCGAGACGAGCGCGCCGGTGGTGTCGTCGCGCTTGAAGCTGGAGGCGAGCTCCTTGGTGAGCGGCTGGATCGACACGCCGAGCCATCCGCGCTCGACGGTGCCGTGGTCGGCGAGCTGCGTGATCACGGTCTTGGCCAGGCTCGACGGGACCGCGAAGCCGATGCCGACCGAGCCGCCGCCGCGGCTGAAGATGGCGGTGTTGATGCCGACGACCTCACCGCGCGCGTTGATCAGCGGGCCACCGCTGTTGCCCGGATTGATCGACGCGTCCGTCTGGATGAAGTTGTCGTACGGGCCGCTCCCGATCACCCGGCCGGTCGCGCTCACGATACCGGTCGTCACCGTCTGCTCCAGCCCGAACGGGTTGCCGATGGCCATCACCGGCTCGCCGACCTGAAGCGCCGTCGAATCGCCGAGGGGGATCACCGGCAACCCGGTGGCGTCGATCCTCAGGAGGGCGAGGTCGGTCTTGGCGTCACGCCCCACGACCTTGGCCGGGAGCTCGCGCCCGTCGTCGAGCTTCACCTGGATGTCCGCCGCGTTCTCGACGACGTGATTGTTGGTGACGATGAAGCCGTTCGCGTTCAGGATGAAGCCAGAGCCGCCGGCGCGCACGGGGCGCTGCGGCCCCTGGTCGAAGAAGCGCTTGAAGAATTCCTCGAACGAGCGATCGTCGGGTCGCCCTCTGAGCTGCGGCGGCGCCGGAGATTCCGTATTCAGCTTGACGCTGATGTTCACGACCGCGGGCTTCGCCTCCTTGCTGAGGCGCACCCAGTCCGGCGCCTGGATCTGCACGGCCTGCGCGGATGCGCGCTCCGTCCAGATCGGCGATTTCGACCCGCTCGTGAAGCCGAAATGGGGCAGCAGCCCCACCATGGCCGCGACGGCAACCAGGGCAACGATGGGCGCCGCCCAGCGCCGGTTCCTCTGCATGATCCTCATGAGTCCGCCTCCCTCTTCGTTCATCGCCTGCGCTCCTCGCGCGTGAGAGTCCGTGTCACGGCCTCCACGTTATCGATGAGACGTAAGGCCGCCGTGAGACCGGGATGAGAACCCTCTTAGCCCGGGCGGGCGCCGGACTAGGCGGTGGGGAGGCGGATCGTGAAGCGGCTGCCGCCGCCCGGGCGGCACTCGACCGTGAGCGCGCCGCGGTGAGCGACGACGATCGATCGGGCGATGGCCAGGCCGAGCCCGCTCCCGCCCGTGTCGCGGTTGCGGCCCGCGTCGAGCCGGACGAAGGGCTCGAAGATGCGCCCGGAGTCGGCCGGATCGATTCCGATGCCGGTGTCCTCGACCGCGAGCGCCGCGCCCGCGGGTGTCCGCTCGAGCGAGATGACCACGGTGCCGCCGGCGGGCGTGTACTTGACCGCGTTGTCGACCAGATTCAGGAGCGCGCGGCGCAGCGCGCCGGCATCGCCCTGCACCACGACGGGGGCAGTCGCGCCCATGCTCACCGTGACGCCCTTGCCCTTGGCCAGGCGGACGCCGAGCTCGAGCGCCTCGAGGCACAGGGGCTCGAGGTCCACCGGCTGGCGGGTCGCGTTCAAGCCGACCGTGGATCGCGAGAGCAGCAGCAGGTCCTCGGCGAGACGGATGAGCTGATCCACTTCCTCGATGCTCGAGGCGAGGACGCGCCGATATTCGTCCGGCGAGCGCTCGGCCCGGAGGGCGATCTCGATACCGCCCCGTAGCGCCGTGAGCGGAGTCCGCAGCTCGTGCGCGGCGTCGGCGGTGAAGCGCTGCATCTCGCTGAACGCGGCTTCCAGCCGCGCGAGCATCGCGTTCAGCGTATCGGCCAGACGATCGATCTCGTCCTGCGTCCCTCGACGCTCGAGGCGCCGGCTCAGATCCTCGGCGCTGATACGAAGGGCGCTCTGCGACATCCGATCGACCGGCCGGAGCGCGCGGCGCGCCAGCATCCAGCCGCCGACGGCCGAGAGCACCGCACCCAGTGGAACGAGCACGAGCAGCGTCTCGACGTACCGGACGAGCGTCTGATGCGTCCGGCGCAGCGGCATGGCCACCTGGACCAGATCGACTACGCGACCGCCCCGGACGACCGGCATCGTCAGCAGCCGCGCCCGATCCCCGGTGGTGAGATCGACGGTCTCGATCGTGGGCGCGCCGTGCAGCGCGTTGAGCCGCGCCTCGTGCGAGAGCGGCAGGGCGGGCCGCAGCGCGCGGGAGCGCACCCTGCCCTGCGGGTCGAGGAGCTGCAGGAGGGCGTCGGCGAACTCCGAGCCCAGGAACTCGCGCACGAGCGGCTCGAGATCGGGCGGCAGCGGCGCGGCCGGGTCCACCGGCGGCGCGTCGCGGAGCACGCCGGCCACGGTGAACAGCGACGCATCGAGATCGTTGAACAGGTGCCAGCGCAGGAGGGAGTACGCCGCGACGCCGACCAGGAGCAGGATGGCGACGACCACGCCGGTGTACCAGAGCGTCAGCCGCGCGCGGATCGAGAGCGGGCGCATCGTCAGGGCTCGTCCTTCAGGACATAGCCTGCGCCGCGAATCGTGTGGAAGAGCTTCTGCTCCTGCGGGCCGTCGATCTTGCGGCGGAGGTAGCCGACGTACACGTCCACGATGTTGCTCTCGGGGTCGAAGTCGAGCCCCCACACGTGCTGCACCAGCATCGGGCGCGTGAGAATGCGGCCGACGTTGCGCATGAAGTACTCGAGCAGCGCCCACTCGCGCGTGGTGAGCTCGATCCGGCGCCCGCCGCGCTCGACCTTGCGGGTGGCGGGGTCGAGCGTGAGGTCGGCCAGGCGGAGCACCGGGGCGCGCCGCTCCGAGCCGCGCCGGAACAGCGCGCGGACGCGGGCCAGGAGCTCTTCGAACGCGAACGGCTTGGCCAGGTAGTCGTCGGCGCCGAGATCGAGCCCGGTGACCTTGTCGGCCACGCTGTCGCGCGCGGTGAGCATGATGACGGGCGCGTGAACGCCGGCCTGACGCGCCGCTTTGAGCACCCCGAAGCCGTCACGCTTGGGCAGCATGACGTCGAGGACGATCAGATCATAGGGGTCACTGTCCAGGAGCAGATCGAGCGCGGCGTCACCGTCGGCCGCGGCCTCGACGGTATGGCCTTCCTCTTCGAGCCCCTGCCGGATGAAGCTCGACACCTTCCGATCGTCTTCGACCACCAGGATCCGCATGGCGTACCTGGCTCATCGTACCCGCATCTTCCGCGCCAATCACGTTCGCTCCGGCCGGGGGTCTTTTCCGGGGGCGCGGCCGCATGATAGTTCTGTGAGGGCCGCTCGGGCCTCACGGCCGCCCGCGTCGCCGGGCAAGGAGGTCGCATGGACCCGTCCGCCGGGGACGGCTTGCTGTCGCCCGTCGCGTATAGCCGCGACGACGAGTCCGCGGACGATCGCTTCTACGTGACGCCGCGCAAGGTGGTCCACATCGACGACGGGGCCATCGCCGCGCTCGGCACCTTGTACGCCGACGTGCTGCCGGCCGGCGGGCGGCTGCTCGATCTGATGAGCAGCTGGCGGAGCCATCTCCCGGCCGGCTTTCGCGCCGGCCAGGTCGTCGGGCTCGGCCTCAACGCGGAGGAGATGGCCGACAACCCGCAGCTCGGGGCGCACGTCGTCCACGACGTGAATCGCGCGCCCCGGCTGCCGTTCGGCGACGCGGAGTTCGACGGCGCAATGTGCGCCGTCTCGATCCAGTACGTGATCCATCCCTTGCGGTTCCTGCGGGAGATCCGCCGGGTCTTGCGGCCCGGCGCGCCGTTCGTCGTGTCCTTCTCGAACCGCTGCTTCCCGACCAAGGCCGTGGCCGTCTGGCTCGATACGACCGACGAGCAGCACGTGAGGCTGGTCCGGAGCTATTTCGAGGCGGCCGGAGGATTCAGCGACGTCGAGGACGCGGATCGGTCGCCGGGCCGCGGCGATCCGCTGTATGCGGTGTGGGCGCGCGCCGGTTCGGGTACCATCGACAGGAGGCCATGACCCCATGAGCAGGCTCGCGTCGTCCGCGGTCGAGCGGTATCACCGGGACGGCTTCTATTTTCCGGTCCCGGTCCTGTCACGAGGCGAGGCGCTCGGGCTCCGTCGGCGACTCGAGGCGGTCGAGGCCGAGCACGGCGGCCGGCTCAGCGGCGAGATCCGCCACAAGCCGCACCTGCTCTTCACCTGGCTATCCGATCTGGTGCGCC
>CAYVHH010000338.1:0-8336 GCA_964450175.1 uncultured bacterium | reverse complement strand
TGCTGCGCGGCCTCTCGCTTCTTGAGCGAGACCGGGCGGCCCAGAATCCCTTCGATGACGAAGAACAGCAGATGGCCGCCGTCGAGCATCGGGACCGGCAGGAGATTCAACACCGCGAGATTCACGCTGATGATCGCCGTGAACTGCGCGAGCGACGGCAACCCCTCGCGGCGCTGGCGCTCGCCCTCGGCGGCGATCTGGATCGGTCCACCGAGGTTCGACAGAGGCAGCTGCAAGCTCACGAGCTTCCACAGCCCCTTGGCGGTCAGCCCTGTCATGTCCCAGGTCCTGACGGCGCCGTAGCCCACCGCCTCGAGCGGGCGGTATCGCTCGTACCGGACGGCCTTCATGACAATGCCGACGCCGATGCGGCCGATCTCGACGTCCTGACCCGTCGGGCTCTTCTCCTTCACCGTGGTCGCGGTGACGTGCAGGGTCGCCGGCTTGCCCTCGCGCTGGACGACGATCTCGAAGGTCTGTCCGCCCCGCTTCTGGATCGCCTGGGTGAGCTCGTCCGGTGTGAAGACCGGCTGGCCGGCCACGCCGATGACGGTGTCCCCGGGGCGCAGGCCGGCCCGCTCGGCCGGAGAGCCGGCGGTGACCGCGCCGATCTGCGGCGTAAGCTGCGGACCGATTCCGAGATCCCACTCCTCCCGCTCCTCCTTGAAGATCGGGTCGCGGACGGTGGTCCGTCGCGGCGTGATCTCGACGTCGCGCTTGGCTCCGTCGCGCATGATCGCCAGCCGGAGCGGGCGGCCCTCCGAGTTCATGATCGCCCGGTAGAGCTCTTCCCAGAACGCGATCGGATGCCCGTCGATCGAGGTCACCGTGTCTCCCGGTTGCAGGTGCGCGGTCGCGGCCGGGCCGTCTTCGGCCACGCGCCCGACGATCGCCGGAGATACGGGACGCCCGATGGTGGCGAGGACGATGGCGAAGATCACGGCGGCGAGCACGAAATTCATCCCGGGGCCGGCGAACACGATCAGGAAGCGTGCCCAGAGCGGCTTGAGTGCGAACGCCTTCCGGGGGTCGTACTCGAGCGAGCCACCCCCTTCGAGCGGATTCTCCTCGCCGACCATCTTCACGTACCCACCCATCGGAATCGCCGACAGACAGTACTCGGTCTCCTTGCCGCGCCACCGCGCGAGCACGGGACCGAAGCCGATCGAGAAGCGCTCGACGCCCACGCCCGTCCATCGGGCCACCAGGAAATGGCCGAGCTCGTGGACCAGGATCAGGATCCCGATGACGATGACGAACGACAGGATGGTGGTCACGAGGAGCGCGCTCCGTGGCGGACGTCGATCGCGCGCTGCACGGCGCGCCGCGTGTCGGCGTCGACCGCCACCAGGGCCTCGATCGAGTCGAGGTCGCCGGCCCGGGAGGCGTTGAGCGCCTCCTCGATGAGCTCGGCGATCGCGTTGAAGCCGATGCGCCGATCGAGGAATGCCGCCACCGCGACCTCGTTGGCGGCATTGAGCACCACCGGCGCCGAGCTACTGGACTCGAGCGCGGCGCGGGCGAGCCGCAGACAGGGGAACTTGTCGACGTCGGGCTCGTAGAACGTGAGCTGGCCGGCCCGCACCAGATCGAGTCGGGCGGTCGGCATCGGCCGCCGCTCCGGATACGTGAGCGCGTAGAGGATCGGCACGCCCATGTCCGCCACGCCGAGCTGGGCGATCACGCAGCCGTCGATGTACTCCACCATCGAGTGAACGATGGACTGCGGATGCACCACGATCTGGACCTGATCGGACGCGACGTCGAACAGCCAGCGCGCCTCGATCACCTCGAGGCCCTTGTTCATGAGCGTGGCGGAGTCGATCGTGATCTTCGCGCCCATCTTCCACGTCGGATGCTGGAGCGCGTCTTCGACCGTGACGGTCGCGAGCCGCGCCTTGGGCGTCTCCCGGAAGGGCCCGCCCGACGCCGTCAAGAGGATTCGATGCACGTCGGCCCGGCTGTGACCGGCGAGGCACTGGAAGATCGCGCTGTGCTCGGAGTCGACCGGCAAGAGCTTGACGCCCCGCGCTCGCGCCGCGGCGGTCATCAGCCGCCCGGCCATGACGAGGGTTTCCTTGTTGGCGAGCGCCACCGTGCGCCCGGCCTGGATCGCGGCCATGGTCGGGAGCAGGCCGGCGCCGCCCACCAGCGCCGAGACCACGATGTCCGCTTTCACGTCGCGCGCGAGCGCGACCAGTCCTTCCGGACCGGCCAGCAGCTCGGGACGCGGTGCCGGGAGGAGCCGCGCCAGCTGGTCGCGGGCGTCCGCCTCCAGCAGAGCGACGACCCGCGGCGAGTACTTCTTGCAGAGGTCCGCGACCCGCTCGACGTTCGATCCGCGCGCCGCGAGCCCCGCCACCGAGAATTCCTCGGGGAAGCTCGACACGAGGTCGAGGGTTCGAAGACCGATGGATCCCGTAGCTCCGAGCAGCGTAATGCTTTTCATGCGCGGCACCAGGCGTACAAAGAATAGAGGTAGAGGGCCGGGGCATTGAAGAGCAAGCTGTCGATCCGGTCGAGCATGCCGCCGTGACCCGGGATGAGGTCTCCAGTGTCCTTGGTTCCGATACTTCGCTTGATGGCCGACTCGGCGAGGTCGCCGACCTGTCCGATCACACCCAGGACGGCGCCAGCTCCGGCCGCGCCCATCAGGCCGCACGCCGGGAGCAGCCAGGATCCCAGCGCCAGCGCCGCGGCGACCGAGACGACGACTTGCGCGATCGCCCCCTCGACGGTCTTGCGGGGGCTCAGAATCGGCGCAAGGCGATAGCGGCCGACCGACGAGCCGACCAGATACGCCGCGGACTCACCCGCCCACGTCACGCCGACCAGAAACAGCACGAGCTGCGGGCCGCCGACACGGCCCTGAAGCCAGATCGCGTAGCCGAGCAGCCAGCCGATGTAGACCGCGCCGAACAGGGTGTTCGCGGTCGACTCGACCAGCGGTCGTCCCGCGCTCCAGAGCGGTGCGCTGCAGATGAGGCCGACGCCGGCCAGCAGCACCAGCTCGGGGGTCGGCATCCAGCGAAGCGAGCTTCCGTCGTCGCCGAGCCCCGCATAGAGGCTCGTGGCGAAGCTCGCCGTGAGGGCGGCGCCGACGCCGACCGTGAGCCACGTGGTGATCGGGCGCCCCGTGCGCTCGAACATGCGCGCGAGCTCTCGACAGGCCACCGCGCTCGCCGCGACCACGAGCAGCTGGAAGACCCACGCCGGCGCCCCGGTCGTGACCCAGACGAAGACCGGAATCAGCACGACCGAGCTGCCGATGCGCTTCCAGGCCGGTGACATGGCTCGCGCTTCCGGGACGGTCACGCGCGCGGCCTCCGTCTCGGCCACGTCACACCTTCCCAAAGCGCCGCGTCCGACCCTGAAACTCGGCAATGGCGCGATAGAGATCGACGGGCCCGAAATCGGGCCAGAGCGTGGGCGTTACCCAGAGCTCGGTGTAGGCGATCTGCCACAAGAGGAAGTTCGAGATCCGCATCTCGCCGCTCGTGCGGATCAACAGATCGGGATCGGGGAGGTCGGCGGTATAGAGCGCCTCGGCGATCGTCTTTTCCGAGATCTCCTCGGGCTTGAGCTCGCCCGCCAGGACCTGACGCGCCAGCGACCGGAACGCGTCGATCAGCTCGTCCCGCGCTCCGTAGTTGAACGCCATCAGAACGGTCAGCCCGGTGTTGTTGCGCGTTTCGTGCACGACGTGATCGATGCCGCGCCGCACGCCGGACGGTAACCCGTGCGTCCGGCCGAGGACGCGAAGGCGCGCGTTACGGGCCATCAGCTCGGGCAGCTCCGCGTTGACCGACCGCTCGAGCAGGCTCATCAGCATCGAGACCTCTTCGGGCGGGCGACTCCAGTTCTCGGTCGAGAACGCGTAGAGGGTGAGGTAGCGCAGGCCGAGCGCCGAGGCGGCGCGGACGATCGAGCGCGCGGCCTTGACGCCCTCGTGGTGTCCGGCCACGCGCGGCAGGCCGCGATGGGTCGCCCAGCGTCCGTTGCCGTCCATGATGATGGCGATGTGCTCGGGAACCGGCTGGGCGCGGACCGCCTCGAACAGCTCGGCTTCCGTCAGAATGACAGGATCTCCTGCACTACGCTTTGGTGACGGGTACTTGGGCGGGGCACGCGCCTAATTGTGCCACACCGTGTGCCGTCGGAACAGGTTTCCCGGCCGCCGGCATCAGCCTCGCCAGACGATCGAGGTTGGCCCGAATGGGCGCCGTCGCCAAATTGCTGTAGCCCGCCGTCTGGCCTGGCGTCGAATGCCCCACGATTTCCTGAACTGACCGCAAGGACGCGCCGGATCATCGGCGACGAGCCTGCAGTGTGACCCAGCGTATGGAACGACACGCGCGGTTTCTGGAGCAGCACTCCCCGCGTGAGCCCGTGCCCGTGAAACCTCATCGGCCCAAGGTCATCAGGATGACGAATCCGAGGGCCAAGAGGCCGGCCGCGATGACCGCGCTCGGAATGAGACCGGGAAAGGCTTCCCGGAGGAATGTCTCGAAGTCGTCACGCCTGTGGCGAGACCTGCGCCTGTGTGGAGCAAAGTGCCCAGAGAGCAGGCCGCACATCAGCGAGATGCCGGCACCCATCACGCAGAGCCAGCCGATGAGCTTCACACCACTGCTGCCCTTTTACTCCACCGGCGCCAGGCATTGTCAAGCGCGGCCCGCCAGTCGCACGACGTTCGTCGACGACAAGTCCGCTCCCTTCAGCGCCAGGATCGCCACGAGGAGCGCGAGCACGACCGCCAGGAGCACCACGATAAGTGACAGCCGTAGGACATCGGTCTTCTTCACTGCGAATTCTCCAGCCGTTTCGCTCCGGCTCCTCGATCGCCCGCCGCGCGGTCAAGGCCAGCAACGCCGCCAACGAGAGTGGCAAGGAATGTCCGCCGCGAAGTCACTGGATGATTTCGTCCGCTCGCACCAAGAGCGATTGGGGAATGGTCAGACCGAGGGCCTTGGCGGTCTTCATGTTGATCACCAGCTCGAACTTGGTCGGCTGCTCCACAGGAAGGTCGGCGGGCTTCGCGCCCTTGAGGATCTTGTCCACGTAGACGGCAGCCCGAGCCGCGAGATCTCCGATGTTGGACCCGTATGACATGAGGCCGCCCACTTCGACGAACTCGCGCCATTCGTAGGACGCTGGCGTTCGTCGCTGAGCAGCCAGATCCACCAGCCCCCTACGATCGCGGAAGAACTCGGGATCCGACGGCACCATGATGGCATCCGCCTGAGTTCTCGCAATCGCCGCAAAGGCGTCGGCGTACTCACCAGAGCGCGGAATCTCGACCGACTGCACTTTCACGCCCAACCCAGGGGCCGCGGCCCTCAACGCTGCGAGTTGTTCCGCGGTGCTCGGGTTCCGTGGATTCACGAGCACGGCGACGCGACTGGCCCGGGGTAGTGCTTCCTTCAGCACCTCAAGCCGTTTCACGGTCATGTCGGTCGCAAGGAGGGTGAGGCCGGTGACGTTCCCTTCCGGTCGAGCCAAGCTGGCGACGAATCCCGCCTTTACCGGGTCAATACCGCTGAATGCCATCACGATAGGGACCGTCCGGACCTACGGAGGCGTCAACTCGCCGACTGCCCCAGCGTGCTCGTCTTTACTCTGCGCGGCACGCGCCAAGTTGGCGCCCCGTCAGAAACTCCGCGATTCGGCGTCAGCCCCCTAGAACGACAGGATCTCCTGCTCCTTCTTCTTGAGCAGCTCGTCGACCTTGGCGATGAAGCGGTCCGTCGTCTTCTGGATCTGGTCGTGGCTGCGGCGCTCCTCGTCCTCGGAGACCTTCTTGTCCTTGGCGAGCGCCTTGAGCCGATCGTTCGCCTCGCGGCGGAGGTTGCGGACCGCGACGCGGGATTCCTCGGCGATCTTGTGCACCGTCTTCGCGAGCTGCTTGCGCCGCTCCTCGGTCGGCGACGGCATCGCGAGGCGCACGATCTTGCCGTCGTTGACCGGGGTCAGGCCGAGATCGGAGGTGATGATCGCCTTCTCGATCGCCTTGAGCTGGCCCGCTTCCCAGGGCTGGATCACAATCGTCCTGGCGTCGGGGACGGAGATGGACGCCATCTGGTTGACGGGAGTCGGCGTGCCGTAATAGTCGACACGGATCCCATCGAGCAAGCCGGCCGAGGCGCGGCCCGTGCGTACGGTCGCGAGCTCGCGCCCGAGCGCCTCGAGGGCGCCGGTCATCTTCGCCTCGACTTCCTTCATGACACCTTGCGTGTCGGCCATAGACGTCATCCTCCCGACGATACGATCGAGCCCACGGTTTCGCCGAGGACGATCCGCTTGATGTTCCCGTGCCGGGCCAGGTCGAAGACGATGATCGGCAGCTTGTTGTCCATGCAGAGGGAGATCGCCGTGGCGTCCATGACCTGAAGCCCCCGGTTGAGGGCCTCGATGTACGTCACGCGCTCCAGCCGCTGGGCGTTGGCGTCCTGCTTGGGGTCCGCCGAATAGATCCCGTCGACCTTGGTCGCCTTCATGATCGCGTCCGCGCCGATCTCGACGGCCCGCAGGGCCCCCGCGGTGTCCGTCGTGAAGAACGGGTTGCCGGTACCCGCGGCGAAGATCACGACGCGTCCCTTCTCGAGATGACGGATCGAGCGCCGGCGGATATAAGGCTCGGCGACCGCGCGCATCTCGATCGCCGACAGCACCCTCGTCTGCAGGCCGACCTTCTCGAGCCCGTCCTGGAGGGCCAGCGCGTTGATCACCGTCGCCAGCATGCCCATGTAGTCGGCGGTGGCACGCTCCATGCCGCCTGCGCTCGCGGCGACTCCCCGGAAGATGTTGCCGCCGCCGATGACGATCGCGATCTGGACGCCGAGCGCCACCACGTCGCGCACCTCGGAGGCGATCCGATCGATCACGAGCGGATCGATCCCGTAGCCCTGGCTCCCGGCGAGCGCCTCTCCCGAGAGCTTCAGGAGAATACGGCGGTAGGCGGGGCGGCCGGAGCCGGCAGCCGCCGTCATGCTACCCCCCCTCGCCCACCTGGAAACGGGCGAAGCGCTTGACGACGATCCGCTCGCCGGTCTTGGCGTTCACACCGTCAACGAGCTCCCGGATCTTCGTCTTGCCAGAGGGGTCCTTGATGAACGCCTGCTCGAGCAGACACTGCTCGGTGAAGAACTTATCCAGCTTGCCCTCGATGATCTTGTCGATGACCTGGGCCGGCTTCTTCTGATCGGCGAGCTGGCCGCGATAGATCTCGCGCTCCTTCTCGAGGACCTCGTTCGGAATGTCTTCGCGCGCGACATAGGACGGGTTCGCCGCTGCGATCTGCATCCCGAGATCCTTCACCAGCTCCTGAAAGGCATCCGTGCGCGCGACGAAATCCGACTCGCAGTTCACCTCGATGAGCACGCCCAGCTTGCCGCTGTGGTGGACGTACGTTCCGATGGCGCCCTCGCGCGCCTCTCGATGGGCTCGCTTGCCCGCCTGGGCGAGGCCCTTCTTGCGGAGGAACTCGATCGCGGTTTCCAGATCGCCCTTCGCCGCCTGGAGTGCTTCCTTGCAGTCCATCACCCCGGCGCCGGTCCGGTCGCGGAGATCCTTCACGAGCTGCGCGGTCGCGGCCATGCCCTAGTCCTCCGCCTCGGCCGCGGCCATTTCCGCGCCCTCGGCGGGCGCCTCGACCGCCGCCGCCTCCCCTTCGTCCTTGCCGAGCGTGCCCCGCCCCTCGTTGACGGCATCGGCGATACGCGAGGTGATCAGGCGCACCGCGCGGATCGCGTCGTCGTTGCCGGGGACCGGATAGTCGATTCCGGTCGGATCGCAATTCGTGTCCACGATCGCCACGATCGAGATGCCGAGCCGCTGCGCCTCGGCCACCGCGATCTTCTCTTTGCGCGGATCGATGATGAAGACCGCCGCCGGGAGCTGCTCCATCATCTTGATGCCCACCAGCGCCTTCTCGAGCTTCTCGCGCTCCCGATCCAGCTCGAGCGCCTCCTTCTTGGGCACGCGCTCGTACTCGCCCGTCTCCTTCATCTCCTCGAGCTTCTTGAGCCGGGTGATCGACTTGCGGATCGTCGTGAAGTTCGTCAGGGTCCCGCCGAGCCAGCGCTGGTTGACGTAGAACATCCCGCAGCGGCTCGCCTCCTCGAACACGGTCTCCTGAGCCTGCTTCTTAGTCCCGATGAAGAGCACCGTGCCGCCGCCCGCGGCCAGGTCGCGCACGAAGCCGTAGGCCTCGCGAAACTTCTTGAGGGTTTTCTGAAGGTCGATGATGTAAATGCCGTTGCGCTCGCCGAAGATGTACTTCTGCATCTTCGGGTTCCAGCGCTTGGTCTGATGGCCGAAGTGCACTCCGGCCTCGA
>CAYVHH010000337.1:0-7629 GCA_964450175.1 uncultured bacterium | reverse complement strand
GCTCTGTCGTCGATCGTCTTCATCCTGTTCGGGCTCTACCTGATTCCCACGTCCGACCCGGAGTCGTGGCCGTGGGGACCGGGCACCTTCATGGAGATCTTCACCGACCCGCTCGTGCTGCAGCACAAGCTCCTGGCCCTGGTGCCGCTCACCTACGGCGTCATCGGCGCGTTACGCAGCGCCGGCGTGCTGGCGCGATCGTACTGGTACGCCGTGGTGCCGACCCTGGCGGTGCTCGCGGGCGCCTCGCTCTTCGTGCACTTCCACGACGGCCGTTTTCACGTGGACGCGATCTATCTGCAGCACGCGGCGATGGGGCTGACGTCGATCGCCGCCGGCACCTTGATCTTCGCGGCCCGGCGCACGACCAGCGGTGAAGTGCTGATCCGCTGGGGCTGGCCCGGACTCATCGGCGCGATGGGGCTGATCTTGCTCTTCTACGTGGAACACTGACGAGCGTCTGAATGCGCGGGGCAGGAGGTATCGGCGATGAGCGATCTCTCACGTCGTGACGCGGCAAAACGCATCGTACGGTTCGGCGCGCTGGTGGCGGCCGGCGGCCTCGTCGGGCCTCGCGCGTCCGCGCTGGCTCAGGACGATCCGGTGCTCACGGGACGGCCACTGGTGCGATATCCGGAGAAGACCGATCTGATCTTGCTGACGTCCCGGCCGCCGCAGCTCGAGACGCCGATGAAGTATTTCGATCGCGCGATCACGCCGAACGAGGCGTTCTTCGTGCGCTACCACGTGTTCCCGGTTCCGCTGGAGGTCGACCTGGCCACCTGGCGGCTCCGGATCACCGGACGCGTGGACCGGCCGCTCGAGCTGTCGCTCGACGATCTCAAGACGAAGTTTCCGCGGGCGGCGGTGATCGCAGTCAACCAGTGCTCGGGCAACAGCCGCGGGAGATTCGCGCCCCGAGTGCTCGGCGGACAGTGGGGCGACGGCGCGATGGGCAACGCCGAGTGGGTCGGCGCGCGCCTCAAGGACATCCTCGCCGCCGCCGGCGTGCGCCAGGGGGCGGCGCAGGCGACGTTCGACGGACTCGACAAGCCGGCGTTTCCGTCCGTGCCCGACTTCGTCAAGAGCCTCGACATCACACGCATCATGGACGATCCGGACATCCTGGTCGCGTATCAGATGAACGGCGCGCCGCTGCCGATGCTGAACGGCTTCCCCGCACGCCTCGTCGTGCCGGGATGGTACGCGACGTACTGGGTCAAGAACCTGTCGGAGATCGAGATCGTCGATCAACCGTTCGAGAAGTTCTGGATGAAACCGGCCTATCGCGTTCCCGACAACGCCTGCGGCTGCGTGCCTCCGGGCACCGCCCCGACGCGCACGATTCCGATCCATCGCATGACGGTTCGCTCGTTCATCGCCTCGCCGGGCCCGGGGACGCGCGTGCCGGTCGGCCGGCCCGTCACGCTCAAGGGCGTCGCCTTCGACAGCGGCTACGGCATTCAAGAGGTGCAGGTGTCGGTCGACGGCGGCGCCACGTGGCGGCGGACCGACCTCGGCGGCGACCTCGGACGCTACTCGTTCCGCGAGTGGTCCGCGGCGTGGACGCCCAGCCAGGCGGGGCCGGCGCGTGTGATGGTGCGCGCCTTCAACCGGATCGGCGAGTCACAGGGTCGCGAGCCCCTCTGGAATCCCGCGGGCTACCTCCGCAACGTGATCGAGCACATCGACCTGCAGGTCGGATAGGAGGCCGCCATGCGACGGATCCTCGGACCCGGTCTCCTGGTGCTGGCGCTCGTCGCGTCGGCCGTCGCCGCCGACAAGACGATCCCGATGCCGCCCGATCATGCGTACGCGACGCTCAAACCCGGCGCCGGCGTCGAGGTCACGCGCCAGCAGTGCGTGTCCTGCCACTCGACCGACTACATCGTCATGCAGCCGCACGGTAACGCGAAGCAATGGGACGGTGTCGTGACCAAGATGATCAAGGTGTTCGGCGCGCCGGTGAACGACCAGGACGCGAAGACGATCGTCGAGTACCTGGCGACGCAGTACGGGAACTGATCGACGCGGCGCTACGCGCTGTGGACGTGTCGATCCGCTGCCGGCCGGGCTCCGGGTCGAGGCTCAGGCGGGGGGCGCGTAGCGCGCGTCCACGTAGACCCACGCGCGAGCGCCCGACCGGAGGATCGCGCCGATACGCTTGTACGCCGCGACCTCGTACTTGTCCGCGTTCTGGAGCTCCTCCGGGGTGATCTGGAACACGGTGCCGGCGACGGTGTCGGCATCGCGCCCGGTGAACGCGACGATCGGGTGATGAGTCTTCCCGCTCGTCGCGACGACCTCCGCATCCTCGATCTTCATCATCGACTGCGCGAATCCGGGCAGCTCGTCCGGCGTGCCCACCAGCTTCCGGCCGAAGGTGGAGAGCTGCACCGCTTCGATCCGCAGGGTGCCGTACGAGAACAGGAGCTCGGTCGTGAGGTTCCCGGGCATAGGGCTCGTCCGGTAGGGTATCACTCACCCGAAGCGTCGCTGCCCGGGCGCGAGGGGGCGCCGCCATGGCGGACTCGCTGGTGAGAGTCACGCGCGTGAAGGAGACGCCGGCGCGCCTCGTGCCTCGCGGGACGCGGACTCAGCGCTGGGGCCGCGCGCGATAGGTCTCGAACAGCGCGTCCAGAATGGCGCGCTCTCCCGCGAAGAGCTCGAGGGTCCGCGTCGCCATCTGGTGGGCGCCCCGGACCAGGCGGGCGCGCTCGATCGCCGTGCTGCCGATCATCGAGTCGGCCTCGTACGGAGCGATGAGCGCGATGTTCACGCCATCAACTGCGTCCTCGCCCGTGGCGAGGCGTCGGCTGCGGTTGAGCGTCTCGTGCATCGAGGCGAAGGCGCGCATCAGCGCCGGATAGCGGCGCCCCGTCATCATGTAGAAGAGGCTCTGCTCCCCGAGGCCCGGCCTCGCCATCGGCGAATCGCACCGGCTGCTCGCCAGCACCAGGATGTCGGTGCAGCCGTTCTCGATCGCTCGCGCGATCGGGAGCGAGTCGGACACCCCGCCATCGACGTACTCCCGCCCATCCAGGACGATTCGCCGGTTGTACAGGACCGGCAGCGCGCTCGACGCCTTGAGCAGCAGCGGGACCGGCTCCGGCCTGGTCCGCACATCGAGCAGCTCGTTCCGGCCGGACCGGGCGTCGGTGACCGACAGCAGGAATCGGACGCGCGAGGCGCGGATGGCGGCGTCGTCCAGCGGCTTGTGGACTGAGACGATCCGATCGTAGGCGTAGTCGACGTCGACGATCTTGAACAATCGCCACGGGTTGATGAAACGGCGGTTCGCGATGTCGTCGAAGTAGACGGTCATGCCGAGCTTGCCCTGCCCGGAGAGAAAATACGCTGCGTTCACGCCGCCGGCCGACGCCGCGTAGATCTCGTCGAAGATCTCCCGGAAGCCGAGGAGATCGAGCGCAAGAAGGCTGCCGGCGGAGACGACGCCGCGCATGCCTCCGCCTTCGATGACGAGCGCGAGCTTGCGCGAGGGGTCGGACCGATTCGGGCCGGCGGGCGAGGCGCGTTCCAGGATGAGATCGATGACGTGCTCGGGACGGGTGCCGGCGAGCGTGGTGCGCTCCAACCTCCGGCATTTTGCGCTGTCAAGGCCGTCGCGGTCAACCAGAACGACCGCGCCGGCGCCGGAGGTCAGCGGTCGCCGAGCGGAACTCGCTCGATCGTGAAGCCCCGTTCAGCCAGGAGCTTCTGCAGGGGCGCGTCGCCGACCATGTGCAGCACGCCGGCGGCCGCGAAGAGGCGCCGGCCGTCGCGATGCATCTCGTCGATGCGCCCGGCGATGGCCGGGTTGCGCGAGCCGGCCATGCGTTCCAGCGCGGCCCGTGCGTCAGGGGGCTCGTAGAGGCGCGTCAGTGCGTCGAGGTCGCCGCGGGCCCAGGCGTTCGCGATGACCACCATCGCCTTGCGGGCCGAGCCGTCCTCCAGCGCCGCGAGACGCTGGTCGACCTCTGCCGCCTGCTCGGCCGGGGAGCCCGCGACGATCGCGGCGCGCTGGATCGCGACCGTCTCGAGCGTCGCGAGGCGTTTGCCCGTCTTTCGCGCGAAGCTCGCCAGCGCCGCCTCGATCGAGTAGTCCGTGTGAAGCCCGTCCCAGCGGGCGTCGAGCAAGGTCAGCCGCGTGACCATCAGCAGGGGCGGCATCGTCTCGAGGCTCTCCCAGGGCTCGCAGGCACGGGCGGCCTGGCCCCGCAGCCGGCTGATCAGCTCGGGGGGAAGCGACGGAGCCTCGTGGGGCTTCTGCGGAGCCGCCATGCCGGCCCCCGTGGCCGGATCGCCGGGGTCGGCCTCGATCGCGATCGTGTCGGCGTCGCGGAGGGCGCGCCCGATCGTCGGGCCCGGCATCGCCCATTCGAGAGTCGCGATGTGGATCGTGCCGTAGAGGTAGCCGGCGCGCCGGTCTTTCTCGAAGCGCCAGAGCGCGCCGTGATCTCGCGCGTTCCGACCCGCGTCTGCGAGCGCGGCCTGCGTGGGGACCGCGACCGACGGCGGACAGGTGACCTCGGCCGACCGCCCGGGAATCCAGAGCGCGAGCACGAGCACGACCGCTGCGAGGAAGCTCAGACGGGCCGGTCGAGGCAAAGCCATCTCCGCGGCCACGAGCATACGACGCTACCGCAGGGCATTCCGCCAAAATAGCCAGGCGAGAATGGCCGCCCAGGGCAAGAGCAGCGCGACCAGCAGGGCGGTTTCCAGGGCGATTCGCGCGAATCGCCGTCTCGCGTGCGCGCCATGATTCTTGCGCGTGCCCATCTCCGGAACCTTCCTGCGAGATGAAGGAGCATGCGGTGTGCCAGAGTCCGAGTGCGCGAGCCGAGCGACACTTACGCGAGTTTCCGGCACGCGTGGTCGAGCGAGCGCGACGATTCTTGCCACGGACGTGGCCAAAGAGCCCGCGAAATCTGTGTCGTTTCGGAGATCAGGCTGCCGTATCGTAAAGATTGCATGGGTGGTGCTGAGCTCCTCATCGCGATCGCGCACATCCTCACGACCGAGGCCGACCTCACCGAGGCGCTGCGCCTCGTCGTCCGCGAGGTCGTGCGCTTCGTCGGAGCCGAGACCGGCGCGGCGTACCGAGTCGACCCGGAGCGCCGTCTCCTCGTGCCGGTTGCCGCGTATCGGGTCCCCCACCACGCGCTGTCGATCCTGACGTCGGCGCTGTTGCCGATCGACGAGCAAGGCTTCCGCGAGAGCGTGTTCACCGGGGCCACGATCACGTCCAGCGACGACGTCCAGCACGACCCGCGCTTCAGCTACGAGCTGTTCCACCGGTTCCCCCATCGCTCGGGCGTGATCGTGCCGATTCACCTCGACGGCGACGTGGCGGGCGCGCTCTACCTGGTGTGGTGGGAGCGGGCGGAGCGCTTCGACCTGGCGCGGGTGGCGATGCTGGAGGCGGTGAGCCAGCAGCTGGCCCTGCTGCTGCGCGCCGCGCGGCTCCGCGCCGAGGCCGAGCGCCAGCGCGCCGAGGCACTCGCCGCCGAGGCGCGCTACCACGGCCTGGTCGAGAACGTCCCGGTCGGCCTCTTCCGGACGACCCCGAGCGGCCAGATTCTCGACGCCAACCCGGCGATGGTCGAGCTGCTGAGGTTCAGGGATCGGGAGGCCCTGCTCGGCATCAACGCCACGTCCCTGTACGTCGATCCCGAAGACCGCGAGCGGTGGCACCGGCTGCGGGACGCCGCCGGCGTCACGCGGGATTTCCAGTGCGAGCTCCGGACGCACGACGGCGGCACGGTGTGGGCTCGACTGAATGCGCGCGTCGTGCGGAACGGCGAGCACGAGTACTGGGAGGGGACGATCGAGGACATCACGAATCAGCGCCGCGCCGACGAGGCCGAGCGCCGCGCCGAGACGCTGCGCGCCGTCGCCCAGCTGGCGAACGCGGCCGCCCACGAGATCAACAACCCGCTCGCCGTGATCGTCGGCCGCCTCGAGCTCCTGCGCCGCGATCTCACCACGGATCAGCGGGGGAGGCTCGCCCCGATCATCGAGGCGTCGAAGCAGATTGCCAGGATCATCACGCACATGGGGCGTCTGACCCGGCTGGAGACGCTCGACGACCTTCCGGCGTCTCCGATGCTGGACCTGCGTCGCTCCTCGGAGCCGCTCACCAAGTAAGACCGCTCGGGGTCCCTCGTCTCGCGGCCCATCGCTAGCCCGCGGGAGCCCCCGACGGATCTTTGAAGAAGGTCCCGGTGAACACGACGGAGTTCGGAAAGACGACGACCCGCCCCGTGGGCTTGAGCGGCTCGCCGGACAGCTCGTGGAGCTTGATCCGCACGAAGCCGATCTCGGCCACCTCGCCGTGCACGTACCCGAACGGCCCCTGGAGACTCACGCGATCGCCGACGCGGATCCCGTTCGGCGCGACCATCATGAAGTAGCCGGCGACCGCCAGGATCACGTTCTGGAGCGCGAAGGCGATGCCCGCCGCCGCGAAGCCGAGTGCGGTCACGAGGGCGGCCATCTCGCTGGTGAAGTGGAAGATCAGGACGAGCGCAACGGCCACCGTGAGGACGATGCTCCGGGCGGTCAGGAGCAGCCGTCGTCGCGCGACGTCGGTCACGTACCGCGTGACCGCCACGCGCCACAGCACGCCGCCGACGAAGATGACGGCGAGCGCGACCACGACCCCGAGCAGGTCGAGCGCGAGACCCTGCAGAGCTTGCCACGATTCACGATCGATCACCTCGTTCCAGCCCTTGAGATCGTCGGCATAGCGCCGGGCGAGCGCGGCCTCGTCGCGCAGGGGGAGCGAGACCGCGGCCATCAGCTTGCGCTGCTCGAGCAAGCTGCGAAACTCCCGCTGACTGTCGGCCAGTGACGTCCCGGAATCGGTGGGGTCTTTGGCCAGCGCCGTCAGGCGGGCGAAGATCGGTCGCAGGCCCGCGCGAGCCGCCTTGGCCTCTTCATCGAGGCGACGCACCAACTCGTTGGTGGCCGCCTCGAGATCCTGGAGCCGGCTCCGGCTGCGCTGCAGGGCGAGCAGGCGCTGGACCATTCCCCAGGTGCCCGACCCCGATCCCGACGACAGGGCGCCGGTGGACTGGGCCGCCGTCGCCGAGCCGAGCTCCGGCACCGCCTCCTTGAGCGCGTCGATCTGGTGCTCGAGGTCGTCGTCGGCGCCCGCGCGGGAGGCATCGAGATCGCGGAGCTGGCCGAGGAACTCGAGGCGCGCCCGGTCGAGTTCGAGCGTGTTCTGCGCGGCCGCGGCCTCGCGCTCGAGAATCGATCGCCGCTCGGGCTCGGCGCGGATCCGCGCGCGCAGCCGCTCGACATCCTGCTCGCCCTTGCGAATCGACGCCTCGAGCTTCTTCTGCTCCGCGGCGCGCTGACTGCTGGCCCCCGACGCCAGCGCGCTATTTTTCGCGAGCAGCGCCGCCTCGGCGTGCGCCACGTCGAACGCGCGGCCGACCAGACGGAGCGCGGTTTGCTCGTCCGCGTGGCCGAACACCCCGCTGCCGTTGAGCGAACGCATGACGATCCGAGCCTGGCGATACCAGGTCATCGCGCGATTCAACGACGCCAGGATCTGATCCGGTGTCCGGGCCGCCGCAGCGTCCGGTTTCGCGGGCGCGGCCGACTTCGCGCCGGGCGGCG
>CAYVHH010000336.1:0-3661 GCA_964450175.1 uncultured bacterium | reverse complement strand
GCCATGACCATGAACACGGCAGCCGCATAGGTGTCGGCGCCGACCACCTGGAACAGCAGCCTCGTCGCGGAGAGACGAGGCGCTATGTGGACGCGGAAGGGCGCAAGGGCGGGTCGTGCGGGGAGCTGGGAGTCGCCGCCGGTGGCCAGGGGCTGAGCGTCGGCGAGCGATAGCGATCGGCACGCATGGCGTCACGATGGTACAACGCGACCTGCCCTGTCGGTAGTCTCGCCCCTGTCGCGACGCGCGGGCCGACGCTCGCCAAGCGAGCGCCCGGCCGTTTGACCCGTCTGGTCCGACCCTCCATCCTAGCGGCCGTGAGCGTCCCCGCCGTAGACGTGACCAGCTCCGACTTCAAGGCCGACGCGTACGCGTACTACGCGCGCCTCCGCGCCGAGGCCCCGGTCCATCCCGTCAAGCTCCCCAGCGGGCCGGTGGCCTGGCTCGTGAGCCGGTATGACGATGTCGCGACGTTGCTGAAGGACACGCGCCTGGCGAAGGACCGGAAGAACGCGCTGGGGAGCCGGCCGTTCAGCCGCCTCCCCGCGATGCTCGGATTCCTCCAGGCCATCGAGCGCAACATGCTCGACGTCGACCCGCCGGACCACACGCGCCTGCGGGGGCTCGTCCATCTCGCCTTCACTCCGCGGCTGATCGAGCGCATGCGCGCGCGGATCGAGAGCTTGTCGGAGGAATTGCTGTCGAGGGCGCTGGCCGCGGGCCGCATGGACCTCATCGCGGCGTACGCGCTCCCAATTCCGCTCACGGTGATCTCGGAGATGCTCGGGATCCCCGTCGCCGATCAGCATCGCTTCCACAGGTGGTCGAGCGCCATCGTGGCCTCCACGGCCGCCCCGAACCTGTTCCGTGTGCTGCCCGCCATCTGGATGTTCGTGCGCTACATACGCCGGATGATCGCCGCCAAGCGCGCGCGGCCGCAGGACGACCTGATCTCGGCGCTCCTGCAGGCCGAGGAGGCCGGCGAGCGTCTGGGAGAGGACGAGCTCGTCGCGATGGTCTTCCTGCTCGTCGTCGCGGGTCACGAGACCACCGTGAACCTGATCGGGAACGGCGCGCTGGCGCTGCTGCAGTTTCCCGAGCAGCTCGCACGGCTGCGCGACCATCCAACGCTCGACGGCACCGCGGTGGAGGAGCTGCTCCGCTTCTACAGCCCGGTCGAGGTCTCGACCGAGCGCTACGCGCGCGAGGAGGTCGAGATCGCCGGCGTCATCATCCCGCGGGGCGCCCTCGTGTACGGTGTCTTGTCCTCGGCGAACCGCGACGAGACCCAGTTCGAGAAGGCGGACGTTCTCGACCTGGGACGCGAGAGGAACCGCCACCTGGCCTTCGGACAGGGCATCCACTACTGCCTGGGCGCGCCCCTGGCCCGACTCGAAGGACAGATCGCTCTCCGGAGGCTCGTCGATCGCGTGCCCACCCTTCGTCTGGCCGTCCCCGAAGCCGGCCTCCGCTGGCGCAAGGGCATCAACCTGCGGGGTCTCGAAGCGCTGCCCGTGACCTGGTGACGACCGCGCATCGTCGGCCTATATGCTGCGCCGTGAACGTAGGACCGGCGGACGCGGCGGATTGACTCCGGAGTCACAGGGTATGCGCACGTCTGCTTTGACGCTCGTCGGGCTCGCGGTGGCTCTGGCCGGTACGGCGGCAGCGGGCGAGTTCGATCTGCTGGGCGTCGTCTCGGCGCGCGGCATCTCTGTCCAAAGCCGGCGCTCTTGGCTCGAAGGCGGCTTTGGCCGTCTCGAGGAGGGCGGAGAAGCTCCGGGCGACAGCATCTCGACCCTTCGCGGCGTGGCGAATGTCGGCTTCGACTGGACGCCTTCCCCCGAGTTCAAGGTTCACGCTCACGGCGTGGCGCGAACTCAGCCGGAACGCTCGGGAGGGCGCGAGGCCGGGCTCGTCGAAGCCTTCGCTCTCTATCGCAAGGAGCTGTCGCCGAAGGTGGCGCTGCGCTTCAGAGGAGGGATGTACTTCCCACAAACCTCGCGCGAGAACGTGGATCCATTGTGGTCGTCCCCCTACACGATCACGCTCTCATCCCTGAACACTTGGATCGGAGAAGAAGTCCGGCTCACCGGTGCCGAGGTGGGGTTCGTGCAGCGCGGGGACCGCGGCGAGCTCCAAGTTGTCGGCGGAGCGTTCGGCCTCAACGACTCGACCGGCGCGCTCCTGGCCTGGCGCGGCTGGGCGCTCGGCGATCGGCTCGTCACGCTCGGGGAGGTGCTCCCGCTGCCGCCGCTTACGTCGCTGGGAGCGCGCGGGGGATTCGCGGATCAGCGGGACGACGGCACCCGCCCGATCGAGGAGCTCGACGGGCGCGTCGGGTGGAACGCGCGCGCCCGATGGGAAACGCCGGGCAGGCTGCTGCTGCAGGCGGCCTATCTCGACAACCGCGGCGACCGCGGCCTGCACCGGGGCCAATACGCGTGGCGCACGCGGTTGGCACAGGCTGGCCTCGAGCTTCACCTCGCGAAGGGTCTATTGCTGATCGCCGAGGGCGCGGTAGGCGACACGGGAATGGGGCCGAGCGACGGGCCGCACGTGGACGTGGACTTGCGCACCGGCTACGCGATGCTCACGTGGGGCAACCCGATGCTTCGCTTCTCCGCGCGCTACGACGCGTTCAAGAACATCGACCGCGACGGCACGCAGGAGCCGAACGGCGAGAACGGCCGCACGGTGACGGTCGCGGCATTCGTCACGCCGAGCCGGCACTTGCGGATCGGCCTCGAGGCGCTCGACCTTCGATCGGATCGGCCGGCCGCGGCGTACTCCGGCTTCGACTCGAATACGAACGCGCGGAGCGCCGTGCTCGAGCTACGGCTGCTGTTCTGAGCCAGGCGTCGATACCCAGCACTCGTCGCGAGCAAGGGAAACAGCCAAGAAACCGACACTCCGCGGCTCAGCGGATCGGCTGTTCCTCGAAGTTGTTGCTGGAACGGGTGGAACTGACGGGATCGAACCCGTGACCTCGTGAATGCCCTGCAAGTCCTCCGGCTGAAGGCTACGTATCCGTCGTCCTGCCCCAAGCGCCGCCTCTTTAGAGCGGCTCGCCCTTGGCCGGCTGTCCTTTCAGCAGGAAGGTCTTGGGGTACTGGCCCTCTCCGCAGATCTTGAAGGAACCGAAGTCCTTGTACCAGAGGCCGTCGGGCGCGTCCGGTTCCGACTGACGCCACTCCATCAGCTTCAGGAGATCCTCCTCGGTGACCTGACGCTCCTTCAGGCGGAGCAAAAGGTGCTTTCGGAGTGCCTCCGGAAGGCCAGACCATTGGATCTTCGGAACTACTCCCCGAAGATGACGTTCGCCAGTTCCTCCCTGAGCCGATCCGACTCCTTAGGATCGGAAGACTCCTTGAACCGACGCGCGAGAGTCAAGAAGCGCTCTCTTTCAGACTCTCTTGCCTGGAGGCCAGTCTCGATGAGGTCCACGAGGACGCGGTTGGCGCTCAACTTTCGCGTCTTCGCAATCGCGCGTACTCGCTTCGCGACGACGGCGGGTAGTGAGACGCTCTGACGGACAACCCCTGCTCGATTCATGTTCCTATGAATACACCAATCTGAACCGATGCGCACCACTTTGGAGCGAGAGGGCCGTGACATGATGACTCGCGACCGCCTGAGGCGGCGGTCGGCAGAGCGGAAG
>CAYVHH010000335.1:0-16059 GCA_964450175.1 uncultured bacterium | reverse complement strand
ACGAAGATGTCGCCGTTCGCCATCAGCGAATGGCCCGAGCAGAACAGCGTGTCGGAGGGCGACAGCTCACCGTCGATCCCGCCACGCTGAGCGGCCTCGCCGCGATGCGCGTGAGCGCCTACCGCAATCCGGCCGACTTCTCCGGGACCGGCGTCGTCAACACGCGAGCGTGGCGCGCCGCGGAAGTGCCGTCGACCAACGGCCACGGCACCGCGCGCGGCGTCGCCCGCCTCTATTCGGCGCTGGCCGGCGACGGACGGCTGGACGGCTTCCCCGTGCTGTCGCCGGAGATGATCGCGCGGGCGAGCGAGGAGCAGGTGTACGGCAACGACATCGTGCTCGAGCGCCCGACGCGCTTCGGGCTCGGATTCCAGCTCACGATGGTCGAGCGCCGCCTGGGGCCCAACCCGCGCGCGTTGGGCCATTTCGGCGCCGGCGGCTCGCTCGGGTTCGCCGACCCCGAGACGCGCGTCGCCTTCGGCTATGCGATGAATCAGTCGCGAGGCGGATGGCAGCACAGGCACGTCCGCCACTTCATCGATCTCGTCTACGCGGCGCTCTGAACGGAGGTCGGGTTGTCATGCTGCTCCAACGGGTGCAGTATCCACGTCAATGAAGCTGCGCACGCACCTGATTCTGTTGACCTTGGCGGCGGTCGTTCCCGTCGTCCTCTTCGCCGTCGGACTGATCGTGTACCAGACGCGGCTCGAGAGGTCGTCGCTCGAGCGCGGGATGCGCGACACGGCGCGCGCGCTGGCGCTGGCGCTGGATCGGGACGTCAACGACATCAAGACCGGCGTGCAGGCCTTGGCCGCCTCGCGGTACCTCGATGGTCGCGGCGATCTGGCCCATTTCTACGAGGAAGCGGCCACGGTATCGAAGGGCTTCGGCGGCTGGGCGGTGCTGTCCGATCCGTCGGGCCGACAGGTGCTCAACACCAGTCGGCCGCTGGGCGCCGAGCTGCCGATCCCCACGCCGGCGAGTCTCGCGATGATGCGGAACGTCGCGGCCAGCGGAAAGACGTTCGTGTCGAACGTGTTCATCGGCACCGTCAGCCGCCAGCCGGCGGTGATCATCGCCGCCCCGGTCGTTCGCGATGGGCAGGTGCGTTACATCCTCGACTTTCCGTTCCCGCCGACCCAGTTCACCAAGCTTCTGCAGGAAGCGGGGCTGTCGAGCGGCTGGACCGCGCTGATCACCGATCGCGAAGGCGGCGTGGTCGCGCGAGTGCCGGACGCCGCGGGCTTCGTCGGGCACCAGGAAGGGGAGTCCTGGACGACGGTGACCGCGCGATCCGACGAGGGCTTCGTCAAGGGCGAGGTGCTGAAGGGGCCGTCGGTCTACGCCGCCTATAGCCGTTCGAGGGAGACCCAATGGGTCGTGGGCGTGGCGGCGCCCGTCAAGCTCGTCGATTCCGGGATCCGACGCTCCCTCCTCGCACTGTCGAGTGGCGGCGTTCTGCTGCTCGCCACGGCGTGTGGCTTCGCGTATGTGCTCGGCAAGCGGATCGCGGCCCCGATCGTCGCGCTGGCGGAGTCGCTCAAGGGCGAGGCCGCGGCGTCACCGCCGGCGGAGCCACGGGTCACCGAGGTGGAGGACTTGCGCCAGGCGCTCCAGGACGCGCGGATGGCGGGACGTCGGGCCGAGCTGGCGCACGCCGCGCGCCAGGAAGCGGAAGCCGCGAATCGGGCGAAGGACGATTTCCTGGCGGTACTGTCCCACGAGCTCCGCACACCGCTGAGCGCCACGTTCGGCTGGGTCCGGATGCTCCGCTCCGGTCGCCTGGACGCCGGCGCCACCGCGCGAGCGCTCGAGGTGATCGAGCGCAACGTCGGCCAGCAAGCCCGGCTCATCAGCGATCTGCTCGACGCCAGTCGTATCGTCTTCGGCCGGCTCGATCTCAGCCCGCAGTCCGTGGACTTTCCGGCGCTGGTCGCCGGCGTCGTGGAGTCGGTCCGCCCGTCGGCCGAGGCAAAGTCGATCATCTTGAAAGGGGACCTCGACCCCGACGCCGGCCCGGTGAACGGCGATCCCGACCGGTTGCGCCAGATCGTCGAGAACATCCTCGGCAACGCGATCAAGTTCACGCCGCAGAACGGCGCCGTGACGGTGCGGCTCGTTCGCGATATCGATGCGCGGTTGATCGTGAGCGACACCGGCCGAGGCATCGACACCGAGCTCCTGCCTCACATCTTCGAGCGGTTCAAGCAGTCGGACAGCACGAGCACGCGCGCGCACGCCGGCCTCGGCCTGGGGCTCGCGATCGTGCGCCACCTCGTCGAGCTCCACGGCGGGCGGGTGCGCGCCGAGAGCGCCGGGGTCGGGCAGGGCGCGACGTTCACCGTCGTCCTGCCGATTGCTGCCGTGCCCGCGGCGGCCGCCGCTGGTGTCCAGCCCCACGGATCGGGCGCGGCCGCCGGCGAGCGTCTGGACGGGGTCAGGGTGCTCGTGATAGAGGATGACGCCGACACCCGCGATCTCGTGGCGGCGATCCTCGCCCAGTCGGGCGCGGTCGCCTTCACGGCGGCCAGCGCCGGCGAGGGGATGAGCCTGGCCCGGCGCGTGCGCCCCGACGTGCTCGTCTGCGATCTCGCGATGCCGGACGAGGACGGTCTGGTCGTCGTGCGCAAACTGAAATCGTGGGCGGCCGAGGTCGGCGTGACCTTGCCCGCGCTGGCCCTGAGCGCCTACGCGCGCGCCGAAGATCGCGACCGCGCGCTGGCGGTCGGCTTCGATCTCTATCTGGCGAAGCCGGTCGAGCCGGGCGATCTCGTCCGGGCCGTGGCGCGATTGGCGCAACGCTGAAGAGCCGGTCGCTCGACGCAGGGCATCTCGCGAACAGGAGACAGGACGATGAGCGCCGCCCCGACGTTCGGACGCTACGCCGAAATTCCCGTCGACCAGATGACCGCGGAGCAGAAGGACGGCTATCGCCACCTGGTCGAGGGCCCGCGCGGCCGGTTGCCGGGCCCGTACAAGGTGTGGGTGCACAACCCCAAGCTGCTGCGCGCCGCCGCGCCGCTCGGCGAGCACTTCACGCCGGGCCACTCGTCGCTGACGGAGCGTGAGCGCGAGATCGCGGTGATCGTGATCACCAGCAAGTGGCACTCGGCTTATCCCGCCGCCGCGCACGAGAAGCGGGGCAAGGAGGTCGGCCTGCCCGTTCCCGCCGTCGAGGCGATGATGGCGGGGCTTCCGGCCTCGTTCGCCGACTTGCGGGAGCAGGTCGTCTACGAGCTGGCGACGACGCTCGCCAACGGCCGGCTGGTCTCGCAGGGACTGTACGACCGTGCGGTGAAGGCGCTCGGCCACGAGAGCATCACCGACGTGGTGGTGCTGATGGGCTACTACACGGCCGTCTCGCTGACGATGAACGTCTACGCCGTGCCGGCCGGAACTCCCGGCCTGGCCCGCTGAGGCCGACCATGGGAGCCCTGAAGATCGCGCCGCTTCATCCCTCGCTCGGCGCCGAGATCTCCGGCGTCGATCTCAGCCGCCCGATCGACGCGCCGACTCGCGAGGCGCTGTCGCGTGCGCTCGCCGACCATCTGGCGCTCGTCTTCAGGCAGCAAACGTTGACGCCGGCGCAGTATCTCGCGGCCGCGTCGGTGTTCGGCCCGCCGATGGAGCAGCACTATTCGCAGCACAACATGCCGGAGTTTCCGCTGATCGGGCTGATTTGGCACCGGAACGGCCAGCAGCCCGCGGAGCGGTGGCACACGGACCACACCAACCGCGAGCGCCCGCCCGCCGCGACGATCCTGTACGGCGTGGAGATTCCGTCGGCCGGCGGCGGCACGAGCGTGGCGAGCATGCGCGCGGCCTACGCCGCGCTTCCCGAGCCCGAGCGCGCGCGTCTCGATTCGCTGAAGACGTTCAACAGCCTGGACCGCGATCGTACCGACACGCGCCAGGACGACCTGGACAAGTACGGCAAGCCGATCGAGCACCCGATGGTGCGCACGCACCCGGTGCACGGATCGAGGGCGGTGTACTTCCACATCACGAAGGCGACGCACATCGAGGGCATGACCCCGGAGGCGAGCCGGGCCTACATGTCCGATCTGCTCGACCGGATGATCCGGCCGGAGATCGTCTATCACCACGTGTGGCGCAAGGGCGACGTGCTGGTGATCGACGACCGCGCGACGATGCACCGGGCGCACGGTGACTACGACCGGAAGGAGAGTCGAGTCCTGTGGCGGGTCATCGTCGAGGGAGACCGCCCGCGGCTCGTGTGACCGCTCAGCGTGGCCCCAGGTCGCGCTCCGCCTCGGCGAGAAGGTCGTTGAACGACGCTGGCAGCTCGAGCGTGCGCCCGACGACGCCGGGGCTGTAGCCCTGGAGCCAGTAGCTGTTGGTCGGATGGCCGCCGCCCGCGACGACGACGATGAAGTTGTCAGGGCTGGCGGTGATCGGCCACGGGTCGAGCGCGATGCTCTCGCGCACGACCTTGCTCGAGTCGATCTCGATCCATGCCGGGCAGCCCGCGCGACGCAGGTGCTCGGTCGGAATGCGCGAGTGCTCCCACAGGAACTCGCGAATCGACGCCTTCGTCCAGCCGAGTCCGGCCATCGTGTTGGCGACGACCCCCGGGATCATCAGGATGCCTGGCGTGCCGCGCTCGTAGCCGGACAGGCCGGGCATGTTCGGCACGCGCATGAAGTCGGCCATGCGGTACATGCCCTGGAGCGCGTCCTCTTCCGGGGTTTCCTTCTTGGCGCCGCGCCGGCGGATGTTGGTGGCGCCGTTCGCGAACGCGAGCGAGATCGAGTTCTGGCCGCGCGCGAAGGCGTGGCGCTCCGCCGCGTGCGTCGCCCAGCCCGAGGGCAGATTCACCTCGTCCTCGGCGAAGACGACGTTCGTGTAGCGCACGCCGCCGTAGTTGGCCATGGTGCCGATGCCGGGCAGGGCACCGCCGACGTTCTGCTGCAAGAGACGCAGCGCGCGGCCGATGCTGGCGCCCGCGGGCCGCTGCGGATCCGGGCCGAGGCAGCCGAAGCCGGCGTTCAGCCGGATCTGGGCGCCGATGGGCCCGTTGACGATCACCACGGGAAAGGCGCTGCCCGACGCGGCCTGGAGCTGCGCGCTCCCGGATTCGGGATCGAGGAACGCGTCGACCGCCGCGACCAGCACGGGCAGGTACTCCGGCCGGCCGCCCGCCATCGCGAGCGCGATCGCGCACGTCTCGATCGTGGTCACGCCGCCGCGGGGCGGAAAGATGCCGACGCGACGTCCGCGCGGATCGGTGGCACCGCGGAGGATCCAGTCCACGCGCTCGCGCGTGGGGGGCCACAGCGGAAGACCGTCGCCCCAGCGGTTCGCGAGCATCAGATGATTCGCGCGCGAGAACGCGTCCTCCACGCTCGAGCCCTGGACCTTGATCATCGGCGCGTCGACCGCGCCGTCGCCACCGAAGGCCGAGCGCCATCGCGTGAGCCCGTCGTAGAACTCGCGCTTGCGCGTCTGCACCGGCGAGATGTCGCTCCCGGGCAGGAACATGTCGATGGGGAAGGTCACCATCGCCGCGTCCGGCGCCAGGCCGAGGCCGGCGACGGCGTTCGTCATGACCCCCACGAAGTCCGCGCGGGTCAACGTCACGGTCGGGATTCCCTGTGCTTCGAGCCTAGCGGCCGCCCGGCCGCATGCAGTGGCGCAGGAGCCTCAGGCCGCGTTGCCGATGATGACCGCGTCGACGCCGCTCCGCTTGACCTGCGCCGCGGTCTCCTCGGAGCCGATCACGGCGTTGCCCTGCGGGAAGGCGTCGATCGGCAGCACCTCGATGCCCGGGAAGTCGGTCTCGAGCAGCGACTTCAAGAGCGGCAGCATGCGGAAGGCCTGCCACTGGTCGTTGCTGACGAAGCCGATGCGCTTGCCCTCGAGGGTGGGGACACGCGGGGCGAACGGCTGCTTCACCTCGATCGCGCCTGACGGATCGTGGAACTCGAGCGTGACCATACCGTGGCCTCCTGGAGAGTCCCTTCACCCCGATTATAGCCGCCGGGCTAGAGCTTGATCTTCAGCAGCTTGGCCGCCGTCTCGCTGAGCATCGCCCGTCGATCCGCGTCGCTGAAGCCCGGCGCCTTCAGAATGTGATCGATCGACTTGTCCTGCCAGGGGATCGGGTGATCGGTGCCGATCACGAGCTGGCTCACGCCGACCTCCGCCGCCAGGTGGCGCAGCGCCTCCGACGTGAAGACCAGCGTGTCGTAGTACATCTGCTTCAGGTACTCCGTCGGCTTCTTCTTCAGCTTGACGCCGGTGTCCATGTCGGGCGCGACGCGCAGGCTGTTGTCCGAGCGCGCCGCGTACGACGGCAGGAAGCCGCCGCCGTGAGCCGAGCAGATCTTGAGCCGCGGGAAGCGATCCAGGGTGCCCTCGAAGATCAGATGCGAGAGCGCGATGGTCGTATCCAGCGGGTTGCCGATCGTGTTGGCCAGCCAGCCGTTGCCCTTGAGCCGCTTGGCGAGGTCGGGCGTGCTCTGGGGATGGATGAAGATCAGCACGCCGAGCTCTTCGGCCTTGGCCCAGAACGGGTGAAACTTCGGGTCCGAGAATTCCTCGCCCGCGACACTGGCGCCGACGGCGGCGCCGCGGAGCCCGAGCTTCTTCACGCCGTCCTCGAGCTGCTGTACCGCCAGGTCGGGAAACTGCAGCGCCACCGACGCGAACGCGACGAAGCGATCCGGGTATCGTCCGCAGAACTCGGCGAGCCGCTCGTTCTGGATCTTGATCACCTGGGTGACGACGTCGCGCTCCGCGCGATACCAGGCCGGGTTGATGCTGAGCGCCTCCATGTCGATGCCTTGCGCGTCCATCTCGGCGATGCGCCGGGGACCGACCTCGTCGATCCCGGGACCACGATGATCCTGCACCTTCAGCCCGAGCAGTGCGTACGCCTCGGGAATCACGCAGTGGGCGTGCACGTCGATCGTCTTCACGCGGCGGCCGCCGACGACCACTTCGCGGCGCCGGCCCTTCGTGCTCGCTTCGCCGCGCTGCCCGGCTGATCTCGCCGACGCTTTCCCTTTTGCGGCCGAGCGCGCCTGGGCCCGAGCCTTCGCGTGCGCCGCGACGACCAGACCACAGGTGGTGAAGGCGATGTCGGTCATCGAGCCGGTGGCCCTATTCTCGATCGCGGTGTGCACGCTCATTCGTCCCCCCTGAGATCGATGTGTGTTTGGACGCGGGCTTCCGCTGGCAGACGTCGACGACGGTCGCGGCCAGCACGCGCGTGACCTTCTCCATCTCGCTCACGAGCACGCACGCGTCGTCCTCGTCGGCGTTGCCGCGGATCGTCGCCGGCCCGTACAGAAGACACGGGATGCCGGCCTTCCAGAGATGGCACGTGTCGTCGGCGCTGTACGAATGCGGCAGCACGGTGCCGATGGCCTTCGGCTCCTGGCCGGTGACGGCGCGATAGCTTCGCACGACCGCCTGCACGATTGGCGCGTCGATCGGCATGTCGAACGGGTCCATGACGAGGCGCCGCCGTCCCTTGAAGCTGGCCGGCGGCGGGATCTCGATCTCGTAGCGGAGCTCGGGATCGCGCGCGGCGATCGGGTCGAGCGCGCGACGGATGTCGGCGACGATGCCGTCGACGGTTTGCCCCGGCACGAAGTGCACGTCCACCAGGATCGTGCACAGGTCGGGCACGTATGGCGGCTCGACGAGGACATAGTCCTGACCGCGGCCGCCGAGGATGCTCCCGACGTTGAGCCGCGGGAACGCAGGCAGGTCGGGCCGGGGTGTGTGGCGGAACTCGACGTGCTCGAGCCCGCGCACGATCTGCGTCATCTTCTGCACCGCGTTCACCGTGCCCTCGAGGCGCCCGATGTGTCCGGTCACCCCGTACGCGTGAATCGCCATGTGCACGATCCCCGAATGCACGGTGACCAGGTTGTCGGCGCCGAACGGCTCGGCGACGACCGCCGCGTCGGTGCGGAGGCCGCTCTGCATCAGGAAGTGCGTGCCCTCGCCGCCCTGCGTTTCGCCCGCGACGCAGGCGACCACCAGATCTCCGGCCAGGCGAACGCCCGAGCGGCGAACGGCCTCGGCGGTCATGATGATACTCGCGAGGCCGCCCTTCATGTTCTGCACGCCGTGGCCGTAGAGGCGATCGCCTTCCAGGCTCGGCGTCCACGGATCACGCCTCCACCGGCGGGTGAGCGCGTTGATGTCGGTGTGACCGTTCAGCATGAGGCTCGCCCCGCCGCCGGTCCCGTGCAGGGTGGCGATCGTCTGGAAACGCCCGGGCTCGATCTCCTGCAGATCGACGTCGTAGCCGCGCCCCCGGAAGAACTTCTCCAGGAACCGCGCGACCGGCGTTTCCTCGGTCTTGAAGCTCGGGATGCGGATGAGGTCACTGGCGAGGTCGATCAGACCGCGTGAGTCGACCTGGGCGAAGACCGCGCGCGTCACGTCATCCATCGCGCGTCGTGTCCGTCATCGCGGCGAAGATCAGACGAACGTGAGCGGCTCGACGTGGGCTTCGCCGCGCGCGAAGCGGCCGATGTCGAGCGGGCCGGCGTCCATCGTCACGGCGCGGCCGTGGGCGAGCATCTCGGCCATGAGCTGGCCGGCGATCGGGCCGTGCATGAAGCCGTGGCCGCTGAAGCCGGCGATGACGTGAAGGCCGGCGACGCCGGGCACGGCGCTGACGATCCCGGTCTGGTCCGGTGTCATCTCGTAGAGGCCGGCCCACGCCCGCATCAACTCGGCGTCGGCCAGGGCGGGCGCGCGGTGGATCGCGCGCTCGATCAGCGCGGGCTCGAGGCTGCGGTCGATCTCGGTGCTGAAGCCGTCGGGCTCGTTGCGGCGACCGTGACCGAGCAGGAGCCCGGGGCCTTCGCGGCGCAGCGAGAAGTTCGTGTGGGGATCGATGATGAACGGGGTGGCCGCCGGGATGCGCGAGGCCGGAAACGGCGCGGTCATGAACTTGTGGCGCCGGTGCGGACGCACGGGGATGTCGACCCCCGCCAGCTCGCCGACCACCCCCGACCAGGCGCCGGTGGCGATGACGGTGGCGCGCGCCTCGATCGAGCCGGCGGCGGTGGTGACGCCGAGCACGCGATCGCCCGCGCGAAGGAAGCCGCGGACCTCGTGCTGCTGCTTGATCGTCACGCCCAGATCGCGCGCGCGGGCGGCGATCGCGGTCGTGCACAGGTACGGGTCGGCGTAGCCGTCGCGTGGCGTGTACGAGGCGCCCAGCAGATCGCCGGTGTTGAGGTACGGGCACAGCGCGCGTGTGGCGGCGGCGTCGAGCAGCTCGACCTTCACGCCCAAGCTCTGCTGGAGCGCGACGCTGCGCCGCGCCGTCGCCAGCTCGTCCTCGCTGCCGATCAGGATCAAGTAGCCGTGCTGGCGGAAGTTGGGGTCGACGCCGAACTCGTCGCGGAAGCGCTCATAGGTGACGATGCTGTGCGTGGTCAGCTCGACGCCGAGCCGGTTCGCGTACTGATGACGGATGCCGCCGCTCGCGAGCGCCGTCGAGCCGGAGCAGACGGTGTCGCGCTCGAGGACGACCACCGGACCCACGCCGAGCCGGGCCAGATGGTAGGCCGTGCTCACGCCCATGATCCCGGCGCCGACGATGACGACATCCGCGGTGTCCGCCACGCCGCCACCATAAGCCGCTTGAACCGGCCTGGCAAGACGGCGATCATGGCCGGCGGAGGAAGCCTCACATGGCCACGATCGATCCGGTGTGGGCGACGGTTGCCGAGCTGTCCCGTGCGTTCGAGACGCGTACGCTGTCACCGGTCGACGCCGTGGAGGCGCTGCTCGGGCGGATCCGCCGGCGCAATCCGGCTCTGCATGCGTTCATCGCCGTCTACGAGCCCGAGGCGCGGCTGGCGGCCGAGGCCGCCGACAAGGCCATTCGCTCCGGCCATCGCGTGGGTCCGCTCCACGGCGTCCCGATCGCGCTCAAGGATCTCGTCGATCTCCAGGGCCGCGTGACGACCGGCGGATCCAGGGTATGGGCCGAGCGCGTGTCGCCGGTCACCGCCACGCTCGCCGAGCGGCTCATCGGAGCCGGCATGATCGTGCTCGGCAAGACGCACACGGTCGAGTTCGCCATGGGGAGCTGGGGCACCAACACGCACATGGGCACGCCGCGTAATCCGTGGGATCTCACGGTCCATCGCACGCCGGGCGGCTCGTCCAGCGGCTCGGGCGTCGCGGTCTCCGCGGGTCTGGCACCGGTCGCGATCGGGACCGACACGGGCGGCTCCGTCAGGATTCCCGCGGCCTGGTGCGGCATTGTCGGGCTCAAGGTGACGGCAGGGCGGATCAGCACCTACGGCGTGCTCCCGCTCAGCTCGACGCTCGACACCCCAGGGCCGCTGGCGCGGTCGGTCGAGGACGCGGCGCTGATCTATCGGGCGCTCAGTGGCGCCGACCCGCGGGATCCGCAGACGCTTTCGTGGACGCCGGTCGATCCGCTGCCGATGCTTCGCCGCGGCGTCGCGGGGCTGCGGCTGGCCGTGCTGCCGGACGCCGAGCGGGTCGGTGTCGAGAAGGAACTGCTCGCAGCGTACGATGCCGCGGTCAACGCGCTCGGCGGGCTCGGCGCGCAGATCGTCCGCGTCGACTTCCCGCGGCGACTGGCCGACTACACCGCGGCGACCGGCGTGATCATCGGCGCCGAGGGCTATCGCTTCGTCGGGCACCTGGTCGATGACGCCGCGCTGCCGACGGATCCTCACGTGCGGCCCCGCATCCAGCTCGGGAAGAACATCTCGGCGCGCGACTATCTCCTGGCGCTGGCGCAGCGCGAGGAGCACAAGCGCGAGTTCGCCGCCGCGCTCGCCGACGTCGACGCGATCTTGACCCCCACGGCGCAGACGGCCGCGATTCCGATCGATCGGGTGGACCAGTCGGGCACGTCGGCCCATTTCACGCGGCCGGGCAACTACCTCGGACTCTGCGGCCTCGCGATCCCCAGCGGATTCTCCGCCGAGGGGCTGCCGCTCTCGCTCCAGATCCTGTGCCACGCCGGACAGGAGGCGACGGCGCTCCGCATCGGCTGGGCGTACGAGCAGGCCACGAGCTGGCACACGCGCCGGCCGCCGGAGCCGTAAGCAGCTCGAAGCTCGCTCGCGCTCGCGACATCCAACCGGCCCGCCTCGCCCGTAGCTCTCGGTGAGGAGGGCACAGGCGATGGGTGCTCGCGGAATCATCGGAGCTGGTAGCGCACTGGCCGCGGTCGTGGCTGCGCTGGTCGCGTCGGCCGAGCCGACTCCTGCCGTCGATATCCAGCTCTTCCAGTTTCAGCCGGGCACGGTCGAGGTCCGAGCCGGCACGGCGATCACGTGGACCAACCGTGACGACATCGAGCACACGGTGACGTCCGGCGCATCTGGATCTTTCTCGGCCCCCTGCAGGTCTTTCAGCCGTTCAGGCTTTGGCGGGTGGGCGCGGTGTGATGTGGCCGCAGCGGCTGCAGGTGCGATTCGTTTCCGAGCCGTAGAACTCCTCGTAGGCGCGCGAGACCGGATCCTCGCGGTAGTCGGCGACTTGCTTGACGCTCTGGTGGAGCTGGGTCCCGCACTTGGCGCAGTACCACGTGAAGCGATCGCTCTCGTCGGACCGGCGCTTGCGCTCGAGCACGAGCACGAACGCGTCGGGCGAGAACCGCGGCGAATGGGGCGTGCCGGCCGGGCAGTAGACGATCTGGCCCTCGCGGATCACCGCGATCTTCTCGTCGCCTTCCGGCGTCCGGTAGTGGAGGTTCATGTCGCCCTTGATCATGTACATGACCTCGTCGCTCGGATCGCTGTGGAACTCGCTGCGGAACTCGCGGCCGCGCGCGACGAAGGCGATGCTGTCGGGCGCCTGCCACAGGACCGTGTTGGGACGGCCCGAGGCGCGGATGCTGCTCATGACCTGACCGAGGTCGACCGCTTTCATCTCGTCCATGACTACTCCTTCGTCACGTGCTCGACTCGCAGGTCGAAGCCGCTCGGGTGCAGGCTGAAGCCCTTCACGTTGGCGCGCGTGGCGACCACCTGGACCTCGTGGTCGACGAAGATCCACGGCGCGTCCTCGACGATGAGGCGCTGCGCCTTCTTGTAGAGCTCGGCGCGCCGGCCTCGGTCGGTGAGCTGCCGGGCCTGCACGAGGAGCTGATCGACCTCGGGGTTGTTGTAGTTCGACCGGTTGGGCAGGGGCTGATTCTTGGAGAAGAACAGCGGATACATGGACAGGTCCGGATCCTCCGACTTCAGGAACCAGGAGAGCGCGAACATCGCGGGCGCGTCGGATCGCACCTTGCCCAGATAGGAGCCCCACTCGAACGTCTTCAGCTGCGCCTTGACGCCCACGGCCGCCAGATTCGCCTGGATCACGGTCGCCATCTCGACCGGCGCCTGCATGCCGGAGCCCGACTCCGGCACCCAGAAATCGACCTCGAGGCCGTTCGGGAACCCGGCCTCCGCGAGGAGCTTCCTGGCGGCGCCGGGATCGTACGCGTACTTGTGGACGTTCGGCTCGAAGGCCCAGGTGCCCGGGAGGAGAGGACCGACGGCGGGGATTCCGGTGCCCTTGAGGATGTCGCGAACGATCGCGTCCTTGTTCACCGCATGGTTGAACGCCTGGCGCACCCGGCGATCGGTGAACGGCTTCTTCTCGACGTTGAAGCCCACGTACCAGACGGTCAGTCCGGTCGCCTTGTGCACGGTGACGCCCGCCGTCTTCTCGAGACGTCCGACGAAATCGGGCGGGATCGGCAGGATGAGGTCGACGCCGCCGGTCAAGAGCTCGGACACGCGCGTGTTGGCCTCGGGAATGCCGCGATAGACGAGCGCCTGCGGCTTGCCCTTGACGCCCCAGTAGTCGTCGTTGCGTCGCAGCACGAGCCGGCTCCCGCGCTCCCACGACTCGAGCTTGTACCGGCCGCTGCCCACCGGCTTCGTGTCGAAGTCGGCGGGCGACTTCGTGAAGGCCGTCGGGCTGACGATCGCGCAGTTCGGCAGCGCGAGCAGTGCCAGGAGCGAGCCCGTCGGATACTTCAGATGCAGCTGCACGGTCTGCGGGTCGAGGACCTCGACCGCTTTCACGCTCGACAGATATCCGGTGACGAACGTCCACTTGCCGCTCTTTGCGTGCGGGTGGGCCGGGTCGATGACCCGGTCGAACGTGAACTTGACCGCGGCGGCGTCGAGCGGCGTGCCGTCGTGAAAGCGGACACCCCGTCGCAGCTTGAAGGTCCAGGTCATCCCGTCGGACGACGTGGTCCAGGACTCCGCGAGCCCGGGGATCACCTCGGTGCTGTCGGGGCGCGTGGCGACCAGGGTCTCGAAGATCTCGGCGGTGACCCGCAAGGTGTGAAGCCCCAGCGCCTGGCCGGGATCGAGCCCCGGCGGCTCCGCTTCCATACCGACCACGACGACATCACGCGGGACCTGCGCACCGGCCGGCGGGGCGAGGAGCACGGCGGCGAGCAGAGCAGCGCCGAACGGAATCGATCGTGACATGTCGTGCTCCCTTATAGCGCCGCGATCACGGCGGCGCAATCATCGCCGCCGCAGCTGGCGCAGCTCGCCGAGTGTCAGGTTCGGAATCGTCACGCCGTTGCTGGCGATCCACCCGGCCATCGACTGGCTGTCGGGCCACGGGGTCGCCTTCGTGATCACCCAGTCGCCTTCGACCACGTGGTCCGGGCCCTGGACTCGAAACACGAACGAGTCGCGGGTGATTCTCCTCGCCGAGACGTCGAAGCGCGACCCGTCCAGCTCCACCGATCGCGAGTCCCACGTCGTGGGAAGCGCGCTCGCGCCCTCGGGAAAGCCCGTGGCGACCAGGCGCAGGACGAGGATCATGACGCGCGCGACCCGGGTCTGGTACTTGATGCGGAATGCCTCGGCCTCTTCGGCGCCCTGAACGCCGAAGAACAGAAAGGTCGAGTCGGGCTGGGTCAGATGCAGGAGCTTTCGCGTTCGTGAGCTGGAGAGATCCTCGAAGTAGACCTCGTAGTTCGTGAACACCGAGAAGTTGTAAGTGCCCGCTGCGTCCTCGCGCGCCGCCCTGGTGACGCGCATCTTGACCTGCCCCATGCAACCGAGATCGGAACAGCCCTTCCAGGTGACGAGGGGCGGCTCGTCGGCGACCAGTGCCGCGGGGAACGCGAGGAGGCAGCCCAGGACGACGAGGGCTCGCGTCACTTGATCGCGAAGCAGTAGAAGAAGCCGTTGCCTCCCGTGCTCTTCAGGTCGTTCTGGCTGCAGCCGCCGTCGGGACCCCGCGAGGGATGCGAGGAGTTCCACGACTTCGACGCGTCGTCGTCGCGCAACCCCTGACGGTCGTGGTGGCCGACCATCGCCGAGCCCTGGCCGCTCTTCGTCCAGTTGCCGCACGTGCGATCTTCGGCGGCGGCGAACGCGGTGCCGTCGGGCTGCGAGCCCGTGAGGATGTCGTGCATGTTCGGCGTGTCGCCGCGCCCGTTCACCATCTCGCCCTTCTCGGTCAGCGCCGTCTGCTTGCTGATGTGGTTGGCGCCGTGCAGCTCGGCCAGATTCTTCGCGACGACCGTGCCCTTCGCGTTCTGCCAGGGCCCGCTCCCGATGCGGTCGCGGGCGTTGACGGCGCCGGGACCCTGCGTGCTCAGATACGCGCGCCACGTCTTGCCGCCGGCGCCCGCCGCCTGCGCGAGCATCTGGCAGTGCTTGTCGGCGCTGGCGAGGCCGCCGAGATCCGCGCCCTTGCCAGAGCCGGCGCCGGTGACGAAGAAGGTCATGTCGGATGGCTGTGCATGCGCGGCGCTCCCGAAGAGCGACAGCAGCGGCGACGCGACCACGACCGCCAGGACGAGTCGAGGGCTCATGGCATGTCCTCCATTGCGACGAATCATACCCTCTGGCCGGCTCGCAGCGCACGGTAGCGGGCCGGTGTGAGCCCGAAGGCCGCGCGGAAGACGCGGGTGAAATGCGCCTGATCCGCGAAGCCCGCCTCGCCCGCCACGTCGACCAGCGAGCGCTGCTGGTGGATCAGCTCGCGCGCGAGGTCGAGCCGTCGCATGAGCAGGTAGCGGTACGGGCTCGTGCCGAACATGCGCCGGAACTGACGGGCCAGATCGTAGCGAGTCAATCCGGTGACGGACTCCAGCTCGGCCGAATGGACGACCCGGGTTCGCTCGGCGTCGAGAAATTGCCGAGCGCGCCCCACGGCGGCGGTGTCGATCCGGGGCGAGGTCCCGGATGGCGGGCCCGCGCGCTCCGCGTCGAGCAGACCCTCGGCCAGGTCGACGAGCAGGCTGTCCGCCGCCATCGGCTCCATCGGCAGCCGGAAGGCGGAATCTATGGCACGCGACAGCTTCGGGTTGGTCGAGACCGGCTCGGTCACGAACGGCAGCGCGTGGGGACGTCCCCGGAGCGCGCGCAGCGCTTGGGACAGCTGCACCGGCCCGACATAGACGATCCGGTATCCGAAGCCCTCGCCGGTTCCCGCACGGCCGTCGTGCGTCTCGTCCGGATGGAGCACGACGACCTGTCCGGGGAGGCTGGCGCGTGTAGCGCCGCGGTAATCGAAGACCTGGACGCCGCGATCGGTCAGGCCGATCGCGTAGGTGTCGTGACGGTGCTTCTGATAGGCGGTGCCTGCGAACCACGCGTGAAACAGCTCCACGCCGTCGGCCGGCTTCGCGCCGGCGATCCAGTCCGCCGGACGCTCGCACGATCGTTCAAGACCCTCGCCGCCGGATCTGGTCTCCTGGGAGCGCACAGGAGATAGAGTACGACTACGGAGCAAGTCGTCGCGTTTCTTCTCTTCGCGGTGGTCGCCGCGGTCACGCCGGGGCCGAGCAACATCATGCTGACGGCGGCCGGCGCGAACGCCGGTCTCCGGTACGGGCTGCCGTGTCTCCTGGGGGTCGCGAGCGGCATGGGGCTCATGATGTTTCTGGTGCCGCTCGGGCTGGGGAGCGTGGTGCTCCGGTATCCCGTCGCCCTGAAGGCGCTCAACTGGGGCGGCGCGGCCTTTCTCCTCTGGCTCGCGTGGAAGATCGCGACATCGAGCGGCATCGAGGCGCCGGCCGATCGACAGCGCGTGGGCTTTCTCCAG
>CAYVHH010000334.1:0-5942 GCA_964450175.1 uncultured bacterium | reverse complement strand
TCGCGATGCCCAGCTTCTTCGGCTACATGCTCTACAGCGGCGCCGTGCTGGTGCCGCTCTTCGTCCTCGTCACCGTGCTGTTCTTCTCGTAGTCGAGGGCGCCGGCCGCTGGTGCGCGCCCGAACGTTCGGCTAGACTCCGCCCGAGCATGCCGGTGATCGCGCTCGCGCTGGCTCTCACGCTGGGTCTCTTCGTTGCGCCGCTCGGCGCCGACGCCCAGGAGACGACCAGGCCCGCTCGGATCGGGTACCTGGCGACCGGCGGGAACTTCCCCCAGCCGACGGAGGCCTTTCGGCAAGGACTGCACGAGCTCGGCTACGTCGAGGGCCGCAACTTCCTGACCGAATACCGATCGGCCGAGGGCAAGCTCGAACGGCTTCCCGCGCTCGCGTCCGAGCTGATCGCGCTCAAAGTCGACATCATCGTGGCCGCGGGTGGCACGAATGCCGTGCTCGCCGCCAAGCAGGCGACCAAGACGATCCCCATCGTCTTTCCCGCGGTCGGCGATCCGGTGACGAGCGGGCTCATCGCCAGCCTTGCGCGGCCCGGCGGCAATGTCACGGGGCTGGCGCTCATGTCACCCGAGCTCGTGGGCAAGTGTCTGGAGCAGATCAAGGAGGTCGTCCCGTGGGTCAGTCGCGTGGCCGTGCTGTGGCAACCGGGCACGGCGCCGGAACGTGCCGAGAAAGACATGCTGAAGGAAGCGGACCTCGCGGCAGGTGCCTTGGGGCTGAGGCTCCACGTCGTGAAGGTGCGAGGCCCGGAGGATTTCCCCCGAGCGTTCGCGGAGATGAAACGGAAGCAGGCAGATGCGTTGACCGTGCTGTCGACCCCGGTGTTCGCCAGCGAGCGACGGCGGATCGCGGAGCTGGCGATCAAGAATCGGCTGCCGACGGTGTTCGCGTTCCGGTCGTACGTCGACGCCGGCGGCCTCATGTCGTACGGGCCGAACATCGCCGATTTGTTCCGGCGCGCCGCGACCTACGTGGACAAGATCCTCAAGGGGGCCAAGCCCGCCGACCTGCCCGTCGAGCAGCCGACGACGTTCGAGCTGGTCGTCAATCTCAAGACCGCGAAGGCGCTCGGGCTGACGATTCCGTCGTCGATGCTCGGGCGGGCGGATCACGTGGTCGAGTAGCGGTCAGCCCAGGAGCGCTAGAATTTTCTCCACGGCTTCGGCAACGGCGGCGTCGACGACCGGGAGCTCGTCGCGCTCGAACGATGTGAGGACGTGATCAGGGACGTCGCCCTTGTGGTCCGGACGCCCCACTCCAACCTTGACGCGCTTGATGTCCTGCGTGCCGAGCGCGTCGATCACGGAGCGGACGCCGTTGTGGCCGCCGTGGCTCCCCTTCATGCGGAGCCGGACGGTCCCGAGGGGCAGGTCGATGTCGTCGTAGACCAGGATCAGATCGGCGGGACCGGCCTCCGCGCGGCGAAGCGCTTTCGCGACGACCGGACCGCTCTCGTTCATGAACGACAACGGCTTGATCAAGCGCACTTCTTCGCCGCGCCAGCGTCCCCGCGCCACGATGGTCGCGCCGTCGCGCCGCCACGAGCCGCGGACGGTCTTGGCGAGGACGTCGAGAACGCGCTGGCCCACGTTGTGACGGGTGTCTCGATACTCCGGGCCCGGGTTGCCCAGCCCCACCACCACCCGGCCGGTTCCCGGGCCCTCCCCGTGGGCCACGCGATTCTCGCTCGGTTACTTGTCTTTCTCTGACTTCTCCCCGCGCGCGGGCCGCGACGGCTTCTTGCCGTCGTCGGCCGCCGCCTCTTCGCCTTCCTTCGGCTTGCGCTCGGTGAGGACTTCCGGCTCGGTGACCGCCGCCGCTGCCGGCGCCGCGGCCGCCGCCACTTCCTCGGCCATCGGTGGAGCCACGGTCGCGACCGCCTGACCGGGATCGTTCACGATCCGGACGCCTTCGGGCGCGCGGAGCTCGGCCACCGTCAGCACGTCGCCGATCATGAGGGCGCTGACGTCGGCGTCGATCCGCTCGGGGATCGCGGTCGGCAGGCACGCGATGGTCAGCTCGTGGAGCACGAGGTTCAGGATGCCCTTCTGCTCCTTGACGCCCGCGGCCTCACCAATGGCGCGTACGGCCACCTGCACGGTGATCGCTCGGTCCGCGGCTACTTCCTGTAGATCGACGTGCAGGAGCATCTCGGTGACCGGGTCGAATTGCAGGTCGCGGATGATGGCCATGCGCGTGCCGTTGCCGTTCTCGCCGTCGAACCGGAGCGTGAGCAGCTGGGTCGTGCCCTCGCGGCCGTGGATCATGCGAAGCACCGCCTTGGGATCCACGGTGACCGCCTCGGCCTTCTTTCCGTCGTAGAGGACCGCCGGGACGATGCCCTCGCGGCGCAGGCGCTTGGCGAACGCCTTGCCGCTTCCCTCGCGGCGCTTGATCGTCAGCTCTTGCATCGTGGCCATGACTGAAGCTCCTTGAAAGTCGAGTTACGCGAACAGTGTCGAGACGGATTCCTCGTCGTGGATGCGCCGGATCGCCTCGCCCAGGAGCGGCGCGACCGAGAGCACGGTGATGCGCGCGGCCGAGCGCTTGGTCTCGCTCAGAGGAATCGAGTTCGTGACGACGACCTCTTCGATCGGCGAGGCGGCGATGCGGTCGATCGCCGGCCCCGAGAGCACTGCGTGGACGCCACAGGCCATGATCCGCCGGGCGCCTTCGCGCTCCAGCGCCGTCACGGCTTGCGTCAGGGTGCCGGCGGTGTCGATGATGTCGTCGATGACCACCGCGTCGCGGTCTTTGACGTCACCGATGAGGTGCATGGCGACGGCCGAGCCCGGGCCCTCGCGCCGCTTGTCGATGATGGCCAGGCCGGCGTCGAACCGCTTGGCCATCGCGCGCGCGCGCTCCACGCCGCCCGCGTCGGGCGCGACGATCACCGGATCTTTCAGGTCTTTCTTGCGCAGGTAGTCGATCATCACGACCGGGCCGGCGAAGAGGTGGTCCACCGGAACGCTGAAAAATCCCTGGATCTGACCGGCGTGCAGGTCGAGCGCCAGCACCCGGTTGATCCCCGCCGCCTCCAGCAGGTCCGCCACGAGCCGCGCCGAGATCGGCACCCGCGACTGAACCTTCCGGTCCTGACGCGCGTACCCGTAGTAGGGCAGCACCGCGGTGACCCGGCGGGCCGACGCGCGCTTCATGGCGTCGACCATGATGAGCAGCTCCATGAGCGTATCGTTCACCGGCGGGCACGTGGGTTGGATGACGAACACGTCGGTGCCCCGCACGTTCTCGTCGACCTGCACGTAGACTTCCCCGTCCGAGAATCGCGTCACCTCGGCGTCGGCCATCGGGACGTGGAGATACTGCGCGATTTCTTCGGCGAGCGGGCGGTTCGCGTTGCCGGTCAGGAGCTTCAGCTCATACGCCATCGTCGCCCTCGTCCTATCGTGTGGTTGGGGCGGGAGGATTCGAACCTCCGAATACGGGATCCAAAGTCCCGCGCCTTGCCGCTTGGCCACGCCCCATCGTGTGCCCTTCTTCGACGACCGACCACGCCGCCACTACTTTCGAATCCGGATCGCGGGGCCCCGGAGCGCCCGGACCGCCCAGCATCCCCAGCGCGCGCGCGAGACGCGGGCGCGGATCTGCCTCGCGTGGTCGAACGAGCGCGCGATTCCGAACACGGTGAGCCCGCTCCCCGACATCGCGGCGCCCAGCGCCCCCGCCGCCAGGAGGGCGGCCTCCATCTGCTCGACCTCACGGTACCGCGCGCTGGCGACTCGTTCCAGTGTGTTGCCGAGCGCCGCCGCGATCCGCGCCGGCTGCCGACTCCGGAGCGCGGTGGCCATCCCCCGCGCCTGCTCACCGCCAGAATACATCGCGGCCACGACACCTCCGTAGATCTCCGCCGTGCTCGCCGCCACACGCGGATTCACGAGCACGAGCGCCAGCGCCGAACTGGCCAGCGGCGCGAGGCGCTCGCCGCGCCCCGTGCCCATCGCCGCCCCGCCGTGAAGGAAGAACGGGACGTCCATCCCGAGCTTCACCGCGGCGTCGGCGAGGCGCCCGGTCGACCATCCGAGCCCCCAGAGCCGATTCAACCCGACGAGCACGGCGGCCGCGTCCGTCGATCCGCCGCCGAGGCCGGCCGCGACGGGGATGCGCTTGTCCAGCGTGATCTTCACTCCCCGGTTCACCTCCGCCATCTCCCGGAGAGTCAGCGCCGCCTTGAGTGCCAGGTTGGTTCCGTCCGTCGGAACGTCGGCAGCGGTCGTCCGGAGCTCGAGGACATCCGCCTCTTCGAGCACGAGCTTGTCGGACAGATCCACGGCCTGCATGACCGTGGCGATTTCATGGTAGCCGTCGTCCCGCCGTCCAAGCACCTCGAGCGCGAGGTTCACTTTGGCCGCCGCGCTGAGCACAAGGCGACGGGGCTTCCCCGATCGCTTCGACAAGACAACGAACCATAGCACGGGCGACGGGGCCTTTCAACGGATGGGCTGTGTTTTCGCCCCTTTCGGGATCGTCAGGGTGAAGCGCTCCGCGTCGATTCCGTCGCCCTCGACGAGGTTCCGGTAGGTGACCGAGCTCGTGACATACGACATGGCCGCTTCGAGGTCGAATCCGGCCAGGGAGCCGGAAGCCTCACGGCGGTACTTGATGAGCGCGTTGAACCGGTCACCGAAGATCTGCCGTTGCTGGACCACGCCCGTTGCAAGGTCGAGCCACACGCGCTGGCGTCCGCCGTCGCCGCTCACCAGACTCAGGGATGGCCCCGCGTCGTCCGGGGCGAGCACCTCGGCGCTTCTGAGATCACGTGGCCCGGCGAAGCGGCCGATCAGCACGGACACGAGGTCGTCCGGATCCAGGGGCAGCTGGAGCACCTTCGTAATTGCGTCCTGAGCCCGTCCGACGAGGACCTCGTTCTTCAGCGGGTTGTAGGCCGTGACCTGGCCGTCGTGGACGGTGGCGACCATGAGCGGGGGACCGAAGGGGGACAGCGCCTCGAAACGGACCGAGCTCGGCGCCTGGATCAGCAAGACCCCCTGGACATGCTGGCGCTCGCCGCCCTTCTTCAGGGACACGTCGGCGAGCGCGCGCAGGCTCGTGAACTCGCTATAACGCTCGGCGAGCACGGCGAGCGCGCGACGGGCAGCGTCACTGATCGGTTCTCGAGGTGGTGCAGTGGCGCAGGCGGCGAGCAACGCCACCTGCAGGACGAGGAGGAGGCTACTGAGAGGCCTTCGGGCCACCCTTGACCCGGCGCTGGCGATCCTTGAGGTCATCGACCTTCTTCTTGACTCCCTCGGCGGCCGGGTCGAGCTGTAAGGCCTTCTCCCAGGCGGCCAGAGCGTCCTGGTCGTTACCGCTCTTGACCAGCGCGTCGCCCAGGTGCTCGTAGATGACGGGGTCCGGCTCCTTGATCTTCACGACGGCCCGCTTGAGCTCCTTCAGTGCCTCGGGATACTTGCCCTGCTGGTAGTACGCCCAGCCGAGGCTGTCGATGAAGTAGCCGTTGTCAGGCTCGAGGTCGAGCGCCTTGCCGATCAGCTGGATCGCCTCGTCGAGGTTTTGGCCCTTCTCGGCGTACATGTAGCCGACGTAGTTGTACGCTTCGGCGTTCTTGGGGTCGAGCGCGATCACCCGCCGGAACGAGGTGACCGCATCGTCGAACCGCGACTGCTTCTCGTAGACCACGCCGAGCTGGAAGTGCAGATCCTTCTGCTTGTCGTCGAGGCCCAGGCCTTCCTGGAGCGTCTCGGCCGCCCGGTCGTACTCCTTGGCGCGGTAGTACGCTGTGCCGAGGTAGAGGAACAGCTCGGGGCGCTTGGGCTCCATGTTGACGGCTTCGCGCAGGGTCGAGATCGCCTCGTCGTAGCGCTTGGCCCGGCCGTAGAGGAACCCGAGCTGGACGCGCGCATCGATCGAGCGCGGGTCGGCGCGAAGGATCCGCTCGAGCTCCGCCTT
>CAYVHH010000333.1:0-8268 GCA_964450175.1 uncultured bacterium | reverse complement strand
CGCCGGAATGTACTCCCGTGGGATCGAGCCGCCGACGATCTTGTTCTCGAACTCGAAGCCCTTGCCCGGCTCGTTCGGCTCCACCTCGAGGTAGACGTCGCCGTACTGGCCGCGGCCGCCCGTCTGCCGCACGTAGCGGCCCTGCGCCTCGGCCTTTTTGCGGATCGTCTCGCGATACGCGACCTGGGGCTTGCCGACGTTGGCCTCGACCTTGAACTCGCGCAGGAGCCGGTCGACGATGATCTCCAGGTGGAGCTCGCCCATTCCGTGAATCAAGGTCTGGGCCGTCTCCTCGTCGCTGGTCACCCGGAACGTCGGGTCCTCCAGCGCCAGGCGCGAGAGCGAGACGCCGAGCTTCTCCTCGTCGGCGCGCGTCTTCGGCTCGATCGCGACCGCGATGACCGGCTCCGGGAACGTCATCGACTCCAGCACGATGGGCCGGTCGGAATCGCACAAGGTGTCACCGGTCGTCGTCAGCTTGAGCCCGATGGCGGCCGCAATGTCCCCCGCCGCGACGGCCTCGACCTCCTCCTTCTTGTTCGCGTGCATCCGGAGCAGCCGCCCGATGCGCTCCTTCTTGTCCTTGGTCGAGTTGTAGACACCCGACCCGGCCTCGAGCGTTCCGGAGTAGACGCGGAGGAAGACGAGCTGACCGACGTGCTGGTCGCTCATGATCTTGAACGCCAGCGCCGCAAACGGGGCGTCGTCGGACGCCTTGCGCTCTTCCGTTTCCTTGGTTTCGGGATTGATGCCCTGGATCGCCGGGATGTCCCGGGGGGACGGCAGGTAGTCGATCACCGCGTCCAGCAACGGCTGCACGCCCTTGTTCTTGAAGGACGCGCCGCAGAGGATCGGGAACAGCTTCATGCTGATCGTGCCCTTGCGCACGGCCGCCTTCAGCTCGGCGGGTGTGATCGGCTCGCCGTGCACGTACTTCTCCATCAGATGCTCGTCGACCTCGGCGAGCCCCTCGATCATCTTTTCCCGGTACTCTTTGACCTGATCCTTCAGGTCGGCGGGGATCTCGATCTTCGTGTATTCCTTGCCGAGCGAGTCGTCGTCGTCGGTCCACACCAGCCCGACCTCGTCGATCAGGTCCACGAGCCCGCGGTACTGGTCCTCACGGCCGATCGGGATCTGCAGGGCCACCGGATGAGCGCCCAGGCGCTCACGCACCAGGTCGATGCACTGGAAGAAGTCCGCCCCGACGCGGTCCATCTTGTTGACGTAGACCATCCGGGGGACCCGGTACTTGTCGGCCTGACGCCACACCGTCTCGGTCTGCGGCTCGACGCCCGACACCGCGTCGAGAATCGCCACGGCGCCGTCCAGGACACGGAGGGAGCGCTCGACCTCGACCGTGAAGTCGACGTGGCCCGGCGTGTCGATGATGTTGACGCGGCAATCGCGCCAGAAACAGGTCGTCGCGGCCGACGTGATCGTGATACCGCGCTCCTGTTCCTGCACCATCCAGTCCATCGTCGCGGTGCCTTCGTGGACTTCACCGATCTTGTACGACCGCCCGGTGTAATAGAGGATCCGCTCGGTCGTGGTCGTCTTGCCCGCGTCGATGTGGGCCATGATGCCGATGTTGCGCGTCTTCTCCAGCGAGTACTGCCGTTCCACCGCCCAATCCTCTGCTTTCTCTGCGATCTATGACATGCGAAGAGGGGGGTCAGCCTGCGCCCCCCTCTTCGTTTCCGATGCTTGGCTACCAGCGATAATGCGCGAACGCCTTGTTGGCCTCCGCCATCTTGTGTGTGTCTTCTCGCTTCTTCACCGCGGTGCCCCGATTGCTGGCGGCATCGAGCAGCTCGGCGGCCAGCTTGTCCGCCATGCTCCGCTCGGCGCGCCGGCGGGCCGCCCCGATGACCCATCGCATCGCCAGCGACGTGCGCCGGTCCGGGCGCACCTCGACCGGCACCTGGTACGTCGAGCCGCCGACCCGCCGCGACTTCACCTCGACGGCCGGCTTCACGTTGTCGATGGCCGACTTGAACATCTTGAGGGCGTCCTGCTTGCTCCGATCCTCGACCGACAGCAGCGCATCGTACATGATGCGCTCGGCCGTCGACTTCTTGCCGCGGATCATCATGATGTTGACGAACTTCGCCACCAGCCGGCTGCCGTACTTCGGATCCGGCAGTACTTCGCGCTTCGCGGCTCCTGCCCGTCGCATGGCTCTAGGCTCCGGTGCCCTTGGTGGCCTTGGCGCCGTACTTCGAGCGGCTCTGCTTGCGGCCGGCCACGCCCGCGGTGTCGAGAGTCCCGCGGATGATGTGATAGCGGATGCCCGGCAGGTCCTTCACGCGTCCGCCGCGGATCATCACGATCGAGTGTTCCTGGAGATTGTGTCCGACGCCCGGGATGTACGAGGTCACCTCGAGCCCGTTCGTCAGCCGTACGCGCGCCACTTTCCGGAGGGCGGAGTTCGGCTTCTTCGGCGTCGTCGTGTACACGCGAATGCACACGCCGCGCTTCTGCGGACACCCCTGCATCGCGGGCGTCTTCGACTTCCGCCGGACCGCCTCGCGACCGTTATGGACGAGCTGATTGATAGTCGGCATGGCTCACCGCCGCCCCGGAGGGCGACAAAACTCCAACGTTATAACCGAGATGCCCTGTTCTGTCAACGATTTAGCCGTTACCCGGCCACCGCGACGGATTCGTCCGCGTCGCCCGTGTCGGCAACCGGCGGCGTCAGCGAGAGCACGCTGTCCAGCGACTTCACCGCCTCCCCGCCGGGTGTCAGCACTTCGACCCGCGTGTAGTTCGAGAGCCCGGTGCCCGCCGGGATCAGCCGGCCGACGATCACGTTCTCTTTCAGGCCACGGAGGTCGTCCTGTTTTCCGGAGATTGCGGCCTCCGTCAGCACGCGGGTGGTCTCCTGGAACGAAGCCGCCGAGATGAAGCTGTCGGTCGAGAGCGACGCCTTCGTGATGCCGAGGAGCACCGGCTTGGCCGTCGCAGCGCGCTTGCCCTGCGCCAGGACCCGGTCGTTCTCCTCCTGGAACACGAACTTGTCGACCAGCTCGCCCACGACGAACTCTGTGTCGCCGACCTCCTCGATGCGAACGCGCCGCAGCATCTGGCGCACGATGATCTCGATGTGCTTGTCGTTGATGGTCACGCCCTGCAGGCGATAGACCTCCTGCACCTCGTTGACCAGGTACCGCTGTAGCTCGCGGTCGCCGAGCACCGCCAGATAGTCGTGCGGATTGGGCGACCCGTCCATGAGAGCCTCGCCCGCTCGCACGCGGTCGCCCTCGTGAACGCTGATGTGCTTACCGCGCGGGATCAAGTACTCCTTGGTCTCCGCGTTGTCGGCCCGGATCACGATCTTGCGCATACCCTTCACGAAGCCGCCCATCTCGACCCGGCCGTCGATCTCGGTGATGACCGCCTGCTCCTTGGGCTTGCGGGCCTCGAAGAGCTCGGCGACCCGCGGCAGACCGCCGGTGATGTCCTTGGTCTTGGTCGTCTCGCGCGGGATCTTGGCGATGATGTCGGCCGCGAAGACCTCGGCGCCGTCGGGCACGCTGAGGTTCGCGCCGACCGGCAACGCGTACCGGTGACGCTCGGTCGCCTCGGCCGTCGCCTGCCCCTCGCCCGCGGACCGGATGATGACGCCGGGCTGGAGCTTGCCCTCCGGATCCTCGATGACCACCTTGCGCGCCAGCCCGGTGACCTCGTCGAACTCTTCGCGAACCGTCATGCCTTCGATGATGTCCTGGTACTCGACCCGTCCGGTGAACTCGGTGAGGATCGGGTTGGTGAACGGATCCCACTCGACCAGCACGGTGCGCGTCTTGATCCGCTGGTCGGCCTTCACCTTGATCTTGGCGCCGTAGACGACTGGATAGCGCTCGCGCTCGCGGCCGCGCTCGTCGGCCACGCCGATCTCGCCGTTACGGTTCGTGGCGACCAGGTCGCCGTCACGGTTCACGACCGTCCGGAGGTTGTGGTACTTCACGATGCCCGCGCTCTTGGCCTCGTGCTTCGAAGCCTCGACGACGCGGCTCGCGGTGCCGCCGATGTGGAAGGTCCGCATCGTCAGCTGCGTGCCCGGCTCGCCGATCGACTGCGCGGCGATGATGCCGACCGCCTCGCCGAGCTCGGCCAGCCGCCCGGTGCCGAGGTTCCGGCCGTAGCACATGACGCAGATCCCGCGCTTGGTATCGCAGGTCAGGGTCGACCGGATCCGCACGCGCTCCAGGCCCGAATCCTCGATCTTCTGCGCCAGCTCCTCGGTGATCTCGGTATTGGCCTGGACGATGATCTCGCTCGACAGCGGATCACGGATGTCCTCGGCGGCGACGCGGCCGAGGACGCGGTCGCGCAGCGACTGGATGATGTCACCGCCCTCGACCAGCGGCGTGGCGTCGATGTACTTCACGGTGCCGCAGTCGTACTCGCTGACGATGACGTCCTGGGAGACGTCGACCAGCCGCCGCGTCAGATAGCCGGAGTCGGCGGTCTTCAGCGCGGTGTCGGCGAGACCCTTGCGCGCGCCGTGGGTCGACGTGAAGTACTCGAGGACCGTGAGGCCCTCGCGGAAGTTCGAGGTGATCGGCGTCTCGATGATCTCGCCGCTCGGCTTGGCCATCAGCCCGCGCATGCCGGCCAGCTGACGGATCTGCTGCTTGCTGCCGCGGGCGCCCGAGTCGGCCATCATGTAGATCGGGTTGAACTCGCCGCCCTGCTCGCCGCCTTCCAGCTCGCGGAACATCTCCTCGGCGATGAGCTCGGTGACGTGCGCCCAGATGTCGACGACCTTGTTGTAGCGCTCGCCGTTCGTGATCACGCCGTCCTGGTACTGCTGCTCGACCTCGTTGACCTGCTCGCGCGCCGAGCTGATCTGCCGCTCCTTCGACGACGGGATGTGCATGTCGTCGATACCGATCGACAGGCCGGAGAGCGTCGCGTAGCGGAATCCGAGATCCTTCAGCTCGTCCAGGAAGTGGACGGTCGCCTCGTTGCCGAGCGTGTTGTAGCAGCGGCCGACCAGCGAGGTGATCTCCTTCTTCTTGAGCTCCTGGTTCACGAACCCCAGCTGCTCGGGGACGATCTCGTTCAGCAGGGTGCGCCCGACCGTCGTGTCGACGATCTCACCCTTCCAGCGCAGGCGGATCCGCGCCTGGAGATCGACGTCCTCGTTGTCGTAGGCGATCCGTACTTCTTCGGCGTCGGAGAAGAGCCGGCCCTCGCCGCGCACCGGACGGTCCGGCGTGCTGAGGCGCTCCTTGGTCAGATAGTAGATCCCGAGCACCATGTCCTGCGTCGGCACCGCCAGCGGCGCGCCGTTCGCCGGCGACAGGATGTTGTTCGCCGACAGCATCAGCACCTGGGCCTCGAGCTGCGCCTCCATCGAGAGCGGGATGTGCACCGCCATCTGGTCGCCGTCGAAGTCGGCGTTGAACGCGGTACACACCAGGGGATGGATCTCGATCGCCTTGCCCTCGACCAGGATCGGCTCGAAGGCCTGGATGCCCAGTCGGTGCAAGGTCGGGGCGCGATTGAGGAGCACGGGGTGCTCCTTGATCACGTCCTCGAGGATGTCCCACACCTCCGGCCGCTCTTTCTCGACGAACTTCTTGGCGGCCTTGATGGACGACGCGATGCCGCGCTCTTCCAGCTTTCTCAGGATGAACGGCTTGAAGAGCTCGAGGGCCATCTTCTTGGGCAGGCCACACTGGTGGAGCTTCAGGTACGGCCCGACCACGATGACCGACCGGCCCGAGTAGTCGACGCGCTTGCCGAGGAGGTTCTGGCGGAACCGGCCCTGCTTGCCCTTCAGCGTGTCCGATAGGGACTTCAGAGGCCGATTGTTCGGACCCGTGATGACTCGTCCCCGGCGTCCGTTATCGAACAGAGCGTCGACGGCTTCCTGCAGCATCCGCTTCTCGTTACGGATGATAATTTCAGGCGCCTTCAGATCCATCAATCGCTTGAGGCGATTGTTTCGATTGATGACCCGACGATACAGATCGTTGAGGTCGGAGGTCGCGAAGCGCCCTCCATCCAGAGGCACCAGCGGGCGGAGCTCCGGCGGAATGACCGGAACCACCTCGAGGATCATCCAGTCGGGCTGGTTGCCGGATTTCAGGAAGGCCTCGATGACCTTCAGGCGCTTGACGATCTTCTTCCGCTTCTGCACCGACGACTCGCCGAGCATCTGGGCGCGCAGATCGCGCGCCATCGAGTCGAGGTCCATGTCGCGCAGCAGCTCGCGGATCGCCTCGGCGCCCATGCCCACCTTAAGGGCCTCGGGGCCGTGCTCCTCGATGAGCTTGCGCGCCTTGTCGACCGCCATCAGGTCCTTCTTCTTGATGCCCTGCAGGCGGCTCTCGAGGACCACGTGCTCCTCGAAGTAGAGGATCTTCTCGAGCTCGCGCAGCGACATGTCGAGCAGCTGGCCGATGCGGCTCGGCAGCCCCTTGAAGAACCACACGTGCGAGACCGGCGAGGCCAGCTCGATGTGGCCCATCCGCTCGCGGCGCACGCGCGCGCGGGTCACCTCGACGCCGCACTTGTCGCAGACCACGCCCGCGAACTTCATCCGCTTGTACTTGCCGCAGGCGCACTCGTAGTCCTTGGTCGGTCCGAAGATCCGAGCGCAGAACAAGCCGTCGCGCTCCGGCTTGAACGTCCGATAGTTGATGGTCTCCGGCTTTTTCACCTCGCCGTGCGACCAGTCGCGGATCTTCTGGGGCGCGGCCAGCTTGATCCGGATCGCGTCAAACGTGATGGGCTTCGCATGCCGATCGAGGATGCCCCAAAGGTCCTTGGTGGGCTTGTCCTCTCTGATCAGGCTGCCGAAAGGCCGATCCGTCAGCATTCGCTATTCTCCTTTGGGAAGCCTTCTCCCATTGTCAGGAAGCCTTCTTCCCGTCCTTCGTCACCAGCTCGACGTCGAGCGCCAGACTCTGGAGTTCCTTCACGAGCACGTTGAACGACTCCGGCGTACCGGGCTCGAGGAAGTTTTCACCCTTGACGATCGCCTCGTAGATGCGGTTACGGCCTTCCACGTCGTCGGACTTGACCGTCAGCATCTCCTGGAGCGTGTGCGCGGCCCCGTAGGCCTCGAGCGCCCACACTTCCATCTCGCCGAACCGCTGCCCGCCGAACTGGGCCTTGCCGCCGAGCGGCTGCTGCGTCACCAGCGAGTACGGGCCGATCGAGCGCGCGTGCATCTTGTCGTCGACCAAGTGGGCCAGCTTCAAGATGTAGATCTGGCCGACCGTGACCTCCTGGTGGAACCGCCGCCCGGTGCGTCCATCGTAGAGGATGGTCTTGCCGGAGGTCGGCAGGCTCGCCTGCTTCAGGTGCTCCTTGATCTCTTCCTCGGTCGCGCCGTCGAACACCGGGCTCGCGACCCACATGCCGAGCGCGCGCGCGGCCCATCCCAGATGGGTCTCGAGAATCTGACCGACGTTCATACGCGACGGCACGCCGAGCGGGTTCAGCACGATCTCGACCGGCGTTCCGTCCGGCAGGTACGGCATGTCCTCTTCGGGCAGGACCTTGGAGACGACGCCCTTGTTGCCGTGGCGGCCGGCCATCTTGTCGCCGACCGAGAGCTTGCGCTTCACGGCCACGTACACCTTGACCATCTTGATCACGCCCGGCGGCAGGTCGTCGCCGCGGCGCAGCCGAGACTTGCGCTCCTCGAACATGGCGTCGTAGACGCCGATCTGCTCGTCGGCCATGTCCTCGATGCGCTTGATGGTCTGGGTGAGGTTGTCGTCTTCCTTGACCTTGACCTTCTTGAGCTCGTTCCACGAGAAGTTGTCGAGCTCCTCGCGCTCGATCGGGTCGCCCTTCTTGGTCAAGCGCTTCATCTTATTGGTCGGGTCGAAGAGGTCCTGGAACGCGGTCTTGCCGACCAGGAGGTTCTTCAGCTTCTGGTCGCGCTCCATCTCGACCATCGCGATCTCGTCCTGATAGTCCTTCTCGAGCCGGGCGATCTCTTCCTCCTCGATCGACTTCGCCCGCTCGTCCTTGTCGATGCCGCGCCGCGAGAACACCTTCACGTCGACGACGGTGCCCTCGATCCCGGGCGGTACCGTCAGCGACGTGTCCCGGACGTCGCCGGCCTTCTCGCCGAAGATCGCGCGGAGCAGCTTCTCCTCCGGCGTCAGCTGCGTCTCGCCCTTCGGGGTGATCTTGCCGACGAGAATATCGCTCGGCTTGACCTTCGTCAGCTTGTCCCAGTCGAGCTCGTCGAGCCACGCGCGCTCGATCTTCTGGCCCTTGCGGCCCAGCGTC
>CAYVHH010000332.1:0-12745 GCA_964450175.1 uncultured bacterium | reverse complement strand
CGACCTTCAGCAACGTGGTCACCCTGGTCGGCGTGTATCGGTTCCCCGCCGCCTACGTGCACGTGACCAGCGTCATGACCAACACGAACTCGACGGCGCCGTACCGCGGCGCCGGGCGGCCGGAGGCGACGTACGTGCTCGAGCGGCTGATCGACGACACCGCGCGCGAGCTCGGGCTCGACCCGATCGAGCTCCGCCGGAAGAACCTGATTCCCCTGTCCGCGATGCCGTACAAGAACCCGCTCGGCGCGACCTACGACTCGGGGGACTTCACCGCGAACATGGAAAAAGGGCTCAAGCTCGGCGACGTCGCGGGCTTCGCGCGGCGCCGCGACGAGTCCCGTCGTCGCGGCAAGCTGCGCGGTCTGGCCATCGTCAACCCGATCGAGCAGGCGGCTGGTCCCCAGCCGGAGTTCGCCGAGATCCGATTCGCGCCCAGCGGGAGCGCGACCGTCCTGATGGGCTCCAAGAATCAGGGCCAGGGCCACGAGACGACCTTCAAGCAAATCCTGAACGAGCGGCTGGGCCTCGATCCGGCCGACGTGGCGTACGTGGACGGCGATACCGACCGGGTCGCCTTCGGCATGGGCACGATGGGCTCGCGGTCGACCGTCATCGGTGGCACCGCCCTGTGGCAGGCCGCCGACAAGGTCATCACGAAGGGCAAGAAGATCGCGGCGCGCCTGCTGGAAGCCGCCGAAGCGGACGTCACGTTCACCGACGGTAAATTCGGCGTCGTCGGAACCGATCGCGCCGTCGGGCTCAAGGAGGTCGCGCGCGCGGCGTTCCAGCCGAATCAGCTCCCGCCCGGCGTCGAGCCCGGCCTCTACGAGACCGGGACGTTCTCGCCGAAGCAGGCCACCTGGCCGAACGGCTGCCACGTGTGCGAGGTGGAAGTCGATCCCGATTCCGGCGCGGTCGCAATCGTGAGCTACGTGATCGTCGATGACGTCGGCACCGTCATCAACCCGGTGACCCTCAAGGGCCAGATCCACGGCGGCGTCGCGCAGGGCGTGGGCCAGGCGCTGATGGAGCAGGTCGTGTACGACCGCGAGTCGGGTCAACTCCTCACCGCGTCGTTCATGGACTACGCGATGCCGCGCGGCGACACGTTCCCGGACATGCACATCGAGAGCAATCCGGTGCCGACCAAGCTGAATCCGCTGGGCGCCAAGGGCGCGGGCGAAGCCGGGACGGTCGGCGCCCTGCCGGTCGTCATGAACGCAGTGATCGACGCGCTGGCCGCGGTCGGCGTGCGCCAGCTCGACATGCCCGCCTCGCCCGAGCGCGTGTGGCAGGCGATCCAGGACGCGAAGAAGAACGGACGATCAGGAGGAGCGGCGTGACGCTCGACGAGAAGGCCCTCGACCTCTTGTTTCTCAAGGCCCGGACCCAGAACGGCTGGCTGCCGACGCCGGTCACCGACGATCAGCTGCGCGCGATCTACCAGATCATGCGGTCGGGGCCGACGAGCGCCAACTCGTGCCCGGCGCGAATTCTCTTCGTCCGGACGCCGGAGACGAAGGCACGCCTGATCCCGGCCCTGACGCCGGGCAACGTGGACAAGACCAAGGCGGCGCCGGTCACGGCGATCATCGGCTACGACACGCGCTTCTTCGAGCTGCTCCCGAAGCTCTTCCCTCACCGCCCGGAGATGAAGAACCCCTACGAGGCGAACGCGAAGCTGGCCGAGACCGTCGCGTTCCGCAACGGCACGCTCCAGGGCGCCTATTTCATGCTCGCCGCGCGCGCGGTCGGGCTCGACGTCGGAGGCATGTCCGGATTCGACAACGCGAAGGTCGACGCCGAGTTCTTCCCGGACGGCCGGATCAAGTCGAACTTCCTGTGCAATATCGGCCACGGCGATCCGGCGAAGGTGATGGTGAAGCTTCCCCGTCTGGAGTTCGACGAAGCCTGCACGCTGCTGTGAGCTTCTCGCGCGCCGCCGGCGGGGCCTCCCCGGGCCAGCAGAAGGAAAACGGCGATGCGACACCTGGGTCCTTGTTGCGGCACTGCTGACGGTCGGACTGGTCGCGGTTCTGCACGCGTCGAGCAGGGGGGCGCAGCAATGCTCTACGGGTTCGGCCCGCAGCGGGGCACGGGCGCTCGAGGCCGCCGCGAGCTCGGGGCCCGGGAGCAGCGGTCCGCGATCCCAGCCGGGCGCCGTGCCGAAATGAAGCGGGTGCCGCCGAGGATTGGCGGGTCGTCGTCGAGCAGCGGCGCGTGCTGTCGTCCTGAATCGACCGGTTAGACCCCGGCGTCGTCCTGCCAGCTCAGCACGCGCGCCTGAAGCACGCGAAGCCCGCGCGTGAGCCCGAGGCCGAGCGCGCCGACGAGCGCGAAGGCCGCGTACATCTCTGGAGTGCTCAGCATCTGCCAGTGGCGATAGACCAGATGGCCGAGGCCCGACTTTGCCGTGACGAACTCGACGGCCACGAGCGTGACGAGCGAGAGGCCGAGACCGAGCCGCAGACCGGTGAAGATCGCCGGAAGCGCAGCGGGAAGGATCACCTTCCAGAAGAGGCGCGGCCCGTGGGCGCCGTAGTTGCGGCCGACGTCGAGGAGGCGTGGGTCCATCGTCTGCACCCCGGCGAGCGTGCTGATGACGATCTGGAAGAACGCCGAGCTCGCGCCCGTCAGCACGAAGGCCGGCTCGCCGACGCCCAGGATGATCAAAAGGAACGGGAGCAGCGCGATCTTCGGCACCGGCAGGATGAAGGCGATGTACGGCTCGACGAGGCTACGCGCGGGCCGCGCGATGCCCATGAGCAGTCCCAGCGGAACCGCGGGGATGGCGGCCAGCGCGAAGGCGAGTATGAGCCGCGTCAACGTGACGAGCAGATCGGCGCCGAGATCCCCGGCCAACAGTCGGTCGACCAACGTCCATGCCACCGTGGTGGGCGCGGGAAAGTAACGCGGCGAGACGATCGCGAGCCGCGCGCAGAGCTCCCACAGGACGAGCATGGCCGCGGGCACCGCCACGCCCACCTAGCGATCCTCCACGTCCGGCACCCAGGGCAGGAGCCGCGCGCGAAGCAGCGCCAGGCCGTAGGACAGGAGCGCGCCGAGCAGCGCGATGACGAAGAACGTCGCGTACATGTCCTCGACCTTCAGGATCTGCCAGGACATCCAGAGGAGCGCGCCGAGCCCGCGGCTCGCGGCCACGATCTCCACGGCGACTACGACGATCAGCGAGAACCCGAGGCCCAGCCGGAGCCCGGTGAAGATGAACGGCAGCGCGCCCGGCAGGAGCACGGTGGCGAAGAGCCGCCAGCCCCGCGCGCCGTAGTGGCGCGCCGCCTCGACGACGCGCTGGTCGATCTGTCGCACGCCGTGCGTCGTCGTGAACGCGACCAGGAAGAACGACGTGACCGCCGTGGTCACGACCAGCGCGAATTCGCCCGACGGGACCAGGAAGCTCACGAGCGGGAGGAAGAGGACGCTCGGGATCGGATAGATCACGGCGAAGACGGGGTCGAGGCCTTCGCGCAGCCGCCGCCAGAGGCCCATCGCCAGGCCGATCGCGACGCCGAGCACCGCCGCCAGCGAGAACGACCAGCCGATTCGAGCGAGCGTCGCCGTGAGGTGGCCCCACAGCGTGCCGTCGGCCGCGAGCTCGCCGAGGTGTGCGGCGATCGTCGACGGTCGCGGGAAGAAGACCGCCCGCAGGAGTCCCGTGGCGCTGGCCCACTCCCACAACACGAGCAGCGCGACCGGCGAGGCGATCGTGAGCCCGTGCTCGCCGAGCCACCGGCCCGGCCCCGTCATGTGCCAAGACCGTCGGGCTCGGCGCCGCGATCCGCCGCCATCGCGCGCACCACTTCCTCGCGGAGCTGCGCCCAGATCGTCTCGAGCAACGCGCCGTACGCGGGCGAGGCGCGCACTTCCAGTCCCCGCGGCCGCCCGAGATCGACGGGATAGGTTCGACTCACACGCCCCGGGTGCGCGGTGAGGAGCACGATGCGATCGCCCAGGAGCAGCGCTTCTTCCAGCGAATGAGTCACGTAGACGACGGTCTTGCCGAGGGTCGCCCAGATCCGGAGCAGCTCCTCTTGCATGATCGTGCGCGTCTGAGCGTCGAGTGCCGCCAGCGGCTCGTCCATGAGGAGCACTTCGGGATCGTTGGCGAGCGCGCGCGCGATGCCCACGCGCTGCTTCATGCCGCCGGAGAGCTGGTGCGGATAGTGCTGGGCGAACCGGGCGAGGCCGACCATCGCGAGCATCTCGCGGGCCCGCGCCTCGCGCTCGGCGCGGGCGACGCCGCGATTCTCGAGCCCGAAGGTGACGTTGTCGCGGACCGTGCGCCACGGCAGGAGCGCGTGCTCCTGGAACACCATCGCGGTGAGCGGCGTGCCCGGACGCTCGGCCTGGATGCGGACCTCGCCTGCGCTCTGTCGATGCAGCCCGGCCAGCACCCGGAGCAGCGTCGATTTCCCGCTACCGCTCGGCCCGACGATGCACAGGAACTCGCCCGCGTGGGCCTGGAGCGAGATTCGATCGAGCGCCACGATCGAGCGTCCGCGGCTCTCGAAGGTCACGCTGACCTCGTGCACGAGGACTTTGGGTTCGCGCGTGGGCATCGGTCTGAGCCACTCGACGGCGCCGGGGATTATATCCTTCCCGTCGGGTGGCGACGGCACCCTGGAGCCGGGCCTGCCGGACGGCCGCGACGTGTCTGGGCCGCGCGCTCGGCTATTTGAGGTTGTCGATTCCCGCCCGCGCGACCTGAGCGTCCTGGCCCGAGGTGCCGCCGGACACCCCGACCGAGCCGATCACCTTGCCGTCGGCGACGATGGGGATGCCACCCTCGATCGGCGCGGCGCCCGAAAGCCTGAGGATGCGGAGATTGGCCCCGCCCTGCGCGAGCGCGTCATCGAACGCTTTCGTGGGACGGCGGAACGCCACGGCCGAGTAGGCCTTGTCCCTCGCGACCTCGATGCTGCCGAGCTGGGCGCCGTCCATCCGCTGGAGCATGACGAGGTTACCGCCGGAATCCAGCACGACGATGACCATGCCCCAGCTGTTCTTCTTCGCCTCGGCCTCCGCGCCGACCATGATCTTCTTGGCCTGCTCGAGCGTGATGGGAGCACCGTACGGCGGCGGTGGCGGTGGGGCCGCGGCGGGCGCCGGCTGTTGCGCGCTCGCGATCGACGCGCCGAGGCTCAGCGCGGTACCGACGACCAGGGACACGAGTCGTTGCATTCTCATGGGTCTCCTCCACGTGGGTTGAGCGTCGGCATCGACGCCTGTGCGGCCGACGTCGCGTGATGTCGGGCGAGTAACCGCGCAACGACGGCGAGGGTTCCGTGAGCCCTCGTGTCGAGGAATATACAGCGCCCTTGCCTTCCGCGGCGATGTGGTCTACAACACGCGAGTGTTGAACGTCGAGATCAAGCGCTGCGCGATCTGAGTGGATCTGAGGCGAGAGGCGGTGCGCCTCCGCGACGAGCTCGAGACCACGCTGCAGGTTACCGCGAAGATCCGGTGGGGGGGCCTGGGCGAGCTCACCGTGCTCGTCGATGGCCGCCCGGTGTTCTCGCGCCGCCAGGCGGGGCGTGCGCTGGAGCCCGGCGAGATCGCCCGGCTCGTCAAGTCGCTCGCCTGATCGTCTCCCACCCGAATCCTGATCGATCACACGGAGGCGTCGATGAGGGTGACGCATAAACCGCGAGTCTGGATGACGCTGGTCGCCCTGACGGGTCTCGTCGTCGCGACGTCGGCGTCGCCGCAGACCAAGCCCGTGGTCAAGGTCGGCTACATCCCGTCCGACTCGTTCGCGGCGCTGTACATCATGGCCGACCGGTATCTGCCGGCCGCCGACATTGTCGCCGAGACCGTTCGGCTGAGCGGCGGCAGCGAGATTCTCTCGCAGGTCGCGACCGGCCAGCTCAACGTGGGCGGCACAGGCATGGGCGCGGCCGGCTTCAACGCGGTGGCGGCGTCCCTCCCCGTGGAATTCGTGGCTCCCCTGCACTCGGGCTACGTGGAGGACTACTTCACGGTGCGCCGCGCGTCGTGGGGAAAGGAGATCAAGCGCATCGGCGATCTGAAGGGCAAGCCGGTGGCGCTGAACGTCCGCGGCGCGGCGGTCGAATGGATGCTCGACGAGGCGCTCAAGCGGGACGGCCTCGGCTTGAGGGACGTGCAGATCAAGATCATGCCCTTCCCCGATATGGTCCCGGCGCTCGAGTCCGGCGCGGTCGAGGCGGCGATCCTCACCGAGCCGTTCCCAACCCTGGCGGAGGAACGCGGCGTCGCGATCCGACCGCTGCCGCGCCCCGCCGGCGCGAAGGCCACGCCGATCACGGCGATCTTCTGGAACCGGGACTGGGCGGCGAAGAATCCCGATCTCGCCCACAAGGTCATGGTCGCCTATCTCAAGGCCGCCCGCGATCTGGCGCTCGACAACGGCTGGAAGCAGGAGCGGAACATCGACCTGATGGTGAAGTACACCGGCGCCAAGGCCGACGTGATCCGGCGCGCGCGAGCGCACGCGCTCGACCCGAACCTCGATATGGACCCGACCGTGCTCGACTCGATGCAGCGTCTGAGCTCGGAACAGGGCTACCTCAAGTACAAGGACCTCATGCCGCCGGCGCGCCTCTTCAACTTCTCCTATCGCGACCGGGCGGTCGCCGAGCTCGGCAAGAAGTAGCTGGACTCGTCGCGACGGGCGGCGCCGGCCACGCACGCCGCCGCCCGCGCGACTGCCCCGCCGCGTGTACTTGTTACACGCTCCGCCGGAAAGAACTACAGGGCCCCGTCAGTCACCGTATCGGGACTCTCCGCCCGCTCGCCAGATGGATCACGAGCAGGACGATACCGATAAGGAACAGAATCCACGAGATTTGCCCGGCAATCTGCGCAATGCCGAATAATCCGAGGGCACCGGCGACCAGGCCCACGATCAAGAAGACGAGCGCGTAGTAGATCATCGCGATCTCCCTCCGTCTGCGGTCCGTTCACTTCAGCCAGCCAGAAGACGCCCCTGGCGCGCTGTCGGTTAGTGCATGGGTCGTGCCCGCGGATTCCGCCCGCGCGAGCGGCTGGCACGGATCTTCCAGCATGCCGACGCAGGAGGTTCGTGAAGACGATGACGAAAGACGGTCGAGCCATGTACACCGCCAAATCGTTCGATCATCTAAGAGGCCTCACCGGGCTCTCGGACGCCCAGATCACCGAGCACCTCGATCTCTATGGGGGATACGTCAAGCAGGTGAACGCGCTGGTGCAGGAGCTTTCCGAGATGCGAGCCGAGCGCGGCGAGTCGGGGAAGGACTTCAGTCTCGCTGAGGGAACCCGCCGACTCGCGTACGAGTACGACGGCATGGTCCTGCACGAGCTCTACTTCTCCAACCTGAAGCCGGGCGGCGAAGCCCGTCCCACCGACCGCCAGGGCCTCGGGCGAGCGCTCGCCGAGAGCTACGGATCAGTCGATCACTGGCAGGAGAACTTCCAGGCGATCGGCGGCATGCGCGGCATCGGCTGGGTGATCCTCTACGAGGATCCGGTCAACGGCCGCTTGATCAATCAGTGGATCAGCCTCCATCAAGACGGGATCCCGGCGCGGTGGGAGCCGATTCTGGTGATGGACGTGTGGGAGCACGCGTTCATGCGCGACTACAAGGCCGCCGAGCGGGCGAAGTACGTCGAGGCCTTCTTCAAGAACATCGACTGGACCGCGGTGGATCAGCGTCTGCGCGAGGCGGGCGCCATGCGCGCGGCGTAGCAGCGGCCGCCGAGAGAGGCCCAGCTGCGTGACATCGGAGGCTCGCAGCTGAGCCTTTCTCCGCGCCCCCCTAGAGTTGAAGCTCGAGCGTGTAGAGGCCGCCGATCAGGCGGTCGACCGCATAGACCACGCGCCGCTCGTCGACCAGCACGTCGTTGATCTGCACGGCGCCCGCGCGTGATCCACGAGGCGTCTCGGGCACGTAGTAGGCGACCTCCTCGGGCCGGAACGGGTCCGAGACGTCGTGGACGCGCACGCCACCGTTGAAGTAGGTGCCGAAGATGAGCCTCTCCGAGACCAGGTTGCTCGTCACGGGCCGATTCTCGTGCAGGTTGTGGGCGCCGTAGCGTCCTCCCCGCCCGCCGAACTCGGCCACCGGCGGGATCGGGAACGTCGACAGCGGCACCGGGTTCGTCTCGTCACGGATGTCGACGACCCACACCAGCTTTGGCCAGTCCTTCCCTCCCTCGGCGGTCGCCTCGTCGGAGACGATCACGAGCTGAGGATCGAAGAGCGGCAGCAACGTGTGCGTGAAGCCCGGGTACGGCGGATGGTAGTCCCACCGACTCAGGAGGCGCGGCCGCGCCATGTCCGCGATGTCCAGGACGATCGCGCCGCCGTCGATGTAGCCGATCCACGCGCGGTCGGGCCGGCGCGGGTAGACGTTCGTGTTGTGTGCGCGGAAGCCGGCGTCGAACTTCGGATGTCGGACCGGCGGCGGCTCCGGATCGCCGTCGCGCGTCCCGGGTAGCCACCAGCGCCCGACTTCGACCGGCTGCGTGGGCTGCCGCGCGTCGATGATGCGGTAGAACTGGTCGTCCTTCGGATTTCTCGGCTTGAAGTCCGGCGCGCCGCTCGCGAGGTGCAGATACGCGCCGTCGACGAACCACAGGTGGTGCACGCCGCGCGAGTGAGGCCCGGAGGCGTCGAAGAACGCGATCGAGCGAGGCTTGCCCGGGTCCGCCACGTCGAAGAATTCGACGCCCGCAGGCTGCGCGCCGGGCCGGCTCGTCTGGTACGGGACCACCAGCAGGTCGCCGACGAGGTCCAGATTGTTCGAGCGCATGTCGCCGTGGGGGAGATCGGTCTGGACGATGACCGAAGGCTTTCGCGGATCCGTCACGTCCACGGCGGTGAAGTTCTTCGGAGCCGACTCGTGGCCGAGCCACAGGACCCGCCGCCCGTCACGCGCGAGCTGGATGGCCATCCCCTCGCCGCAGTTGCCGAAGCCGCCCAGGTCGTTCTGACCCAGAAGCCGCATGTTCTTCGAGAGGGCACCGTTCTGTGTCATGGCTGGTCTCCCCGGCCCGGGATCGTAGCATCTCCCGCCGGCGGCTTGACAAGATTCCGGGGCGCTTCTAGAGTCCGCCCGACTACCGCACGATGGTTTCCCGGGAGGTCATGTGATGACGCGCAAACGCTGGGCAGCGCTCTCGGCCGTGCTTGGACTCGTCCTCGTCCTGGGCGCGCTCGCCGCCGCCCAGTCGCGTCCGCTCAAGATCCGGCTCGGCGTTCACACTCAGCTGATGGGGGTGCCCGACGTCATCGCGATCCGGCAGGGCTACTTCAAGCAGGAAGGGCTCGAGGTCGACTGGCGGCGGTTTGCGCTCGGCAAGGACGGGCGCGACGCGATGATCGCCGGGGCCATCGACGTGAACTCGACGGCGACGACGCCGTTCCTGATCGGGCTCGACAAGGGCGTGCCCTACACCGCGGTCGCGGTCAACTCGCTCTTCTGCGGCACCAACCACATCGTCGTGCGCAAGGACTCCGACATCAACAACGTCGGCCAGCTCAAGGGCAAGAAGGTCGGGATCCCGAAGGGTACCGTCACCGAGTTCATCTTCCTCTCGAAGGTCATGCCGAGCTACGGGCTCAAGCCCGGCGACGTCGAGACGCCGAACATCCCGGACGCGAAGGACCGGATCCCGAGTCTCCTGGCCAAGGCGATCGACGCGGCGACGGTCGCCGACCCGTTCGTCGCGATCGCCGAGCACGAGGGGCTCGTGCGGGTCATCGACAACTTCTGCAAGTACGACCAGATGCCGTTCATGCTCACGGTGACGAACAAGATCCTCAAGGAGCAGCCCGACGCCGTCGTCGCCTACCTGCGCGGCTGGCTGCGCGCGGTGAAGCTCCTCAAGGAGGAGCCGGAGAAGGCGGCGGCGGTCTACACGGACGAGCAGAAATCGCTGGGCCGCGAGGTCCCGGTCGCGGTCATCGACAAGGCCCTGCGCCGGATGCGGTGGGAGCCGGACATCGCGCCGGCGATCGAGAGCTACCTCAAGGATCAGGCGAAGGATCTGCTCGCCGGTACGATCGAGGGGCGGATCAAGGCGATCCCCGACCTGAGCCGCTCGCTCAACCGGGAGCTGCTGGCGAAAGCGAAAGCCGGTCGCTAGCGCCGTGTACAGCCGGGGGGTCTCGACCACCCTGCGTCGCATGCTCGCGACCGGCGCGGGCGCCGCCGCGCCGTTCGTCACGGTCGCGATCCTCTGGCAGGCCTTCGCGATGTTCGGTCCGTTCCCGCCCAAGCTCTTCCCCGGCGTCGACACGGTGATCGCGACCTTCGCGCGCCTGATCGTCAGCGGCATCCTGCCCGCCCACGCGCTCGCGACGCTCGGGCGCCTGGCCCTCGCCTTCGGACTCGGCGCGATGGCCGGCGTCGCGGTCGGCATGCTGATGGGGCGCTCGCGCTGGGCCGAGCGTCTGCTGCTGCCCCTCGTGAGCGTCGGCAACCCGATCCCCGGGCTCGCCTACGCGCCGCTGTTCGTGATCTGGTTCGGGCTCGGCAATCTGCCAGCGATCCTCCTGGTCGCGTTCGCGGCCGCGTTCCCGATCGCGGTGAACACCTGGTCCGGCGTGCGCGCGGTCAAGGAGATCTGGATCCGCGCGGCCCAGTCGATGGGCGCGCAGGAGCGCCAGCTCTTCCGGTCCGTCGTGCTGCCCGGCGCGCTCCCCTACGTGCTCACCGGCCTGCGACTGGGCCTGGCGCGCGCCTGGCGGGTGCTCGTCGCGGTGGAGATGCTCACCGCGGTCGGCTTCGGTCTCGGGTGGCTGATCTTCGGCGCACGCGAATTCCTGAACACGGACGTGATGCTCGCGGGCCTGGCGATGATCGGCATCGTCGGCCTCGTGCTCGAGAAGCTCGTGTTCGAACGGCTCGAGCGCTACACCGTGGTCCGCTGGGGCATGCTGACGCGATGAGCCCGCTCGGCATCGTCCTTTCGTTCGGCCTGGCGGCCGCGGCCTGGGAGGTGTTCGCCCGCAGCGGCATGCTGCCGCCGGCCATCACCCCGTCGGTGCTGGCGATCGGCGCCGCGATCGGGCGGATGGCGCTCGACGGTAGCCTCTTCGTGCACATCGCGTACACGATGTTCCGGATCGTCGTGGGCCTCGCGGTGGCCCTGGCGGTCGGCATCCCGATCGGGATGCTCATGGGCCGTTTCCGCCGTGTCGAATCGTTCGTGCTGCCGCTGGTCAGCGTGCTGAGCCCGATCCCGTCGCTCGCATGGGTGCCGCTCTTCATTCTCTGGTTCGGGCTCGGTAACGCGGCGAGCATCGCGCTCGTGCTCTACGCCGCCACGTTCCCGGTGATCCTCAACACGTGGACGGGCGTGAAGTCGGTGAACCGGATCTGGATCCGCGCGGCCGAAACGATGGGCGCCGGCGAGCGCGCGGTGTTCCGCCGGGTCGTGCTGCCGGGATCGCTCGCGTTCGTCATCGCGGGGCTGCGCCAGGCGTTCGCGCGGGCGTGGATCGCGGTCGTGGGCGGCGAGATGATCGCCGCGACCAGCTGGGGGCTCGGCTGGGTGATCTTCGACTCCAAGGAATATCTCAACACGGACGTCATGCTCGGCAGCCTCCTCGTCATCGGGGTGCTCGGCCTCGGCATCGAGCGTCTGGTCTTCCAGATGCTCGAGCACCGGACGGTGGGCCGCTGGGGCATGGTGAAGACCGTGCGGACCTGAGCCGCGAATGCCGCACATCGAGCTGTCGAAGGTCGGCTACGCCTACGCCGGCACCGACGGGCCCGTCACGGCCCTGAGCGAGGTCAGCTTCGACGTCGCCGCCTCGGAATTTCTCTGCATCGTCGGCCGGAGCGGCTGCGGAAAGACCACCTTGCTCAACATCGTCGCGGGATTTCTTCGGCCGACCGCGGGCGAGATCCGGATCGGCGGCGCGGTCGTGACCGGTCGCGGCGGTGACCGCGGCGTCGTCTTCCAGGACTTCGCCCAGCTCTTCCCGTGGCGGACGGCGCAGCGCAACGTCGAGTTCGGCCTGCAGATGCGGGGCGTCGCCGCGGCGGAGCGTGCCGAGACGGCCCGGCGCTTCTTGAGGCTGGTCGACCTCGAGCGCTTCGGCGCCGCCTACCCGCACGAGCTCTCGGGCGGGATGCAGCAGCGTGTGGCCATCGCCCGCGCGCTCGCCTACAACCCGTCGGTGTTGCTGATGGACGAGCCGTTCGCCGCGCTCGACGCGCTGACCCGCGACGAGATGCAGCGCTTGCTCGTCGGTGTCTGGGAGGAGACGCGCAAGACAGTTCTCTACGTCACGCACAACGTGGCCGAGGCCGTCTACCTCGCCGACCGCGTGATCGTGCTCTCACCACACCCGGGGACGGTCCGCGCCCAGACGCGCATCCCACTTCCGCGTCCTCGTGATCCCCTGAGCGTCGCCTTCCTCGACTACCAGAAGACGATCGTCGGCCATCTCGGAAGTCGCTGACGGCGACTTCGCGACGCGCCCCGGCGCTACTTGATCGCCTGCGGGTTGATCGGCGATCCAGTGCCCTTGGGGATCACCAGGGGCGGCGCGCAGAAGAAGAACTCGTAGACCCGGTCGGCGGCACAGTCCTCGGCGAGCTCCTTCAGATAGAAGATCTCGCCGTGCACGATCCCGATCGCCGGGATCGTGACCCAGTGCCAGGGCTGGAAGACGTCCGGGCCGGTGTCGTTGGGGCGGACCTCGATGCCCCAGGTGTCGCTGCAGATGCCGGCGATCTGCTTGCCGTGG
>CAYVHH010000331.1:0-3446 GCA_964450175.1 uncultured bacterium | reverse complement strand
ATCTTCAGCGTGCTGCCCGCTCTCGTGAGGACGAGTTTGTCTTCTCTGGCAAGCCATCCAATCGCCATGAGCAGCACTTGGTCGGAGAGTTTCGTCTCCTTCTTGAGTCGTCGAATGGTGGCATCGCCGTGCTCATGCAGATACCGCCAGATCACCCCGGCTGCGCTTCCGACACGTGCGTGCATTCATGGACCTCGGTGATGCCCGATCGGCTTCCTGGCCTGTCCTCCGGTCTTGCCGGCCTTGCGTCACGACTCCTCAGCGGTCCCCAGAGGACGGGCGCGCCGAGAAGTGCTTCGCCCGCTTCCCAAGCTGGACGTCGCCGGGTCGAATCAGGTCGGCCGCTCCTCGTTTGCGAGGGCCTTGCGGGACGCCGCAAGGCCCTCATCGTCTCAGCGGTGTTCCTTGATCTTCTGCGCCTCGTCGTCGATCCAGCGGACCAGGCCACCCAATCCCGGCGCGGCCTTGTCGACGTCGTCGCCCCCGGCCGCGTTGAACGTCAGCGTCTGGCTCTTGCCGTCGCTGGTCACGATGGTGATGTCGTACTGGTAGGCATCGTTCAGCGTCCGGGAGTGCGCGGCCAGCGCCGCTTTCGCGCGAGACATTCGTGCCGGATCGGCCGCGAGCCGGAGCTGCTCGACTTCCCCAGGCGGAAGCGCGCGCTGATACTTCCGTGACTCGGACGTCACCTTGCCCGCTCGATCGTCGAGGTCGACCACGCCCTGCACCGTCAGTCCCGGCATGGCCGCGAAGCCGCCGCTCCTCGCGAAATTGATCTTCATGACCCGACTCCTCTTGTTCGACGTCGGCGACACCTGGGCCGGGGGCGCCCCGGCTCCGTAGCGGAGGCGCACGACCGAGACCTCGCCGCCGGCCATCGAGACGACGAACACGGAGTCGAACTCCGTCTCCCCGATCTCGACGGGCGGCCCACCGAGCGCCGCGATCACGCGCGGCACCGTATGGCTGTGACCGATCGCGACGACGACGCCGCTCTGCTTCTGGATCGCATCGACGAGATCCGCCGTGCGGTTCCCGTCGATACGCTGGACGGTCAGGTGCGTCAAGTCAGCGAGAGGCTGCGCCGTCTGCTGTGTCCGGCGGAACTCCGTCGCGTAGATGGCGCTGACGCCGGAGACACTCAGCATTGAGGCGAGCGATTGCGCTCGCCTCTTGCCCGCGGCCGACAGCGGCGGGTCCGGGTCGGCGGACGACGCCCTTTCCGCGTGGCGTGCCAGGATCACGGTCAGGGCGCAGTCTCCGAGCGCCGGACCCCAGACGCAGCCCACGATCGCGGCGATCGTGCACAGACAACTCTTGGCCTTTGCGCTCACTCTCCGTACCGTCGTCACTTTACCTTGCCATGACGGCGAATCGGCCGCCAGACAGAGCTCCCGCCGAGTCCGGCCTTGTTACTTCACGCCGACTTGCCTCCACGCGTCGAGCACGGCCTTCTGCTCCGTGCTGCCGCTGCCGTACAGGAGCCCGGCATGGCGGGCGGTCAGCTGCGCAAACGCCGAGAAGCTCGCCGAGGGCTTGAGGTTGTGATCGCAGACGGTGTCGTACCAGATGCGGCCGGCTTTTTCCCACGAATGCCCGCCGATTCGCGCCGCCGCGAGGAAGAACGCGTGGTTGGGAATCCCCGAATTGATGTGGACCCCACCGTTGTCCTGGCTCGTGTGGACGAAGTGGGCCATATCGGCCGGCTGGGGGTCTTTGCCGAGCTGCGGATCGTTGTACGCCGTTCCGGGAGCCTTCATCGATCGCAGCGCGACGCCTTGGATGCCCGGCGCGAGCAATCCGGCCCCGATCAGCCAATCCGCCTGCGCCGCCGTCTGCTTCAGCTTGAACTGCTTCACGCACGAGCCGAATACGTCGGAGATGGACTCGTTGAGCGCGCCCGATTGGCCCTGATAGGTGAGATTCGCCTCGCTGCCGGTGACACCGTGCGTGAGCTCGTGGCCAATGACGTCGATCGATCCGGTGAATCCGGTGAAGATCGCGCCGTCGCCGTCGCCGAACACCATCTGCTGGCCGTTCCAGAAGGCGTTGTCGTATTTCCGGCCGAAGTGCACCGAGGCGACCAGCGGCAGTCCGGCGTTGTCGATCGAGTTCCGCTGGTAGGCCGTCAGATAAAAACTGAAGGTGTCGCCCAGGCCCTCATAGGCCTGGTTGGCCGCGTCGTCCCCGACCGGCGGCTGGCCTTCGGACCGCACGAGACGTCCGGGCAGGTGCTGCGTGTGCTGGGCGTCGTAGATCGTTCGCTTTTCCTGTGGCGGCGCCGCGGCCGCCGCGGGATGCCCGACCCGCAAGCCTCCCATCAGAGAGAACGTCGCCCGGCTGGCGCGGAGGCTCTGATCCAGCTCGAGGGCATGGACCGCGAGATCGCGCAGCTCCTTCGTCGGGCTGTTCGTGGCAATGTGCACCAGAATGTGGGGCGGCAGGATGCAATGGCCCGGGTGGTGGCGGAACGGTGCAGTCAGCATCTCTTCGACTCCTTCCTGCGGGCGACAATCGCCTCGCGCGTCGGTCATGAGATGTACGTTCGGATCGCCGCGAGCCGAAGTCAACGCAAAGCGGGTGGACGATTCGGCGCGAGCCGCGAGGAGCGGCCGAACGACCATCTCCATGACGTCCGGGTCTGTCGGCTGACGAAGTAGTCGGTCGCGCCTCGACGGAGGGCTCGCAACGCGCTCTGCGACGAGTCGATGACTAACGCGATGACGACCATCAATCCGGGTTGCACCTTGAGCGCCCGCTCGGGAACCTCCAGGCCGTTGAGTAGTCCTTCTCGAAGGCTAGGGCATAGACCTCGTGGATGGCACGGTGGTCATCGACGGTGAGTAGGACGGGCCGCCGCTACCCCATCCGCATGGCCGAGATTCTAGCCCCCAACACGGCATCGGCTGAGAAGGAAAGCCGAGGTGGGAGTTTGATGGGAAAATGCGCCAAGGGTGTGTCGGCATGTGGGCGATAGTTCTCGCACCTTGGCCAACCGTGAGGGGGCTGTGATCGACCGCTACTACCGCCTGGGCGGCCGGGTCGTGAAGCTGGACTACCGCACACTCTCAGTCGAAAGAAGGTGAGAGCTGCGAAACTCCTTCGGCACGTCGAGTAACCGCCCGGTGACGCGGCTCACGATCCGCTCCGCCGCGAATCCATGACGACCGATAGCGGCCGTGGTCTCAGTCGCGCCGAAGCAGCGCGGCGCCTCGCCGCGGACGGACCGAACACGCTGCCCGGCGCGCAGCGGCGGGGGCCACTTGCCATCGCGCTCGAGGTACTTCGCGAGCCGATGTTCCTCCTGCTCGTCGCCGGCGCGGCCATCTACCTCCTGCTGGGAGACATCCACGAAGCCCTCGTCCTGGCCGCGTCGATCGTCGTCATCTTCACGATCGCGCTGGTGCAGGAGGGTAAGTCCGAGCGGGCGCTGGCGGCCCTGCGCG